>JBDRCC010000022.1:0-78188 GCA_043822065.1 archaeon | reverse complement strand
GCGGAGCCTGCTTTATTTTGCAATATTCACGCTGGGCATTGCCCCGGGCACGAGAAACCTTCTGTTGACCCTACTGAGCGCCTGAGCCGGCTTTCCTAGCGAGCATCTTTTTGATTTCCATGGCGGCGATTACCGTGGACGCCATCAGGAATATCCAGCCCCATTCCATAAGGCTGAGGGCTGTCGTGTGGAAGGCCACCTGGAGCGGTGGGAGGTAGACAACTGCGAGCTGTAGGGCGAACGAGACAAGTATTGCCCATATCAGCTTCCTGTTCCTAAGCAGGCCTATTGAGAACAGCGACTTCTCGCTCCTGCAGTTCTGGGCGTTGAACAGCTGGAGCACAGCCAGGAGGGTGAACGCCATGGTCTGCGCCTTAATGCCAAAGCCATACCACCAGAACGTGAACAGCGCAAGGATGCACATTATGCTGCCGACTAGGGCTGCGGTTGTTATGAGCTCCCTGCCGAATATCGGATCGTCCGGCTTCCTCGGCTTCCTCGTCATTATATCCTTGTCCTTAGGCTCGAAGCCAAGGGCAACTGCCGGGAGCCCGTCAGTCAGCAGGTTTATCCAAAGAAGCTGGAGCGGCAGGACAACCAAGGGGAACTTGAGCATCATCCCGAAAAAGACCGTCAGCACCTCACCGGTGTTGGTCGATATCAGGTATTTTATGAACTTCATTATGTTGTCGTATATCCCCCTGCCCTCCTCTACCGCGTTCACGATGGAGGCAAAGTTGTCGTCGAGCAGAATCATGTCTGCGGCGCCCTGTGCGACGTCCGTGCCGGAGATGCCCATCGCAACGCCTATATCAGCCCTCTTCAGGGCGGGGGCGTCGTTTATCCCGTCGCCGGTCATGGCGACTATGTGCCCCTTGTCCTTCAGTGCCTCAAGAATCTTCACCTTGTGCTCCGGCGAGACCCTGGCGTAGACGGATACCTCTTCAACAATCCCCTCAAACTCCTGGAGCGACATCTTCTCAAGCTCCATCCCCGTGAGGACCCTCTTGACCGGAAGCCCGACCTGCTTCGCTATCGCCGTCGCGGTTATGAGGTTGTCACCAGTTATCATCACTACCCGTATGCCTGCTATGTTGCACTCCCTTATCGCGGCAATGGCTTCCTCCCTTGGCGGGTCTATCATGCCAGCCATCCCTAAGTATACTAAGTCCTTCTCGACATTCTCGCTAGTGAAGGGCTTTGATACGTCGCGATAGGCAAGCGCCAGCACGCGCAGGGCCCGTGAGCCCATCTCAGAATTCTGCTTGAGCAGGGACTGCCTGTCCCTCTCGCCCATCTTCACGACCTTGCCGTTTTTGTACTTCTTTGTGCAGAGCCTGATTATCACTTCCTGGGCGCCTTTGACATACGCAGTTTCCTTCCCGCCAGCGCGGTATATGGAACTCATCATCTTCCGGTTCGAGTCAAACGGTATCTCATCCACAAACTTGTTATCCCTTCTGAGCGTCTCCTCATTCAGCCCGGCCTTTTTCCCGGCGACGACAAGGCTCCCTTCAGTCGGGTCACCAACGACCTCCCATTGCGCGCCGTGCCTGAGGTGGGCATTGTTGCACAGCATCCCAGTCTTAAGGAGGAGGGACAAGTGCCCGTCCTTGGCAGGGGTTACCTCTTTTCCGTTTATGGAGAACTTCCCAACTGGGCTGTAGCCCTCTCCGCTGATTGCAACCCTCCTGTCCGTCCAGACCTCTGTAACAGTCATCTGGTTCTTTGTTATCGTCCCAGTCTTGTCTGAGCATATGACGTCCGCGCTTCCGAGGCTCTCAACTGCCTGGAGCTTTCTGACGACAGCATTTTTAGTAGCCATCTTTTGCAGCCCGATTGCTAGGACAATGGTCACGACTGCGGGCAGCCCTTCGGGTATGGCAGCAACAGCCAGGCTTACGCCCACGAGGAAGGCATCCATCCAAAGCATATGGTCGCGCAGGACGCCGCCCACTGCGACAACGGCGCAGACTACGAGTATGAACATGCCGAGCTTCTTGCCGAAGACTGCAAGCTTCTCCTGGAGCGGGGTCTTTACCTCTTCGCTTTGCTCTATGAGGGTTGCAATCTTGCCCACCTCTGTCCTCTTGCCCGTCTCGACAATGACTGCCTTAGCCCGCCCATAGGTGACGAGGGTGTTCATGTAAAGCATGCTCGACCTCTCTGCGAGCGGCTTTTCCTCTGAAAGCGGCTCAATCCTCTTCGAGACCGGGGCGCTTTCCCCTGTCAATGCAGATTCGTCGACCTTCAAGTTAATGCTCTCAATAAGCCTGGCATCTGCAGGAATCCGGTTCCCGACTTCAAGAAGCAGAATATCGCCTGGAACAAGCTCCCTAACCTCAACACGCTCCTCGCTGCCGTCCCTAAGGACAATGGCATGCGGCGCACCCATCTTTTCAAGCGCCTCTAGCGCCTTTTCCGCTTTGAATTCCTGGACAAGCCCCATCACTGCGTTCAGCAGGACTATTATCATTATAACTGCCGCATCAAGAATCTCCCCGAGGAGGGCGGAAACTATGGTCGCTATTATCAGTATAACTATAAGCGTGTTCTTGAACTGCTCAACCAGATGCTCAAAGATTGTCTTCTTTGACGGCTTCGGGAGCTCATTGTGGCCGTGCTCAAAAAGCCGCTTTTTTACCTCTTCGCTGCTAAGCCCCCTCTCGCTGGTGTTAAGAAGCTTCAGGACTTCCCGGTGAGGCACCTTGTACCAGTTGCTTTCCATGGCTAAGTAAAGGATTACGCATTTATTAATGATGTGCCTGCATTTTTTTGCAGAGCTGGACTATCTCCTCAATGGACAGTTTGAACACATTTTTTTGCGGGCAGACATCCTTCGCACTTTTTTTGGCGTCGAATCCCTTCAGCTCATGTGCGGAATCTGACAGCGCGTTTTTGCAAAGCTTCCGCCTGTGCTGGAACAGCGCCCTGACGACGTCTGCAAAATTATCCGGCAGGTCGCGGCGCCTTGGCGTCAGCCGTATTATTCTAGAATCTACCTTCGGCACCGGGGTAAAACAAGTTTTTGGTATCGCGTCGAGGAGCTCGACATCAGCCTTTGCCTGCACCATAACACTGAGCCTGCCATAATTCGAGTCCCCTGGCTGCGCCACCATCTTGTCGCCGAACTCCTTCTGGTAAACGAGGACTGCAGTTTTGAAATCCTGCTCAAGGAGCCGGAACGTTATGGGCGCCGAGATGCTGTACGGCAGATTTGAGACTGCCCTGTCGAACCTTGGCAGCGCAATTTTCAGGGCGTCGCCAGTGATAACCTCAAGATTCTTAGCCTGCACCCGCACCCTGCAGATTTTGGCGAGGTTTGCATCCTTCTCGACAGCTATCACCTTTCCTGCCTTTTCAACAAGCCGCTCCGTCAGGTTGCCAATTCCGCAGCCGATTTCAAGGACGGTGTCGCCTTTAGTTATCTGGGCGTAGCCGACCTCCTTGTCAAGAAAGTTTTCATCAATAAGGAACACTTTGTCCTGTCCGAGCCGAAGTCCGTATTTTCTTATTTCCTGGAGAATGCTCATCTAAGCCGGTGGTCTGCGCCTCGGCGGTCCCCTTCTGTAGCCGCCCCTGTCGTTGTGCTGGCCGAAGCCTTCCTGCTCATCCTTCTGCGGCGGGTTTGCCGAGAATATGAAATACTTGCTTAGCCCCCTTATCTCTTCCATTATCTTTTCGATTATTATCTCCGACGGATCAGGCATGTTCTTCACCCGCGCCTTTATGTCGGCAAAGCCCTCGAAAGGCTTTTTGCCCCTCTCAGCGAGGAGCTCCCACATCAGCTTCTTGCCAATCTTCGGTAGAAGCTCCAGCTGGTGCTGCCTTGTCGTCAGCGGCTGGGACTTGTTGAAGAAGTCGACAAACCGCTTCTCCTGCTCCTTTACGATATCCCTTACGGCAACCTCCACTTCAGACTGGGCGACTGCCGTCAGCTCGTCGAAGGATATCCTCCTTTTTATGAAGTGTATCTTGTTCCTCTCGCCCTTGCCAATGTAAGCATGCTCGTTCATATTCAGCTTGATGTAGTTCCCTGCATCATCTTTCTTAGTTACGACCTCGAGCAGGGTGAAGTAGTTCATCCCCATGACTATAGCCAGCGGCTCCCTCCGGAACGGCGGCCTGCCGCCCCTTCCTTCAGGCAAATAGTCCAGAACAATGACGTTCTCTTCGATTTTCTCCATAGAACTCACTCCAAGCTTCTGACAATCTCCAAAACTTTGTTCGTGGTGTCTTCGCTTATCGAATAATGAACTTTCGAGAATATGAGCTTCATCTCTTTCGGCTCCTGGGGGGCAATGTCCAATATCTTTACTGCCTCCTTCCGGTTAATCCCAAGGGCAATTAGCGACTCGATTGCGGTCTTTACCTTTGCCGGCTTGAATTTGGAGAACTCCTTTACGTACTCGATTGTCTGCTTCTGCTCGTAGGTCGCTTCCTCGTCCTTTTTCACCTTTTGGCCGTCGAGGAGCTCCTTGACTTCCGCAAGGCTTACCGGCTCCTCCTTCAGTATTTTCATTACCATTATTCCTTGAACCTCCTCATGTGGACCGGGGTGCATATCGCGGACTTGCGCTTGTCCTTGTCCTTGAAGCTTACAACGTACGCCCTGCCGCGCTTCTCGATTACTTTTCCACACTTGCCGTTGAACTTGATAAATGGCATTCCCTCCGGAACTGCCGGCTCCACCTTTATAACGACCCTATCCCCGACCTCATACTTTTCCATAAAGCGCCCTATCGGCGGAAGCCCCTTTTCCCTGACCGGCTTCTTCATTATGTTTCGCGACCTATACCTAGGTCCAGCTGTCTTATTTCCTGGCATAATTTTACCCCTGTGCGAATATCATTTATTCGACCATTTATATATTTTGTCTATATCTCCACGCAACTCGATGCGTGCAAAGCCCCTGCAAAAACTTTATAATGGGCGCCGCCTAATACTTGCCACTTGTCCGAGGATGTGGGTGCCATTTGGCCCTGAACGGATATGGAGGATAAGATGTCATTCTACAAATACCTGAAACTGACTGAAGACAAGCCAAGCCTTATCGCGTGGAGGAAATCCGACGCGATAGTCCGCGTCGAGAGGCCCACACGGCTCGACAGGGCGAGGTCCGTTGGATACAAGGCGAAGCAGGGCTTCGTCATTGTCCGCGCGCGGGTAAAGCGCGGCGGAAGGACAAGGCCGAGGCCTGCTGGCGGAAGACGGCCCACACACGCGGGCATAAACCGGTATTCACCTAAGAAGTCCCTCCAGTGGATTGCTGAGGAGCGGGTCCAGAGGAGGTACCTGAACCTTGAGGTCCTGAACTCGTATTATCTTGCTGAGGACGGGAAGTCAGCATATTTCGAGGTAATCCTGATTGACCCAGACCACCCTGCGATAAAAGGCGACAAGAACCTCGCCTGGATTGCAGAGCCGCAGCACAAGAACCGCGTCTTCAGGGGCTTGACCTCTGCAGGCAAGAAATCCCGCGGTCTGCGTAACAAGGGCAAGGGCGCAGAGAAAATGCGGCCTTCACTTGCCGCGAACAAGAACCGGGGCAAGTAGCCCGTCTCGGATTAGATGGCAATACTGGCACGGTGAAGTCTGTCCGGTGACTGACATATACGCACATATACCCATCTCAATGGAAATTTTTATATAGCCCTTCTATATAGTGGGATAGCATGGCGCAAGAGACAGACTATCCAGAGGATGAGTCTAACATCGACTACGGCGACTACGCCGAGGAATTCGACTTGGAAAAAAAGGACGACGAGTCGCCCGAGGATGAGGAAACAGACCCCTTAAAGGGCAAGCGCGAAGCGCCTGGCAAGGACAAGCCTGAGCCAGATTCTGGCTCCGAAGCCGAATCTGAGTCGGACTCCGAGTAGCTTCTGGGGCTCTCCTGAGAATAATTAAATACTCCTGCTGCTTTTTGGAATCATAGGGGAGACACTCTAAGATAACATGGACGCAAGCACATTCACGGCATCACTCCTTATTTCGCTCCTACTCCTGGGGCTGGGCATTATGGGCTTCGTTGACGGCTGTGACCAGAAGCTCTGCTGCGAGAGCTACTTCTCAGCCGTGCGCGCCAAGTTAGGCGGCATAAGCACCTGCTCGACGGAGAACACCCTCGGCAACTCAAGGCCGCTATCCCTCCAAATGGCGATGCTCGGGTTCTTTTTCGTCGTCGCGTTCTCTTTAACTCACCAAAGCACTAGAATAATATGATTGACTTCCACGTGAAAGCAGACCTGAGGGATGAGGCTAAGCGGCTTGGCTATTCTGACATCGGGGTAATCGGCGCAGATTCCGGGCTCAGGGGCGCCCTGATAGATGCAAAAGACGAGCGCGTCCTGAGGGATCGGGCAAAAAGCGCCAAAGCAGACTACACGCTCTACCTTTCGCACGACGCAAAGCTCGCACGGAGCTGCCCTGCGGACGTCCTCTGCCTGGATTTTGAGCGGCTCGTGTACGACACCGTAATCGGAAAGTCAGCTGACTTCGTAGAGTTCGATTTGCATTCAGTAATATTTTCCAAAACTGGGGTTCGGGCCGCCAGCTGCTTTGAGAAGGCTCTCCGGATTGCAAGGCGGTGCAAAAACAGGATAATCGTCAGCACCCGCCCTGAAAACAGGTACCAGCTCCGGTCCCCCCGTGACATCGAGTGCCTCCTGGCAGTCCTTGGGATGACTGAGGAGGAGGCAAGCGCAGCGGTTTCGAAAAATCCGGCCGAGCTCCTGAAAAAGATACGCGGAAAGAAGAAGCGGATTGCCAAAGGGGTGAGCGATTCAGGATGAAAGTCAAGAGGCTTCCGCCGACCCTGAAGAAGCGGCAGAGGTACGTTGTATTCGAAGTTGCCGGCGAGGAAACGTTTAAGAAGGAGGAGGTATATAAATCGCTTGCAAGTACAGGAATAAAGGCTTTAGGAGAAATAGGTTTTGCCGGACTGGGATTCTGGCTTACAGATTTTGATGAGAACAAGCAAAAAGGAATCCTGAAAATAAATCATGATCAAAAGGACCAGGCAAAAGCCCTGCTTGCCCTTGCCTCAACAGTGAACGGCAAGCCGGCAAGGTTCAGTTCAATGGGCGTGTCAGGTACTATAAAAAAAGCGAAGAAAAAATGGTGGTGAAAAATGCCAAATTTTGAAGACATGGGACCTCAAATGGCCGGTTATGACCGCGCTATTACAGTTTTCAGCCCGCAGGGCAGGCTGTACCAGGTTGAATACGCGCGGGAAGCCGTGAAGAAGGGCACAATCTCCCTCGGGATAAGCTACAGGGACGGCGTAATCCTCGCGGTAGACAAGAACATTACCGACCCGCTGATGATTGCAAACTCCGTGGCGAAGATTTACCAGATTGATGAGCACGCAGGCGCCGCAACATCCGGGCTCGTTGCAGACGGAAGGCGGCTCGTAGACAAGGCGCGCGTTGACTCGCAGAGCCACAGGCTCACGTATGGCGAGCCGATAAGCGCAGAGAACATGTGCAAAAAGCTCACTGACTATATGCAGCTTTACACCCAGGTCGGGGGCCTGAGGCCGTTCGGCGTCGCGCTCCTGCTCGCAGGGGTAAACGCAGACGGTGTGACACGCTTGTACGAGACCGACCCGTCGGGGTCCTACTGGGAGTACAAGGCTACGGCAATCGGTGAGAACAGCGAGAAGATAAAGGAGATACTCCGGAAGAGCTACGACTCGAACATGTCGAAGGCGGACGCAGTCGACCTCGCGCTCGAGGCGCTCTACAAGGGCTCCGAGGAGAAGTTCAACTCTGACAGCATAGAAATCTCAATCGTAGACAAGAAATCGAGGAGATACATCTCTCTTTCTGACACACAAGTCCAGAGAGAGATTGACAGAGTTCTCGAAAAGCTGAAGAAGAAATGATATCCATTGACAAGGCAGTAATAGCCAAGATAGACTCACACGGCGAGCACTTCGAGGTCTTCGTCGACCCGGATGCGGCCCAGAAGTTCAGGGAGACCGGCGCCTATGAGGATGTCCTTGCGGCAGACGAGGTGTTCTTCGACGCAAGGAAGGGCGAGAAGTCGTCCACTTCAAAGCTCACAACTGCCTTCGGGACCACCGACCACAACGAGATCGTAAAGGTCATCCTGAAGAAGGGTGAGCTTCACCTCACCACTGAGCAGAAGAAGCGGATGTCAGAGGTGAAGCGGAAAAAGGCGATAGACCTGATAGTGCGGAACGCGATAAACCCGCAGGCAAACACGCCCTACACCCCGCAGAGGATAGAGATACTGTTCGAAGAGGCGAGGATCAGCATAGACCCGTTCAAGAAGGTTGAGGACCAGGTCGCGGACATACTCAACAAGCTGAAGCCCCTCGCCCCGATAAAGTTCGAGTCAATAACGCTCGCAATAAAAATCCCGGCTGCGTACACCGGCAAGGCATACGCCCATGTCAAGAAGCACAAGCCGGAGCGCGAGGACTGGCTCTCGGACGGGAGCTATTCCGCCGTGATAACCATCCCGGCTGGGATACAGGACGACCTCTTCCGCGAGCTCAACGCAGTGTGCAAGGGCGAGCTCGAGTCCCAGATACTGCAGAGGCTATAACGATCACAGTTCAAAAAGACGTGATGCGGCATTTTCCTTTAAAAGGAAAAGCGCCGGCAGAAAAAACAGTGAGAATGATATTCACTCAAAAAGGAGAAGTGATAAAATGTTGAAAGTTGAAGACAAACAGCTGGTAACCCCGGGCGAAATTGTTGCCGAGGGGTCAGATTACCTGGCTGGAACAGGAATATACCGCGACGGCCCAGGCTTATACGCCTCCCGCCTCGGTCTGATAGAAGTCAGGGGAAACTTCGTGAAGCTAATCCCCCTGGCTGGCAGGTACATGCCGCAGACGAACGACTATATAATTGGCATAATTCAGGACACAATGCTTTCGTCCTGGATAGTCAACATAAATTCGCCGTATGAGGCGACACTGCCGCTTAGCTCCGGTTCTTCCTCCTTCATAGAGAAGGGCGAGGAGCTGACGAGGTACTACGACGTTGGAGATGTCATCTTCTGCCAAGTAATGAATGTGACAAAGTCCAAGCAGATTGGCGTCAGCATGAGGTCGCGCGGCCTCAGGAAGCTCTACGGCGGAAGGATTGTCGAAATAAGCTCGACCAAGGTTCCTCGCCTGATAGGCAAGAACGGTACCATGGTGACTATGATAAAGTCATACACCAACAGCGACATACTTGTTGGGCAGAACGGGCGCGTCTGGGTGCGTGCGCCGCCTGAGACTGAGAACATCGTAGTCCAGGCAATAATGAAAATAGACAGCGAGGCACACATATCCGGCCTCACTGACAGGATAAAGACGTTTCTAGAGAAGAACGTGCCGAAGTCAGTGGTACAGGCAGTTCAGGCGGCCCAGAAGGCGGTCGAAGCCCCACCGGTTGAGATGGCCAAGCCACCGAAACCATCTGGTGCGGAAGACCTTCCAGAAGAGCCTGCTGAAAAGAAGGTTCTGAGGCCAGTGCCAGTAAAGCCTAAGGCGGCTGCCTCCAAGGCAAAGCCAGCAAAGGCAAAGGAGGCGAAAAAATGAGCGAAAAGAAACTCGCACTAATAACCAACGGCAAGAGGCTCGACGGAAGGAAGCTAAATGAAATCCGGCCAATGAAGATTGAAGCCGGAGTCTTAGCCCACGCCGACGGCTCCTGCTACATAGAAATGGGCAAAACGAAGGTAATAGCCGGAGTTTTCGGTCCGATGGAATTCCATCCCAAGCACAAGCAGGACCCATTGACAGGGATTCTGAACTGCAGGTACAGGATGGCAGCGTTCTCAACTGAGGAGAGGATAAGGCCGGGGCCATCAAGGCGCTCCACGGAGATATCTATGGTGACCGCCAACGCCCTTACACCAGCCCTTTTCCTTAGGGAGTACCCAAAGACGATGGTTGAGCTGACCATTGAGGTTCTGCAGGCAGACGCAAGCACGAGGGTTGCCGGAATAAACGCCGCATCCGTCGCGCTCGCAGACGCAGGCATACCCATGCGCGACCTTGTAACATCGGTCGCAGTCGGGAAGGTCGACGGACAGCTCGTCCTCGACGTCGCAGGCAAGGAAGACACCGAAGGGGAGACAGACTTCCCAGTTGCAATGCTTCCAAGGTCAAGGAAAATAACCTTGATGCAGCTTGACGGCCACCTGACCAAAGACGAGTTTGGGAAAGCAATGGACCTGGCTTGGTCTGGTGTAGACACAATCTACAAGATGCAAGTCAAGGCGCTCAAGGACAAGTACGTCAAGGAAAAGATAGCAACCGAGGAGGTGCAAAAATGACGACCGACCTATTAGCGCCAATAATGCGCGAGAACGTTCTCCGCCTGCTGAATGACAACCTCAGGATGGACGGGCGAAAGGCAGATGAGTTCCGGGTGATTGAACTCCAGGCACCTATACTGGATAAGCCCTCCGGCTCTGCATTAGTCAAGATGGGCAAGACCACAGTTATGGCTGGCGTCCAGATTGAGCTTGGCACACCCTACCCGGACACTCCGGACGAGGGCGCGCTTTCCGTTAATTCGGAGTTCCTGCCCCTGGCAGACCCCGAGTTCGAAGGCGGAAGGCCGAGCGACGAGTCAATCGAGCTCTCAAGGGTGGTTGACCGCGGAATCCGCGAGTCCAAGGCTATCGACATGAGCAAGCTGGTCATAGAGTCCGGCAAGCACGTCTGGATGGTCTATGTAGACTTGTGGGTTTTAGACTCAGACGGAAGCCTGATTGATGCCGCTGGAATCGCAGCACTTGCTGCGCTTATGAACGCGAAGGTCAAGTCCGCAAAGGTAGTCGGCGACAAGGTCGAGGTTGGCGAGGACTCAAAGCCGCTCCCTCTGAAGGACCACCCAGTGCCATGCACCGTCATAAAAGTCGGTGACAAGCTGGTTCTCGACTCCACAAGGGCTGAGGAACAGGGCATGGACTGCAGGATTACCGTGACCACAAGGGCCGACGGGGCAATCTGCGCAATGCAGAAGGGCCTGGCCGGCTCCTTTACGCAGGAAGAGATTGCAAAGGCAATCGACTACAGCGTTGAGCGGGGCAAGCAGGTTAGAAAGCTCCTCAAAATAAAGTAGCTCGCCAGGGCGGCTTGCCGCCCCGGCAGAAACTTTATAAGCCAGAAGGACAAAGGGAAGGAATATGACTAAAAAAGTGAAAAGTGCAGGCAGGTTTGGCCCCAGGTACGGTGCAAGTGTCCGGCGCAGGGTAGCCGAGATTGAAGCCGTCCAGAAACAGAAGCATGTCTGCCCCTTCTGCAGCTTTAAGCGCGTAAGCAGGACATCAACTGCCATTTGGGAGTGCTCAAAGTGCGGCAAGAAGTTTGCCGGAGGCACTTATGTTCCTACTGTTGCGAGGGAGCTCGCGATAACTGAGGTGAAGGGCAATGTATGACTGCGGAGGCTGCGGGCGGGCTCTTGAAAAAATAGACATGAGCCAGCGGATACGGTGCCCCTACTGCGGATACCACGTTCTTTACAAGAAGCGTCTTCCCCTTGCGAAGAAAGTTTCAGCTAGATGAAGGCAAAGATAATATTCGAGCTTTCAGACCCAAGCCTAATAGCCAAAAGCCTTAAGCCTGACACTGTAAAGCGCTCGAAGCGGGTTAAGGAGGACGTGAAATCTGACGGAAAGCGCCTCGTCGTTACTCTCGAGGCAGCGGACCTTTCGAGCCTGAAAGCATCCGTCAACTCATACCTGTCATTCCTGCAAATGTCTACAAAATTCACGGGAGGTGAAAAATAGTGTCCGACGAAAAACTTCAGAGCGAACTCCGCGGCTTCCAGGTTGCGCAGCAGCAGCTCCAGATGGTGTCTACCCAGAAGCTCCAGACCAACATGCGGATTAAGGAAACTGAAAATGCAATTGAGGAGCTCAGGACTTCCAAGGCTGATACTGACGTCTACAAGGCAGTTGGCAGGATTTTGGTCAAGGCAGACCTTTCCCGCCTTAAGACTGACTTAGAGGCTGATAAGGAAACTCTTGACGTAAGGATGAAATCCCTTACCAAGCAGGAGAGCCAGCTCAAGACAAAGCTCACCGACCTTCAGAAAACCCTGGAGTCAAAGCTGAGAGCCAAGGGCAGTCAGTAAGACAGGAAAACTATCAGGTTGACGACTGAGTGGGCGACAACCGCGGCGACAAGCCCTCCTGCGAGGAATGTCACTGCGAATACTGCCCCCGCAACAACCGAAGCTAGCGCGGCAAGCGGCCCCTGGTAAAGGTGGCCGAGCCCGAAAGCGACCGATGTGAGCAAAATTGCCCAACCAAGCGAGCCGGTAAAGGCTACAACTGCAATCATCCCCAACAGCCGGTATACTGTCTCCTCAAGCAATGGGGCCTTGACCAGCGCCTCAAACGGCGTGTGCGGGCTCATGAACATTGAGAGGCCTCCAAGCTTTATGACCCTCCTCGTCATCAGCAAGCCGAGTATGACTTGGATGACAACAAGGTTGAAAACCCCCGCAATGGCTCCGAATTTGGCTATTTCGCCAAGCTGGGCCGTAGAGGAAATCGACATAAATGAAAATGGCTCAAACGTTCCCCACTGGTAATGGGACAGGATGTCCATATAGCCAACTATGTGCGCCATGTTACTACTATTTAGTGGTAATCTAAGTATTTAAACCTTACGAAAATGAAAATCCAGGAATTTTTCACGGGAAAGAAGGGAAAGCGGCTGCTAATACTCACTCACCACAATGCGGACGTTGATGCCGTCGCCAGCACCATACTTCTCTCGCAATACCTCGCGAAGCTGGGCTTAACGTCTGTCGATATGGCCTTCCCCGGTGGCGTGTCGCTCCAGGCGAGAAGCATTCTCCCATACTCAAAAATTAAGCCGCTCACGGAATTCGACATCCGCTCATACGACCTCGTTGTCCTGGTCGACACGGCAACCCCAAACCAGCTCCCTGGAGTCGACTTGGCAGGATCGGAAGTCGTCATCATAGACCACCACCAGGCAGGCGGGATAAGCGGAAAGAAATTTGTTGACCGCAATGCAGTCTCAACCACGAGCGTAATCCACTCAGGATTTTCAATTCCCCTGACAAAGCAGATGGCAGAGCTTGTCCTTGTAGGGATAATCTTCGATTCCGCCTTCCTAAAGGTTGCTGACAACAAGGCATTCTCAACCATTGCAAAGCTCCTGAACGAGCACAAACTAAACTATGGTGAAATACTGGAGCTGCTCTCCGCCCCGATGTCAGAATCCGAGCGCATTGCAAGGCTAAAAGGGGGGCAGAGGTGCCAGATACACCGCGTCGGCGGCTTCCTTTTGGTGACTTCCGAAGTCGGCTCCTTCGAGGCCTCAGTTGCTAGGGCGCTTGTTGCGTCCGGTGCAGATGCGGCAGTGGTCGGCTGTGCTGCATCCGAAGCGAGAATAAGCGCCCGCGCCCGCGCAAACTTTATTAAGCAAACAAAAGTTAATCTGGGTCAGCAAATTATGCCGAGGCTGGGCGAGCTTCTCGGCGGCGCCGGCTCAGGCCACGACGCTGCCGCGGGGGCGAACGGCCCCGATGTCGGCAAGCTTCCTGATGCTATAGAGCTCGCAGTGAAGCTTATATCCGAGCAGATAAAAAATGCAAAAGACAAACCACGCAAAGAATGAGCCTTGCGAGCTTATAGACGTTGACAATCCCATAGCGGAGACTGTCCATGAGCAGGGCGGGGGCTTCGAGCTTGGGGAATATGCAGGCACCGTTTCTGACCTGCTGGACTTCCTCTCGAATGTCCTCTCGGACCCTGCGCTTCCAAGAAACGTCAAGGTCGCGATAACTGACGTCAAAGCCATGATCACCGACCAGTCCGAGCCCGACCTCAACGTCAGGAAAAACCACGCGCTTTCGAGGGTTGAGGAGATTGTCGAGGACCCAAATATCCCCCTCCACGGCAGGACAGTTTTATGGGACGTCTTGGGCAGAATCGAGTCGATTTAAAGGCAAAAGTATTTATATGGTAATGGCATATTCAGAGTGATTCACATGGTATCTATCTTTGGGAAGAGCAGGGCGGATATTTCACAGGGCAGGGAGCTTGTAGAGCTTGACTGGGAGCACCCATCCGGGCCTTACGAGTACACTCTGCGCGTAATTACACTCGAGCAATTCACTGACGTCGACAAGGTTCTTGACTCCCTTCGCGACAAGAAAAGCATCGTCATAATGAAGCTTAAGTCGCAGTTCGCTTCAGACAAGGTCGAGCTCAGGCGCGCACTAAGGCGCGTCCAGAAGACCACTTATGCAATAGGCGGCGACATAGTCGGCCTTAGCGAGGACCTCATGGTTGTTACTCCTCCTGCAGTAAGGATTGACCGAAAGAAGGGAAAATCCGAGTACGATCCCATAGCGCCCTACCGCGAGAAAAGCGGGGTAGAAGAAGAGCTTGATGCGCATCCTGAGCCGTCAAGGTACCAGCGCAACACAAGGTCGATAACCTACTGAACTCCGCGCTTGCTGATTTTTGCTCTTAAGTCAGAGTATATCTTCTCCGCAGTCTTTTTTCCAAGAAGGTTTGACACTTTTGTGCAGTTTCTGCTGTTCAGGTCAGACGGCTTTTTTATGCCAGCGCTAAACAGCCGCCTTGCCCTGACGCGGCCTATTCCGCGGACCCTTACGAGCAGGGACAGCTCCTCCTTCACTCCGTAGCTGAGGCGCGTGCGGAGCCTGCGGACCATCTTTGCCGCCTCATTCCTCTTGAGGATTGCGTTTATCTCTACGCAGGAGTAGAGGAGCCAGTCTGCAATGTCCAGCCTGACCTTGAGTATCCCTGGCGCGACGTTATGCCTCTCGAGTATGTCGTCCTCAGTCTTTTCATCCATCCAGTCCCTGAACACAAGCGCGTTCTTGAACGCCCGTATCTTGTCCTCGTCAAGGCTGTACTTTTCGAACTCCTCGTACAGGAACGGCTCCTCAGCGCTCCTTACGCCCGGAAGCATCCCCATTTCCGACGTATCGGAAATCATTGTGAGGAGGACCATCTCCTCCATCTCAGTCTCGAAAAGCCGGATGAATTCGTATGCCGTCAGCGGGTCGATATAGAGCTCAGCCACCCGCTTCCCAAGGCGGGTGCACCTGAACTTCAGGTCTTCCTCTTCTAGGAATCCCCAGGAAAAGAGGGAGTCCAAAACCCTGCTTATTATTTCCTCTAGTGCGGAGACATCTCCGTACTGGAATGCGTAGAACGTGCTCTCAAACATCTTGTCCAGGCTTTCCCGCGTCAGCGGCCCCTGGGATATTATGCCAAGGATGTGCGTCCTTAGTATCGGCTCGACGCCAAGCTTCGAGGATATCGGCTCCGGCCGCCCCTCTATGTAATGCTCCCAGAGCTGCTCGTACTCAGGAAGGCTTTTGGCTATCAGGACGGCCTCCCCGTCACTGTCATACTTCGGCCTTCCGGCACGGCCGCAGTTGTGTACCAGTATGTTAGACGCTATGTAATTGTTGTTATCTTTTACTCCCAAGTTATACGCAGTCACCGGATCCTTTAGCTCTACTCGCCTAATCCTCTTTATTGGAACGGAAGAGTATTCAGCAGGTCTGTCAAAGAACTTGTTTATATTGTGGTAGTCGCTATACCTGACAGCCGGTATTGAACATTTCACAGGTCTGACGAATCTATGGAATCTATTGATATACTCTTTCTTGCAGAAGCTGATGGTGTAATTTGCTCTTGGAAAGGTTACCAGTTTTCCCCGTATCCCAAATGTTTTTCCGCCACGCTCCTTTCTAACTGTGCTGGTTATACCTATCCGTGTCAAAAGTTTTTGAATTCCATCTGCAAACTGTTTGCTCCCTGTAGAAAATAGCACTCGCCTGCCCTTTACTACACCACTCTTTTTAAGTTCAAAGTAATTGCCGTCACCATCGAAAACACCTGCGAGATATGAGCCAATATATGCCGGGGGCATCGATTTTACTATATCTGGCACCCTAACAATAGCCGTTTTGTTTCCATAGGGTATGCCAAAATTTATAGAAATGATATCTGCAAGCAGCGTTGCACCTACCTCAATGGCGTGACACTTATCTCCGACCTTTCTACAGCATGGCTCTAAATTGAATTCTCGCAATATAGACGTAGCCCTGTTGATTATTTTTCGGTTATTGTTGAAAATACGTATCTTACAGTACCTCGAACCACATCGGTCATAAGCCTCTTGAAGATTCCCGTCTGTTGCTATAAGGCCGCACAACCACAGATAATCCTCAGAAATCTTTGGAGGGAGTTTAATAGTGTTTCCATATGCAGTTTTCACTTTAGAAAAGACTTTTGTAATCCCAGCGCCATCCAACTCCAGAATCTTGCATAATTCCAATGCAATTTTCGCTGGCATGGCTTTTCTATTTGTTTTGTAGTGCCACATCGATCTATAACTAGCTCCGATACTCTTAGCAAGTTCCTTTTCCGTACATCTCAGCCTCTCCCTTGCATCCTTTATTAGCTCGCCTCTTCCAACCAAATACGACCTGTCTTTGTTAAGGAATTCATAGAAGTAAGGTATGCTTTTCATGCGGCGGCGTGTAGTATTCTGACAAAGCACCATGTCCATTTTTTTCAGTTTGCAAGCCCGTTTCCAAGTTTTTTTACCGTTGTTGAATACTAAAACCGGATGGTCTGGCGTAAGCCTCAGTTTATGTCCTATAGAGACCTCGATATCGACGAAATGCCTCGACTTGCTTTTATAAAATCTCTCTATTTTCTTTGGCTCTATCGAATCAGATTCTTGGTTATAACTAAGAACGCCTATCCTTTTTTTATCTTCTACTAGCCGTCCAATCTCCTCCTCCGACCCATCACCAAGCAAAATCTTTTCAGTGTAAGGTAGGCACATCTGATGGATCTCTAAAACAGGAATCGGTTCAAGCCCATACGAAGTATACCTTTTATAATCCCTTATTACCACTCTCTTTGCTGGCAGGTTTACCCCGGCCGCAAGGGTCGGCGTCGCCGAAACCACTTTTATCAGGTTGGCCTTGAATGAGGATTCCACGACAGCCCTCTGTTTCAGGTGCAGCCCTGCGTGGTGGAACGCCGCGCCTCCCCGTATGCAGTTCGCAAGCCTCTTGCACTGCTTGGTAGGGGTTTCAAGCGCCCCAAGCACATCCTCTGCGGCCTTTGCAAGGAGCTTCCGCTCCTTTTCCCCCAAAAGCGAGTACATTGACTTTGAGATTTTTTCTGCTTCCGCCTCAGCCGAGCGCCTGCTGTTTACAAATACAAGGGACTGCCCCCCCTGCAAGACAGTGTCCTTTGCAAGGACAAGCGAAATGTCGCCCTCATCATTCAGCTCAATGTCCTCCTTTATGTCAAAGCTCACCTTTCCGTCCAGGAAAACCCCCCTCGAAAGCCTGACCGGCCTGAAGTCGCTCTCAACGAGCTCCGCGCCAAGCCACTGCGCCAGCTCGTCGCTGTTCTCTATTGTCGCAGAAAGGGCAAGGATTGAGGGCTTGTACTTCCTCAGCTTTGTTATCACCATCTCAAGGGTCGGTCCCCTGTCCGGCGAGTCAAGCAGGTGTATCTCGTCGACGACGACCACGCCTATCTTGCTTAGCCAGTTTACGTCGTGCCGCATGAGCGAATCCATTTTCTCTATCGTCAGGATGATTATGTCGCAGGCGCCAAGCCCCGCATCCACCCTGTCGTAATCCCCGCTCGACATGCCCACCCTGCAGAGCCCAGAGTATTTTTCCCTGAACTCCTGGTACTTCTCAGAGGCGAGCGCCCGCAGGGGCACGAGGTATACTGCCTTCTTGCCTGCGAGGACGTGCTGCATCATGACTATCTCCGCGACAAGGGTTTTCCCGGATGCCGTCGGAATAGAAAGGACAAGGTTTTTTCCGTCCAGGACTTTTTTACTGAAGCACTCGGCCTGGGGCGGATAAAGCTTCTGGACCCCGCTCTGCCTGAGTATGCCTACCACCTTCTCAAGCCCTGGGTGGGTTTTCAATAAGTCTTCTATCTCCACAATAACCTCTTTTCCGGCGGCTATATAAATTTAGCCAAAGAGCACCTTGCCGCTATTTGGTCAGCAACTCGACTACTCCCTCCTCTTCTTCAGGGAGGTTGCTGAATATCGGGACGCTTATCTTCCTGCCAAGCTCCCTCTTTGAAAGCGCCGAGTTTGAGAATATGCCTGAGACTGCGTCTACATTGAGCCTGTAGTGCTCGTTCAGGTACCTTACCCCTCCCTGTGCGCCTATGGCATCCCCTGCTGCAAAAACTAGCTTGCTTATCATCCTGCGGAGGTCCTCGTTCTTCAGCAGCATCTCGTTTTCCTTCTCAAATATGCCGTCTGCAATCTCCAGAACAATGTAATCCGGGTCGTCCTTCGCCAGGTTGGTGTGTATCCTCCAGAACGTGTCCATGAGCTCGTCGATATTCAGGAGGTAGGTCGAGCTCCGTCCTGCGTCTATTATGTCCGCTATCTTTGAGGCGCCTGCGTCCTTCATCGAGTAGATGTCCCTCACCCTGGCAACTCCGGTAACCTTGCCGCCATTTACCCTGAACCCGCCGTCAACCAGGGAGCTGATTATCGTGCCTGCGGTCGTTGTTTTTCCAGAGTCCATATCGCTGCCGACTACAAATATGGTTGGAATTTTTTTCTTTTTCAGGACTGGCAGCGCATAGTCTGCGATATTCACCACATGGCTCCCCTTGACTACATAGCCCTCAAACTCAAGCTTCGTAGGCTCGGACACCATCACGTTCCTGCCTATGACTTTTCCGCAGACGCCTCCCGCATTCAGGAGGTCAAGGGTCTTGGGCGTCTTGCCAGGGACTATTGCCTCGTACTCTGCCGTTGCGTACCTCGTCCCCATCGCGCAGTAGAGCTCGTTGTTCCTGAAAAACATCCCGAGCCTCCCATGCACATTCTCAAAGTGCTTGCAGAAGCCAATCTTGGATACGTTGACTTTCACGACGTCGCCGCTCGTCGGCTTGCGCCTCACGCGCCTCACCTCGTCAAGGTCACCTCTCGCAATCCGCCTTATCACCGACGTCCTTTTTACTTTCATCGCGCTTTTTAACTCCTATCCGTTGAAATAATTTTTGACAAAACTCTCGACTGCGGTTGTCCACTTAGCCATCAAGTCCACTCGCGCATATTCGTCCGCAGAATGGCACAGCCTGCTGATGCCAGGTCCGCATATTACCGTTTTCGTGCCTGCACGGTGGAAGTACTCGGCATCCGCCTTTCCCAACGCTATGCTGGTAACCGGCGCCCCTCCAAACTCATCATGCAGGGCGCTCCTTAGCTGCCCAAGCGGCTTTATTTCATTCATCAGCACGTATCCAGGGGAGCTGAATACGACGTGCGGCTTTGCCTTGACCCCCGCCTCGCTTATTAGCCTTTTAATGACCTTAAGTGCGTCTTTCCTCCCTGGCAAAGTCCTGTAGTCGACGGTAATCCTGCAGTTGTCCGGGATTACGTTGTTCGCAGTGCTCTTTACTTCCATGTTAACTACGGAAAGCGTTTCGTGGAGGATCACGTCGTGGTATCTCCTTTTGTTGAGATACACTTTTTCAAGCTTCTTGAAAAGCTTCATCGCCTCCTCTATGGCGTTTACGCCGTCCTCCGGCCTGGACGAGTGGCTGCTCTTGCCCTTGACGTCTATTTTCAGAAGAGTCCGCCCCCTGGCGCCGGCGGCGACCTGCGGGACTTTCTCCTTGTATGTGGGCTCCGCAACTATGCAGAAGTCTGCCATGTGCTTTTTTGAGGCGGATATGCTCCCTCTCGGCCGACCGGATGCCGATGACTCCTCCCTGACCGTGAAAAGGAACTTTAGCTTTCCCTCCGGAGGAATGCTTCTGGCAAGCTCGATTATGCAGGCAATCCCTGCCTTGCAGTCCGTCGCGCCCAGCCCGTATACCCTCCTGCCGCGCTTCGCAGGCTCATATGGCCTTTTCATCCCCGGGTGGGGCGGGACAGTATCCAAATGCGCGTTAAACATCAGGCTCTTTTTTCCGCGGCCCGCCTCCGCGTAAACATTGCCCTCTTTGTCAATTGATGCCCTGTAGCCTATCTTTGAGAATTCATGGACGACATAATCTGCTATCGCACCCTCATTGCCGCTGGTGCTCTGTATTCTTATAAGGTCTATGAGCGTCTGCTCAAGCCTCTTTTTGTTCATTATGCTGCTCGTACCTCTGGAGTATCAGAAAGTCGTCCTTGGTGAGTATCCCACCATTGTCAAGCTTCATCTTTACGTGCTTGTATTTCTCAGCTATGATCCTGACCTCGTCCTGCATCTTTCTATTGGCTTCTTTGCGCCTTTCAATGGCTTCCTTCTCCTCCCTGCTCAGCAGCTGGTCGTTTATGCCGTCTACTTTTCCCTTCAGCCCGTCCAGGCTGTTGCTTATCTCCCCTTTCCTCTTTTTGAGCTCGTCAAGCTTCCGGTAGTTTTCCATCAGCTTCTTGTGGCGCTTTTCAGATTCCTCTGCATACCTTAGAACACTCATATGGAACGCCTTCTGCTCCTTCCTCACGTTTTCGCTTGTCCCCATTTTCTCCCTAACCTCTTTTCTCTTGGAGTCCCTCTCCTGCGCAATTTTCAGGAGCTCCTGGAGCTCTGTAATCTTCTTAGCCATCTTCTTGTCCTTTTCAGGCGTAAGCGAGCTTGTCTGGTAGGTCCATTCAAGGCCCTCCAGCTCTTTCTTCAGCGCCTCAGTCCCGTCAAGCCCCCTGTAAACCCCAAAATCGACATTCGGCATGCCGATGCTCTTCATCTTCTTGTTCGCCAGTTCGCGTTCTGTCTTGCTGTCCTTTACGAGGGCGTTCAGCTCGTCCCTCTCCTTCTTCAGCTTGGCAGCCTCCTCCCTGAGCGCATTCATCTGGTCTGAAATGGACCTGGTTTCCTCTATGAGCTTCCTTTTCTCATCCAGGAGCTGGTTCCTGCTCTCCCTGAGTTCGGGCTTATCCATGCTTTAGGAGTTAGTGAAAATTCTTTTTATAAATATCGAGAATGCCTCTTTACCGCCTAAAACTGCCTTTTCCGTATGGTATGAGCCTCTCAATTTCCCCTGCCTCGCCAACCCCCACCTGCTTCTTGATTCCTGCGGCAAGCTCTTTTGCAGGCACATCCCCTGGCTTTACAGTCACTGCCCTTTCGCAGACCCTCCTGACCGTTTTATCTGGTCCCCATACAAGCGCCCCATCCCTTTCGCCGAATGACAGTGCAAGCTCTACGTCATGGAAATAGTTCTTTTTTCCCTCAATCATGAATGCCCCCCTCCCGAGGTACTCCCCGGATGGGGCGTGCTTCGTCACCTGCTCTGGCGTTACCCAGTAGACGTCCATCGCGCCGAGCCCCCGCAGCCAGGCGCGCGAGTATGACGCCGCAAACTGTGCTGCCTCTTCAAGGCTGGCGTCGCCAGCGGCTTTCCCTTGGGCCTTTATTACTGCGAATGCCGCGCCTATTATGTCTGCATGGAAAACAATGTCGCCCTTTTCAAGATGCTTTTTGACAAGCTCCTCGTTCGAGCGCGCGTCTTTGCCTGCAACCACTAGCATGCCCTCTGAGGTGAAAAAGTGCCTGAACGCGTCGTACCATTTCCTTTTTTTCTTCTTCTCTTTCTCCTTTTTGAGCTCCTTCGAGGCGTCAGCGTGCTGGAACTTTGCGTTCCTCAGCGCCTCCGTCGCGCCCTCGAGCTTTTTTTTCAGCTTTTTTCCCCGCTCAAAATAGTCGGCGGCGTTTTCGAATGCCGACTTTTTCAGGTCTATCTCAATCTCCACGCTGAACTGAATGTCAAGAAGCTTAAAACAATTTTCTATCCGCTGGTTTCTTTTACTCGAGGATGCCGACGACTATTGCTTCTATTTGGGAGATGTGGACTGGCTCGTCAGGGTAGTCATTATTGTCCCCTTTGGTCGTTACCATATCCCCGTCTATCGAAATAATCCTGTGGCGGATGCCGTCGTGGACGACTATCATGCCAGCCCGCAGCTCCTGCCCAGCGGCGTCAACCATCAGGACGCCGTCGCCAGTCTTTATGGTCGGGTACATGCTGTTGCAGCACTCTGAGGTGTCCTGGGAGTAAAGCCGCTTGCTTTCTATGCTGAAGTAAACGTCGCACCTTGACGTCCCATCACCGTTGTTATGGCACTTGGTTTTTTCCGGCATGTAATATGACCACGACTTCTCAAAAGCCTCGCCTGCTGGCTGGTCCTCTGCCTGGAGTGCGTACTCCGGCAATACTGCCAGCGGGGCAACCTTGTACTCCATTGCCTGCACGGAGTCATTGCCCCACAGGAGAAAGCCCCCGGCTATGCCTACCATTACTCCGATAAAATACAGCCCGATTGCGAATTCCCTGTGCCAGTGCATATTCCCTATAAGACTGTGGGAAATGGTGTTTATAAATATTTCTCAGGCAGAGAGCTTTGAATTGTAGTCGCCGGAATCAATCTCATGCTGCACCTGCGTTGGGTCTTTGCCTTCGACTGTGACGCCCATGCTCTTGCAGGTCCCTATTATCTCTTTGACCTTCTTAGCGAGAGTTTTGCCCGAGAGCGAATCGCCCTTCATTTTGGCTATCTTTACCGCGCTTTCGAACTTCAGGTTGCCGACTATCATCTTCTGGTCTCCGGCGCCCTTCTGGATGTTAAGCTCCTTTGTTATGAGCGCAGACGTTGGCGGCGTTCCGACCTCTATGTCGAACTCCTTCGTCTTTGGGTCGACTATTATCTTTACGGGGACCTTCATCCCGGAAAATTCCTTGGTCTTCTCGTTTATCTTTGCGATTATCTGCCCGATGTTAACCCCAAGCGGCCCGAGGGCAGAGCCCATCGTGGCTCCGGCGGATGCCTTGCCGCCCTCAACCATAACATCGACTGTCTGTTTCTTCATCTATTCCTCCTGCGCTATCAGCTTCTTATCTTCAAGAACGTCAGTGCTCGCAGCAAGGACCCTTACTGCGTCCATTTTTACAGTCAGCGGTATTGGGACTGTCGCCTCTATGAGCTCGACAGTTATCGAGTCCTTTGACTTGTCGACCCTAACAACCTTTGCCTTTTCGCCCTTGAACGGGCCGCTTATGAGCTCGACAAGCGCCTTTTCAGGTATCTCCTTGGCCGCTTTCGCCTCAAGGTAGTGGATTATTTCGTCGAACTGGACCTCGCCCGCAATAAGGCCGCGTACGTGCTGTATGTTCAGGACCGCCTTGCTCACTTCGCCCTTGTCAGGGGACTCGAGTATTACGTATCCCTTGAGCGCGGCAGGGGCTATGACTGACCTGACTACAAGCTTTTCCTGTTTTACCCTGTTGCTTATGAAGTCGGCTACTGTGCCTTCCTTGCCGACCGTAGTCCTTATAGCGTAAAGGCGGCTGTCCGTCGGGGCTTCCTTGGCCGGTTCCGGCTCCTCGTCCTGTGCGCCCTTCGGCGCAGGGGGCACTTCAGCTTTTTTGACGTCCCACAGCGTCTCCGATTCCTTTAACTTCGGGAGCTCAAGCTTTTCGACTTGCTGGCTCATCTCCTCAAGCTCTTCGGTGACCTCTTCAATCTCCTTGTTGACCTTCTTGACATTAGCCTCGAACTTCTCTTCAGTCTCTTCTGCGACAGTTCCGCCTGCCGCCGAGTTATCCTGGTTTTCCTGTTCACTCATAGTACTGTAGCAATAATAGCAATGACGAAGCCGATTGCCCCGATTACCATCATCCCCACGCTCGTCGCCTTTATGATTATCTTTGACTCATTCATGTCAGGCTTGCGCGTTATCTGCAATACCCTCTTGTATTCCTTGTAGTCAAGATATTCTTTCAGGGGCATGGGGCTAGACTACGAAATCTATTCCGTATTCTTCCTCCATTGCTGTTCTCTTCTCCCCTATTGAAATCGGCATGCCGCCAGGAATAATCTGCGCCTGGGGCCTGAGGCCGGTAACAATCAGCATTACACGCATCAGGTTCTGGAGCTCCTTGTCGATTCTTGCGCCCCATATTACCCTTGCGGCCGGGTCGAGCTTCTCTGAGATTGTCTCCATGACAATTCTCGCGTCTTTTAGCGACATATCAGCTCCGCCCGTTATGTTTATCAGGGCGCCCTTCGCGCCGTTGATGTCAACATCGAGCAGCGGGTTGAGCAGTGCCTTCTCGACAGAGTCAATTGCCCTGTTCTCGGTGTCGGACTCTCCGAGCCCTATCATTGCAGTCCCGCCGTCCTTCATTATCGCCTTTATGTCGGCGAAGTCGAGGTTGACGAGGCCCTCCTCCGTGACGAGCTCAGCAATGCCCTTTACGGCGTTGACGAGTATTTCGTCCGCGACCTTGAACGCCGCGTTCAGCGGAAGCTCCGGCACGAGCTCAAGCAGCTTGTCGTTTGGTATCAGAATCACCGTGTCCGCTACCTTGCGCAGCCTCTCGAGGCCGTTCCTGGCGTTTTCCCACCGCATCATGCCTTCTACTGTGAATGGGAGTGTTACTACTGCTATGGTGAGTGCGCCAGATTTCTTTGCGATTTCAGCAATTACCGGGATTGCACCTGTGCCAGTTCCCCCGCCGAGACCGCATGTGAGGAATACCATGTCCGAGCCGGCAAGTGCAGCCTTTATTTCACTCTCAGTCTCCTTCGCGGCAGCTTCTCCAACTTTAGGGTCAGAGCCTGCGCCGAGGCCTTCAGTGGTCTCCTTTCCAATGAGAATCTTCTTGTCAGCGCGTGTGTAGAGAAGGTCCTGCGCGTCTGTGTTGACCGCAATGGCTTCCGTGCCCTTTATTCCAACTTCCATAAGCCGGGAAAGGGTGTTGTTTCCGGCACCGCCAGCGCCGATTACCCTTATTCTTGTCCGGTGGCTCATCAAAAGGTCTTCAAGACTCTTGTCTTCCCTCGAAGAGCCCCTCGCGACTTTTATCGGCGTTGGCCCTTCACTTTTCTTCACGGCTGTTTTGATTATGGTTTCCACTTTAATTCCTCCCTAACAGTAGGCAATCGTAAATAGCAAACTTCTTAGATTTGCCACATATTTAAGGGTTTCCTTCCTTTTATGCTTTTCTTTTGGGAGGCAAATCTACTTCTTCTGGCTCTCTTTTTTCGAGGGCTCCTTTCTCCTCTGGAACTCCTCAATTAGCCTTACTTTTTCTACCCCAAGGTACTCAAGCGCGTCGCTTATTACGGAACTCTTCGCCCGCATCCACTCCTGCTTAACATCGTCTGGAATAGTTATCTCAAGGTTTTTCCCCTCGAAATTTATCCCAAAATTGCCAGCGCCGTAATGCAGGTCAAGCAGGCCGTTTACCTTTTCCTTTTTGTCGGTGATTTTCCCTACGACCGTTATCTCATAAGCTAGCTCCCTGCCTGCGAGCGGGTGGTTGAAGTCAACCCTGACCCTTCCGCCGGAGACAGACGAGATGGTGCCCGGTATGCCGCCAATCTGCACCGGGGCGCCAGGCACCAGAGGGACCTTCTGGTCCTTGAACCGGTTCACCGGAAACACTTTGATGAACTCAGGGTTTCGCGAGCCAAAGCCGTTAGATGGGGCGACGTCTATAGTCACCTTTTTCCCAATCTCCAGCCCGTCAATCTTTTCGTCAAGCCCGTGGATTATGTGACGCGCACCAACAACAACCGTCTTAGGCTTGTACTCCTGCTCTTTGTCGTAAATGTTCTCCTTCTTGGCGAGAGCCTCATCGGTCAGGTCGAAAATCCTGTTCGTCGCCTTTATCCTGCCGACATAATCTATTTTTACAAAATCCCCTTTCTGTACTTTGTCTGCCATGCGCAGTAATTAACCGCCGCCCTTTAAATGGTTTTTCTATAGAACGCATTTAATACTTATTCTGAGAATCCTAATATATGATAACCTCGTTCCTGTTAGTCGAAACAGAAAACCAGCTCAGCAACCATGCGGTGTACAAGCGGTTAGACGGGATGTCTAGCAAATTAGGGATAGTACGGATATACCCCCTTACTGGAGTACACGATTTTCTCCTGCAGGTAGAAACTCAAACCATAGCTGACCTCGGCAAGGTATATGAAAAAGTTCGCGGCTTAGGCGGCGTTTTGGAAGTAAAGCTCCTGACTGGCAAAGAGCGTTAGCTGCCATTTAATGGTTTTTCATAGAAAACATTTAATAATAGTCTTTACAATAATCCTCCATGGCGCTGGCATTCCTTTTTATTACTGCAGAGGACGGCAAACGCATGGCTGTTAAAAAACAACTTGATGACAGGTCCAAAGAGCTTGGCATACTCGAATACCACCCCCTCTTTGGCGAATATGATTGGATACTGAAGATTGGCGCTGATTCCCCAAAAGAGATTACACAAATCTGTGAAAGATTAGAAAAAATGTCTGGCGTAAAAGTTGTACGGCTTCACACTACAATCAAGGTTTAATTTACCCCCCTTCTCTCAGATACCAGCCGATATCCTTTATGTTCTTGACTCTGTTGCGCTGGACTTTTCCATACCCGAGCGGCTCATCCCTGCCATTTACCATGACAACAAAGTCCCCGTCAAGCACGCCTTTGACCTCTTGGGCGGGGTCGCCGCCGTACGTTATGTGGTTCTCCTGGCTGCTTCTTATGCTCATCTTGTTCCTGCAGTACTTGGCAATCGGCAGCGCAGGCTTCAGCTCCCGCTTGCCCTCGCCTATTTGCAGGCCGAGCGAATACGGCTGCCGCCTCATCCTCTTGTAGACTGCATAAAGCTTCTCGTCTACGGCATAAATCTCATTCCACCTGCCCTTCGCGATAATTATCTTCTTGCCTTCAAGAAACAAAGTCCCGAAGTGCTTCATCCTTAGCTGCTCGCGCAGCCACTTTTCCTCATCCTCAGTTGCCTCCTCAAACCTTATTGAACTTTGCAATGAAAAATCCCTCCGTATCGCTTTTGTGCGGCCAGACCCTGACTGCTTTTTCAACTTCAGTGTTCAGCTTTTTGCCAAATGCCTCAGTCATCCCCTTCTCGCCAAAGCTGGTTTCCGTGCCAACGATTTTCAGGCCAAGCTCGGTTATTGCGTACTCGGCAATCATCTCGCATTCCTCAGGACTGAGCGAGCAGACAGAATATACGAGCGTTCCGCCCTTCTCAAGTACAGCCGCCGCCGACTTAAGGAGCTCCTTCTGGCGCTCGCCGTACTTTGCGAAATCGCCTTCCTGGAGGGTGCTTAGCCTTTCCGGGTGCGAGCGTATTACCCCCTCTCCAGAGCAGGGGGCGTCGACAAGAATGCGGTCTGCGGTTATCCCCAGCTCCGAAATTTTGTTCCCGTCCATCCTGAGAAGTATCGCATTCTCAACCCCACAGCGTGCGAGGTTTGACCTGAGCGACTTAATCCGCGTGCTGTCAATGTCTATAGAGATTAGCACGTCAACCTTTTCAGAAAGCTGGACACTCTTCCCGCCGGGTGCTGCACAAAGGTCTATCCCGATTTTTCCCCGTGGCATGGCCCCGACAGGCATCTGGGGTGCGATGGACTGTATGTAATAATAGCCTAGCAGATACTCTGGCGTCGAGCCGAGGCTGAAAGGGGCTTTCCTGACTATGAATGCCCGTTCAAGGTGCGGAACTGCCTCTAGGATGAATCCCTTCGCCTCCATCCTGCCTTTGAGCGCCTCAGGAGATATCCTTGCGGTGGCCCTTATGCTTTGGGGCAATGGCTTTTCAAGTGACCTGAGGTATTCCTCTGCGTCAGGCACCAATTCCATGCACCTTTTCGAATACCACTCCGGCACCAGCATACCCTTTATTAATGGCGCACTCCTTAAAAAATCCATGCACGACATCAGGGACGCAATACATGGAAACATTGCCCTGACAAAGCTTGAAGTCCAGCTCATCGACTCGCCTTACGTCCAGCGGCTGAGGAATATCCGCCAGCTTGGCCTTGCTTATCTTGTTTACCCGGGCGCAAACCACACCCGTTTCGAGCACTCCCTTGGAGTTTGCCACCTCGCCGGAAAGCTTGCACGGAACCTGCGGCTTCCAGCTTCAAGCATAAGGCTTCTCCGCGCGGCGGCGCTTCTCCACGACATCGGCCACGGCCCCTTTTCGCACACAAGCGAGCGAATGATGCGAAGGTTCCTGAAAAAAGGGCACGAGGAGATAGCAAGGGAGCTGATACTCAAGTCGGAGCTTAAAGGGATACTATCTGCAGGCGGGATTGCTCCAAAAAAGGTAGTTGGATTAATATCTGGGGGCGAAAAATATTCCGAGCTGCTCCACGGCGAGCTGGACGTTGACCGGATGGACTATCTCGTCAGGGACTCATACTACACCGGCGCAGCCTACGGGGTAATCGACCTTGAACGCCTGCTTTCGACCATCAAGCTCCATCGCGGGAAGCTTGTCCTGACCGGCGGGGTCCAGGCTGCAGAGTCCCTCCTCCGCGCAAGGTTCCTCATGTATTCTTCGGTCTACGAGCACCACACAAATAGGATAGCCGAGTCAATGTTCGTCCGCGCCTTAGAGCGTGCGATTCTCGACGGGCACATACGCCCCACGGACCTTTACCTGATGGACGACATCACGGTAACCTCAGCCCTTCGCGGCTCTGCCGGCTACCCGAAAGAGATATTCCGCAGGGTCGAGGCAAGGAATCTCTTCAAGCGAGCTTTCCAGGTGAACAAGCGGCAGGCAGGCCCTCTGCTTACTGAATACCTGCTCAGCTTAAGCGCACAGCCGAAGGAGATAGCGAAGCTTGAGCGCGAAATCTGCGAGGCCGCAGGCATAATCGATGGCTATGCAATCCTCGACATACCTGAGCCGCTCTACAGCCAGCGGGACATGGACCTTTCAGTCAAGTCAGCTGGAAAACTAATCAAGGCGTCCGAGGCGTCGACTTCAATACGGACCCTCGAAGAGGCGCAATGGGACTACTGGGAAGCAATGGTCTTCTGCCCGAAGGAGAATACAAAGCAAGTCGGGGAGGCTGCGAGGAAAGTCCTGAACCTAAAATGAAAATACAAATCCGGCAATACAGACCAGCTGATATAGAGGGGATAAAACTGATAGTCAAAAGCCTCCATCCCGACTGGTTTGACAAGGATGCCCTCCTGAACATTCCGTTAGACGTCCGCTTTCAGAAGACATTCGTTGCCGTAAGCGGCAAGAGGCTTGTTGGATTCATTACAATACGCACGAAGGGTGGCGGGGCAGAGCTCGAGTGGATAGGCGTCCATTCCTCGATGCATGGGAAGGGCATAGGTGAGCGGCTTTTCAAAAGGCTGGAAGGAGAACTGAGAAAGGCAGGCGTTGAATATGTCACCGTAGAAACTGTTGGTGAATGTACGCCCGAGTATGAGCCTTATGCAAAAACGCGTGCTTTCTACCGCGCAATGGGGTTCAGGCTCTACAAAAGAGGGAAACTCAAAGAAGGCCAGGGATACAAACACAGGATGTATATCTACAAGAAGCTCCTGCAGCCCACCAAAAAGAAACCTCTTTAAACCCCCTAACTCTATAACTTCTCATAGCCCCGTGGTGTAGTGGTCAAGCATTTAGGCCTTTGGAGCCTGAGACGGTGGTTCGAACCCACCCGGGGCTATATACCTCTTTCTTTGATTCTTTAAAGAATGCACCGTCTAAACTGTCTCTTCTAATGTGCAAGAATTGTCTTTGCAGATAAGTTTTTTGATTGCTGCCCCTGGCACCCCCACCTGGACACACTCATACACTGGGCAATAATAAGCGGTATGGTATATGGGCCCGCAATTATCTGATATCCAGTTTTCTCTAATCTCAGCCGCCTTTACATTTACCGGAATGGGCCCGCAACCTGCGCAGCAATGGTCCTTAGAAAACCGTTCTCCAGCCATTGTGCAGTCCGAATCAGCTTCGCATGAAACATTAAACGCAGCATCAGGCATGAATTTTGGCTCCTTAGGCATATCTGGTTTTCCTATATCTATGCATCCGGATATGGCAACAAGCACTGCAATTAAAAGGCTTAATCCGGCGGCGGCTCTTTTATTAACCATCAATCATGAGAAATCCTGAAGAGTATATACGTCTATCGTATTTGTATGCCATTAAGCTGAATTAACAATATTTAAATAGTTATGACCTTTTTTTGAGATTATGAAAATACTCGCCTTTGGCAACGAATTCGTCCCCGAAGACTCCCTTGCCAAGGAGCTTCTTGCCGGCGTCCCTGGCGCCGTCATGTGCGACTCGCCGGAGGATGTGCTGAAGTACTCTGACTTGGAGGAGGGCTTTGTAATCGTGGATGTGGTTGCCGGCATTGACACGGTCCGCGAGGTTTCCGTAGCCGAGCTAAAAAAGCCGTCAAGCTCGACCGTCCACGACTTCGACCTTTCATTTTACTTGCAGGTTCTCGATAAGGCTGGAAAACTCAGGGATATCAAGATAATCGGCATACCCCAGTCCGGAGACAAGAAGAAAATAAAAAACGACCTGCTTAAGCTCCTTTCCGGAACATTCTGAGCGGGCTAGTGTCCGGCGGCTTTTCACGGGGCTTGTACTTGTCCGAGAATGCGGAGACTATGAACGTCAGCTCCCAGAACATGTCCCTCAGGGCCTTGTATCTCCTGTGCATGCGGGCCCACTCGTCATCGCCTTTCGGCTTGCTGACCTTCTCTTTGAGTTTTTCCATCGCATCGAGATGCTTTTTAATCTCCTTGACGGATTCATCGCGGAACTTCATTTCCTCTTTTTCGTCCCTTGGCGGCACCCTCTGCCAGTTGTAGCTCTCGGCAAGCGCGTTGAGCTCCTCCGCGGTCTCGAACAGCGGCTCAACCATTTCCTCCACGATTTCTGCCTGCTTTTTGAGTACAAGGTGCACACTTGCTTCCTGGTCCTTTTGTAGGTCCTCCCTGCTTTTTTTCAGTATGTCCTCTGCAATCCGGACTGCCTTCTTATGGAATCCCTCAATCTTATTTTCAGATTTTGACTTCTTTCCGCTGTTTGCAGTGAAAAAGCCATTCAGAACCTCGCAGAGGCAGGTAAACAGCTCAAACATAACCGCCTGCTGCTGGAACGCTGCTATCAGCACCTCGACCCTCTTCTTTGCAGGCTCTTTCGCAACTTCATTTTTCTTCAGGCGAATCTCCTCCCCCTGCTCCTTTGAGAAATCGGCAAGGCGCTTTCGCATGGCTTTCGCCTCCTCGACGAGCGCCTTCGTCTCTTCAACATCCTCCTTAACCCTTACCGCGCCGTCGCTATCCCTGCCTATAGTTTTAAGCGCCCTTAGCATATGCTCCAGGTCGTCCGGGAACGACCGGAACTTGCGGAGGATGCCCTCCAGGCTCTCAACCTCCCCTTCCTCGCTTTCCATGTCAAGGAGCTCTGCAGAGAGTATCTGCTCCGCCTCTGCGAGGTAAGCCCGGATGTTTACCCTTTCCCAGTAGAGCGTTTCCAGCCCCTGCATGCCCTTGCCAAGTGACTGCGATACCACATACCTTCCTTCTGCCTTCTGGAACGAGTCCTTCGTTGTCTTGAAAAAATCGGACCGCGGGTCAAGAATGCTCATGAGCTGGGAAGTCGCGCTCGTGAGTTGGTATATCGCCGCAGAAAAGTGCATGGGGAGGATAAACGCAAAGGTGTCGTTGTACCCATCTATGGCGACCTCCTTGAGCATCTCCCTGCCGCTGCTTATCCTCTCGCTGACCCTCCAGTAGGACGGTTCGCCCTTATCCATACTAATCAACTAGCCTTTGGCAAATATAAACCTTCTTCCTAGAACGCGCCGTCAAGCCCCTCAATCGTCAAAAAGTGCGTCGAGCAGCTGATGCACGGGTCGTAGGCGCGGATTAGCTTTTTGATGTCGCGGACAACCTCTTCCTTGCCTTTGCTTAGTATCTGCGGCAGAAGAACCTTTAGGTCGTCCTCAATGTTCTTGAGGTTCTGGCTTGTCGGGGTTATTATGTCTGCGTGAGTGATTATCCCGTTCGCATCAAACGTGTAGTCATGGAACAAAAGCCCCCTTGGCGCCTCGACTGCGGATATGCCCCTGCTTGCCTTCGGAACTACCTTCACCAGCTTTTCCTCCTTTATTTCATAGTTCTCCAGGAAGTCAATCATGTTCTCTACGTGGTGGACAGTTTCGACAGCCTGGCAGAAGTTGTTCATGTACGGGTTGTAGTTCGGGAACTTGATGCCGTTGAGCATTTTCCTTGCCCGCGGCCTAAGGTACTGCCTGCAGTTGTTAATCCTCGCGAGCGAGCCGACGTAGTAGCTCTCCCCTTCAACCGTGACGTGTTTGGCGGTCGAGTACGGGACGAAGTACTGCTTAGCATGCGTGGCAAACGTCATCGTCGGGACGCACATCTTTCCTATGCAGCTTATCTCGCCGTGTGCAGTTGGATAGGTCTTCTTGTCGTCGAGGCAGAAGTACTGCGTTTCCCTCTCAAACTTCGGAACCTTAATGCCCTTGAAGAGCTTGGCAGTGTCCTCTGCGAATTTCCTGCTCGCCTTGAGCCTGTCAAGAAGGTCGTCCAGCTGCTTCCGCTCAGGATAGTGCGAAAACCCGCCGAGTATTGTCGAAATCGGGTGCATCGACCGCCCTGCAAACGTCTCTATGATGTTGTTCCCGAGCTTTACGAGCTCCAGAGCCTTGAGGACGGTCTCCTTCTTTTCGCTTGCAAGATCTACTGCCGACTCGAAGCCGAGGTACTCTGGGAGCACAAACATGTAAAGGTGGGCGGCATGGCTCCGTATACGCTCTCCAGATATCACTCTCTCGCGCATGAGCGCAGTTTGCTCTGTTACCTGGACGCCGAACGCGTTCTCCACTGCTTTTAGGGAGCCGACGTTGTGTATGCATGAGCATATCCCGCATATCCTCGTCGTTAAGTAGGGCGCCTCGTCGTATTTCCGCCCCTTGAGTATCTTCTCGAAATACCTGCTGCCCTCTGTAACGTTTAGGTTGACTTCCTTAATCTCGTTCTTCTCAATCTTTACCTTGAGTGTGGCGTGCCCCTCTATCTTTGCTATGTGGTCAAGGGTTATTTCTCGAGCCATTTTTTCACCTCGTCAGTCCAGTATATCCTCGAAGTTGATGCGAACTTGATGAACATCCTCTTGACGTCGTCCTTTGTGTAGCCGTTTTTCTCGTAAAGCTCCATGGCGGCCTCGATGTTGCTGTCCTCAAGCGGCCCCCTGCACCCAAGGCACTGCACCCCGACGCTCGGGCACCTTGCGTGGCAGCCCCCATACGTTATCGGGCCCATGCAGTACTGCCCCTTTTGGAGCAGGCATTCGTTTCCGCGCTCCCTGCATTCCTTACAGACCGGGAAGTCAACGTTTCGCCTTATATCCTGCCCAACGAGGAGCTCCTTGGTCACTTTGACAATCTCCGACGACTCTGGTGGGCAGCCCCTGAGGTAGTAGTCTACATCGATGTAATGCCCGATGCCGTAAACCCCGACCTCTAGATTGTTCTTGTCATGGACGTGTGCCTCTTCGCTGTGCCCGTAGTTCTTTATTGCCGGCACGCCGCCATACGTTGCGCATGTGCCGAGAGCTACAACCTTTTTCGACCTTTTTCTGACGTCAAGGACTGTTTGTAAATCCTCTTTGCTCACAACCGCGCCCTCAACAAATGCCAGGTCGAACTTCCCCTTAAGCTTTTTCTTGCCTATCATCCTGAAGTGCTGTATGTCAAGCGCTTCAAAGAACTTCAGAAGCTCGTCCTCTATGAACACAAAGCTAAGGTGGCACCCAGCACAGCTGGTAAGACCGAAGAACCCGACCTTTAGCCTCTTGTTTATGTTGTACATCTAGTCCTCTAACAGCTTTGCCTCGTCGAACCTGAACACCGGCCCGTCCTTGCAGACGTACTTCCCGCCGACCATGCAGTGGCCGCACCTGCCGTTTCCGCACTGCATCAGCCGCTCAAGCGAGACATAAATCTGCTCCTCCTTGAACCCGAGCTCCTTCAGCTTCAGGACCGAATACTTCATCATGACGTGCGGGCCGCAAATCATTACTGCGGCGTTTTTGTTCGAGGGCTTTACTGTGGAAAGCAGGTCGACAACAGTCCCCTCCGAGCACACTCCTGCCGTTGAGCCCCTGTCGAGCGTGAGGTAAACATTGAAGCTCTTTTTCCATTTAGGCCCTTCCTTCTTGAAAAGTATGTCATCATAGCTCCTGAAGCCGAATAGCAGGTCAACTTCCCCGTATTTCTTCCGGTTCTTTGCAAGGTACTCTACAACGCCCCTCATCGGCGCGACTCCGCACCCGCCACCAAGGAGTATAAGATTTTTCCCCTCAAGCTCTTTCATCGGGAATCCATTCCCGAACGGCCCCCTTATGCCTATCGCGTGGCCGACCTTCATGTGGTGCATTGCACCAGTGACATTTCCGACCCGCCTGACTGAAAGGTCGAGGTACTTGTCAGACCAGGATGATATTGATACTGGGGCTTCGCCAACCCCAAGGACGGAAGCCTGGACAAACTGCCCGGGCATGTGGCTCATGCCGCAGTCTATCCTGAACAGCGTCGTATCCGGAGAAAGCGGAACGATTTTTACGAGCCTGTGCTTCCTCGGGACCAAGTCATTGTCAGCGCAAGAGCCATTAATCTTTCCAATCGTGGACACTGCATTGTTGCTTTTTCTTTTCCTTGTTGCCTTTTTCATAGCTTGTTCACCATCTCCACCATGCTTATGCCCGTCGGGCAGTTGGTGATGCACCTTCCGCAGCCGACGCAGAGGAATTCTCCGTACTGGTCCGGGTGGTAGACCCACTTGTGGTATACCCTGTGTTTGAGCCTGCCCTCCCGCGATTCCCTGAAATGGAAGTTGCCTGCGACCCTTGTAAAGTCCTTTAGCTGGCATGACGAGTTCCTGCGGATGCGCTTTCCGCCGTTTAGCTCGATGTTTGGGATGTCCTCTATGTCAAAGCAGAGGCAGGTCGGGCAGGAGACTGTGCACGCGGTGCAGCTTAGGCACTTCTTTGCGTTCTCCTTCCATACGGCATGGCTGGCGTTAGCTCGCATCTTGCTTATCTGGTCCTTTGAAAGATGGGTTTTGCAGACCAGATTTCGGATGGGCTTTTTGTCAGTGTCCCGGAACAGTTTTGCGTCAATCAGCTTTTCGCCCTTTTTCGAACCGATTTCGACAACATATCCGCCTTCAGCTGGCGTAAATGCAAGGTCGTATGAGCCCTCCCTCAGTAAGTGGAAATTATCGTAGCAGCAGAAGCAGTTCTCGCACGCCTCAGTGCAGTTGAACGCGAGGTATACTGTGTTCTCGCGCCGCGTCCTGTAGTAATAGTCTTCCATGAAAATCTTGTCGAGCACCAAAAGGGCGTTCATGTCGCACGGCCTTATCCCGACTATCGCGCGCTTTTCCGTTATGTTTGGCACGCTGACGGCCCCGTTGAAGTCAAACAGCGTTTCTTTGTGTGGGTAGAAGAACTCCTTTGGGGAATACATTGTGTTCTGAAATTCAAAGTCAGCCTCCTTTGCTTCAGAAATCTGCTTGTATACGTGCCCGCTCCCGTTCTTGGCAGGAGCGATGACCTTGTGCCCCTTCAATAGCTTGCTTAGAAATAGCTGGAAATCCGCCTTTGTGATGAATCTCCTACCTGTCATCTTGCTATAACGGGCAAACCTCTTTTAAAGTTTTTGATGACTACCCTGTTAAAAGCTTTAGTACCGAGGCAATAAGCGCCAGCACCCCTATCGTGACGAGTACACCGCCTGCGTAGGCCGGGCTCATCGCTCCGAGGTAGGTCTGGTAGCCGACATAAATCAAGCCGGCGTTTATCAGCAACGAGATTATGTATGCTGGGTTCATTCCACCTCAACGTCGCTCGGCCCGGCGCCCCCTTTCCGCTTCCGCATTATCACAGTGAGTATGCCGTTCTCGTACTTCGCCCTCGTGCCTTCCCGCTCAACTGGCACCGGCAGGGCTATAACGCGCCTGAAGCCGTTATAGCTTGTCGAAAGGCTTGCAAAGCCTTCGCCGCGCTTCTCAGACTTTTTCTGCATCATGGCATCCACAATCAGGCTGTCGTTTTCTATCTTGACGTTTATATCCTCTTTCCTGCAGCCAGGAAGCTCAATTGCAGCAGCAATCTCCTTTCCAGTATCCTTGAGCTTGGCTACCGGCTCCCTAAAACTTCCGCCCTCCATCTTCAGCAGGCGGGGCCGCATGCTCATCTTGAGCTTGAGCGGCTCGGTGCCTAAGAACGCCTTGAATATGCCTTCCATATCCTTGAACGGGTCAAATTCCGCCATTTCGTATCTCTCCTCTTCCCTGTCTTTCGCCCCCTCCCTGAGAACGGGCACGTCTCCGCTGACATGTGCTGCCGTGTACTTCCTCCACCAAGGAGTCTCCTCTGGCTTCTTTTTTCTCGCTATCACTTGAACCCCTCCCTTGCCTTGAATCCTATGAGCTTGTAAACCAGCTTTGCCGCTGTGAAATCTGGGAAGATGATTCCTGGAATCGGGCAAAGCTCTACGATGTCGAACCCCACAACGTTTTTTTTCTTAAAAACTTTTTCGAGGAAGTCCAGAGTTTGGTACCAGCCGAGCCCGCCAGGCTCAGGCGTGCCGACAGCCGGCATTATTGACGGGTCGAACGCGTCGAGGTCGATTGTGACGTAGACATCGTTCGAGAGGCTTTCTATCGCGTTGTCCATTGCGCCAGCCCTCTTTGCAATGTCCTCAGCGTAATACTCCTTGCAGCCTTTGGCTTTGATAAGCTCGCCTTCCTCTTCCGAAAGGCTTCGTATCCCGACGCCTGCAAAATCGCATATTTCAGAGACGCAGTTCATGACGCAGGCGTGGTTGTACTTTGTGCCCTCGTACTCCTCCCGCAGGTCTGCGTGCGCGTCAAGCTGGAGTACTGACAAATCTCTGTATTCTGTTTTTGCCGCCCGAACGGCTCCGGTTGTAAGCGAGTGCTCCCCGCCAATCATGGCGACGAATTTTCCCTTCTTAAGGTGCTCAGTGCACGCCACCTCAACCTGGTTTACCATCTCCTCCGGGTCGATGACTGGCTCAAGGCTGGGGAGGGTGTGTATCCCGCATTCGAAAATGCTGCCAAGTTTCCGGTCATACAACTCCATGTTCTGGGAAGCCTTTATTACGGCGTCCGGCCCCAAGTGCGTTCCCGCCATGTAAGAAACAGTAGCGCCGTACGGCACCGGCAGTATGACCACTCGCGAGTCCTTGTAGTTGGAGTACTCCTCCGGCAGCATCCCAAAATTATAGCGCGGCAGATAGGTCATTTTTTCTTCTTGTTTCCCCAGAATTTTTGTATATCTACGCGGTATGTGTTGTAGAGGCTCTTCAGCTCCTTGGGCTTAGGCTCGCGCAGGACGTCAAGCTCAGGCGCAAACATCTCAGAGTACCTGTCCCGCCTCCGTATCAGGCTGAACGTCCCATCCTTCCATACCATGACCATTGACGCCTTCTTCAGCGTGTTGAAATTCGATGCAAGGACCGAGCTGTACGCGCCGCAGTCCATTATCGCGAGGTTTTCCCCTGCAGACATCGTGGGCAGCCACCTGTTAGTCCCTATTATGTCCCATGCGTCGCATGTGCTGCCGCCTATGTCATAGACCGTCGACCTCCTCCGCTTCAGGTCGCTTGCAGGCAGTATTTCATAATACCAGTCGCATATCAGCGGGTCCGGGACGAAGGCGTAAGTTGACGCGTCTACCACAAGGAAATTCCTCCGCGAGACCCTCTTGCTGCTCACAACAGTCGTAAGCCCGATTCCTGCGTTCCCTACAATCGCCTTTCCCGGCTCGAAGATGAGCGTGTACATCGGCAGCCCCATCACCTCTAGCTGCTTCCTGAAGAACTCCGCAAACTTTGGCCCGAAGTCCTGCACTGTGAATACTTCCCGGTTCGTGTGCTTTATCGGGAACCCCCCGCCAAGGTCTATGAACTTCAGCTTTACACCTATGCTTTCACAGTACTTTGCCAGGTTGAGCAGCTTTTTCGCCGCCTCCTCGTAAATCTTTGGGTTGGAGATGTATCCTCCGTGGAAGTGCAGGCCGACAAGCTGCATGTACGGGCTTTTTTTCACAAAGTCTATCGCCCTCTTGGCGTAGTGGTGCGGAATGCCGTACTTCAGCTTCCGCGATGTGTAGCTCCCGACGTCAATCATCGGGTTTATCCGCAGTGCGATTTTTATGTGGTGCTTTATGCTCTTGCAGACCTTTGCAATCATCCGAAGCTCCTCTACCGAGTCTGCAGAAACTGAATTGACGCCTATTTTCGCAGCAAAAAGGACATCCTGCTCCGTCTTGTACAGGTTAGTGTAGTTTATCTGCTCCGGCTTGAACCCGGCCATAAGCCCAAGGATTATCTCGCCAGTGCTGCTCGCGTCCTGCTCAAGCCCCTCCTCCTTTGCTATCCTCAGTATCTCAAGGTTGGAGTTGCACTTGCTTGCGTACTGTATCTTTACCTTCGGGTAAGGAATTCCGTGCTTGAACATCTGCATCCTGCGCCGTATCTCGCTCTCGACCATTACGTAAATTGGCGTGCCGTGCTTTTTTATGATGTCGCGTATGGGGACTCCATCGATGACCATGTAGCCCCTCTTGTCGCACTGGAGAAACGGCCACCTGGGCTTTATGTACTTCGACGGAAGGTCTTTACCCATCTATTGTGCCCACATCCCTAAAAACCAAGATTGTGTATGAATGAACTCCCTATTTAAAAAATTTATGCTTGCCCGAAAATCTATTTAACGCCCCCTACGTATGTTTATCCATGGCATTTCCGCGCGAATTCAAGCTGAAGCTGAAAAAAGTCATGACTCCACGCTACGGCGAGAACCCGCACCAGCCTGCTGCAGTCTATTCCTCCGGCGGCAAAATAAAGCAGTACCAGGGCAAGGAGCTCTCCTACAACAACATCTTCGACGCAGCCTGTGCCGAGGAGCTCGTCTATGAATTCTCCAAGCCGGCTGTTGCAATAATAAAGCACCAGCTGCCATGCGGGGTTGCTGTTGCGAAGGACATATCAACCGCATACAAGCGCGCCCTTGAGGCGGATCCCATCTCTGCATTCGGCGGCATTGTCGCGGCAAACCGGCAGGTTGACCAAAAGACCGCAAAAGAGATTGTGAAATCCTTCAAAGAAGTCATCATAGCCCCATCCTACTCGCCAGACGCGCTCAAAGTCCTCCGGACGAAGCCCGACCTCCGGGTCGTAAAGACTTCTCTTCTTGACTTCAGGCAGCCTGACGTTGTCAAGGTTGGGAAATTCTACCTTGTCCAGCAGCACGATACGAAAAAAGTCACAAAGGCTGGGCTGAAAATAGTCACGGCAAAAAAGCCGACCGCGGCCCAGTTCGAGGACCTGCTCTTTGCCTGGAAAGTGGTCAAACACGTCAAGTCGAACGGCATCGTCCTGGCAAAGGATCAGGTGACTGTCGGAATAGGCACCGGACAGCCGAACCGCGTGGACTCAGTCAGGATAACAATCCAGAAAGCCAAGGAAAAAGGCGTAAAACACCCAGTCCTCGCGTCAGACGGGTTCTTCCCGTTTGCAGACAGCATCGGCGAAGCCGCAAAAATCGGGGTGACTGCGGCAATCGAGCCGGGTGGCTCTAAGCGGGACGAGGAAGTCATAAAAGCCGCAGACCTGAAGGGCATAGCCCTTGCATTCACAGGCATACGCGCATTCAAGCACGGGATTTAGTCATACTGGCCGAACGCAGAATCTGAGTACTTGCTTTCGTCTTTCTTTACTACGCCGAGGAGCTCAGCCTCCTCTATCGAGCGGACGGTAACGTCGTCTCCGTTCTTGGTAACCCTAAGGTCTGAAAGGCACTCTGGGCAGGAGATGTCCGTTGGCTCTTCAGACAGTTCTTTGTCTATCTTAATTTTGTTTTGACAATCTGGGCACGATACTTCCGTCATGTGCACCACCACTAAGATATTTGCAGAACTGGATATAAATGTTTCTTTTTTGAAAAAGGCAACTAATTTAAATCGCGGGGCGTTCGGAGGCTTGATTTTGGGGTTTTAATGAATCTCGCTGAGACTAAAGCATACCTTGAGGGGCTTGAGCAGTTCGGCTCCCACCTCGGGCTCGGGCGAATCCGACAAATATGCGCGGAGCTTGGCAGCCCCCAGCTCAAATGCAAGACCGTGATAGTTGGCGGCACAAACGGCAAGGGTTCAGTCTCGATGATGCTAAGCTCTATCCTCTTGGAATCCGGACTAAAGGTGGGGACATACACCTCCCCTCCTCTGAGTGACGACCGCGAGCGCATCCTCGTTGACAAAACTAAGATACCCGGGCGGGACCTTGCGCGGCTCATTTCGAGAATCAGGCCGCTTCAGGAAAAATACGGCGCAACCCACTTTGAAGTCTTAACTGCCGCGGCTTTTCTGTACTTCTTAGAAAAGAACGTTGATTACGCTGTTATAGAAGTTGGTCTTGGCGGAAGATATGATGCGACCAATGTCGCAGAGCCTGAGCTGTCGATAATAACTAACGTCGACTTAGACCACACGAAGGTACTTGGCAGCACGGTTCTAGAAATAGCAAAGGAGAAGGCAGGCATAATCCGGCAGGGCAAGGTGCTCGTTACCGGCTCTGACAAGCAGGAGGTCGTCCAGTACCTTTCCAACGTGTGCAAGGTGAAGAACTGCAGGCTAATCCGGGCGTCGAGCCGCGGGATAGCTCCAATCTCTTCAGACTTCAAACGCCAGGCTTTCAGGATAAACGGCTACAGCCTCGAGACAAAGATGCTTGGCGGCTTCCAGAGGAAAAATGCAGCGGTTGCAGTTTCTGCAGCAGAGGTGCTTGGAATAAAACAGGAGCATATTGTCAGAGGAATTTCTAACTCCTTTTGGCCGGGGCGGTTCGAGGTCATGCAAACACGCCCGATTGTCATTCTGTCCGCCGACCACAACCCTGCCGGCGTAGACGCGCTCTGCAGCACACTCGACTCAATCAGAAAAAGAAAAATATTTGTCTTTGGTGCATCAAAGGACAAGGACATACGCGCCATGCTCGGACGGATATCCAAATCCGCCTCAAAAATAATCTTGACCAAATATTCGAAGCCGAGGTCTGCAGACCCAGAAAAAATGGTTAGTTACGCAAGCGGAAACTTTGCAATACGCACACCGCTCAGCAAGGCAGTCGACTCTGCCCTCAAGGAGGCAGATTCAGATTCAATAGTTGTAATAACCGGCTCAATTTTCCTTGCCGGCGAGGCGCGGCAGAGGTGGCGTAAAGTGGTTTCCTTCGAAACTCCTAAATAAGCAGCAGGGGTTCTCAGAGCATGGACAGGCGGATACCTGAAATCGATGCTGAAAAGGCGATGCGGGACCTCGGAAGCCAGAGGGAGGGCATTGAAATAATGCTCCCAAAGGCAAAATTCCGGCTTATTCTGATTGAAAAAGTTCCAGCTGGGTCCGCAAACATATTGAAGCAGACAATGCTTTCTGCCGGCGGAGACGCTGCAGTCGCAGCCGGGACTGTGACCTGCAAAGTCAAGCAGACGGATGTCCTCCTCCTGGGAACGGTAGCCCAGTACCGCCGCGCAGTCGGGAGCCTCCGCAACAATGTCCATGGGTGCCCTGAGTTCGCAGCGCGGATTGAAAAGCTCCTCGGCTGATTACCTTTTTTTCCTGTGGGCCGCAGGCTGAGGCGCCGAAACTGGGATTGCCATGGGCGGAAGCCCTGGCTTTGCGCCTTTCTTGAACCATTTCACGCCGCCGTAGAAAACCGGCGTGCTGAGGAGCGAGAAGGCGCACTTCATGAACCAGTAGGGGAATATGAGTGAAATAACGAATGGCCCCGTGAACGTTGGCGTCAATTTGTAGAACGCAATGAAGTAGAATACTGCAGTGTCGAAAAACTGGCTCGTTGTGACTGCTGCGTTGTACCTAAGCCATGCATGCTTGCCGGATAGGCGCCCCTTGAGCGCGTCGAAGAGCCGGATGTTGAGCATCTGCGCGAATGCAAATGCTACGAGGCTCCCGACCATTATCCTGCGGGTCGAGGAAAACACCTGCACGTATGCGTCGTTGTAGGTGAACCGCGCCGCTGGCGGCAGGGCAATCGAGACTGACGTGAGCACCAAAACTGCAATTATCGAGACGATGCCGCTTACAACAAGCATTCTGGGGATTCTTGGCCCGTCAACTTCCCCGAATATGTTCGCAATAAGGAACGTTATCGGGTACGCGAATATGCCGACTGAGACGCTTATCCCGGCAAGGACGCTTATCTTGTTTCCAAGGAGGTTTGCAGCAACAAGCGATGCAATAAAAAGCCCAATCAGTACAGTCAGCTTTTCCGCCGGCTCCAGCTTTAGAGCGTCTAACATCTTAGGTTTCATAGCCAAACTAATCCCCCTCCATTTTAAATCATTTCTCAGGGAGCACCTTCACTTTTCTGCCCTCCACTTTGAGTCTCCCCTCGCAGAAGAGCCTGACTGCTTCCGAATACGCCCTGTGCTCCTGCCTGAGAATCCTTCTTGAGATCGTTTCAATATTATCGTTCTCAAGCACAGGGACCGTCTTTTGGACTATTATCGGCCCTCCGTCAACCTCGTCTGTGACGAAATGGACCGTGCATCCTGCGACCTTGACGCCCCAGTCAATCGCCTCTTTCTGGGCGTGCGTCCCGCCTGCAAATGCCGGAAGCAAAGCCGGGTGGACATTCATCATGCAGTACTTGTATCTCTTGACGAATTGCGGGCTGACAATGAACATGTAGCCTGCGAGGCACACGAGGTCCACCTTGTATTTTTCAAGAACCGTAATTATTTTTTTGTCATATTCCTCGCGCGCTTCGCCTGGTTCCATATGGACATACTCCGCTGGGATTCCATGCTTTCGCGCCCTCTCGAGCCCGTAGGCATCTTTCTTGTTGGAAATGACGACTGTGATTTTGCCAGGGATGTATCCCGACTCAGCCCGGTCAATCAGCGCCTGCAGGTTTGAGCCGCGGCCGGAAACAAGAACTGCAATGTTTGTCATTTCAAGCCCTCCAGCCTCTTGTAGGCTTCAACCGTGTTTTTCATGAGCATAGCAACAGTCATCAAGCCCACCCCGCCCGGCACTGGCGTTATCCAGCCTGCGATTTTGCTCACTGAGTCAAAATCCACATCACCCGCGAGGCCGTCTGCGGTCCGGTTCATGCCGACGTCGATGACTGCCGCCCCTTTCTTGACCATGTCTGCCTTAATCATCCTTGCTTTCCCAACCGCGGCGACGAGGATGTCAGCCTTTTTTGTCTCTGCGCAAAGGTCTGCCGTCCTCGAATGGCATATGGTTACTGTTGCGTGCTCGTTGAGCAGAAGGACTGAAACCGGTTTGCCTACGATGTTTGACCTCCCGACGATTGACGCCCGTTTGCCGTTTATCTCAACCCCATACTTTTTCAGCAGGTACATTATGCCCTGCGGGGTGCACGGCACAAGGCAGTCTTCCCCCCTCAAAAGCCGCCCCATATTTGCAGGGGAAATCCCGTCGACATCCTTGTCCTGGCTTATCTTGGCTGCAGCTTCGGCCGGGTCAAGGTGCTTTGGCAGGGGAAGCTGGACGATTATCCCGTGGATGCTGTTGTCTTTGTTCAGCTTCTCAATCAGCGAAATGAGCTCCCTCTGGCTCGTCTTCTCCGGCAGGCGGTTCATCTCCGACCTGATGCCTATCTCTGCACAGCGCTTCTCCTTGCTGGCAGTATAAATCTTCGACGCCGGGTCGTCTCCGACGAGAATAAGCGCAAGCCCTGGCTTTTTAGTGAAGCTGGATACCTCCTTTTTCAGCGCGTCGACTACCTCCTGCGCAGCCGCCTTCCCATCCATCAGCTTTGCAGTCATTTCAGCCTCCTGAGCCCGAGCTCGGCGGCGACGTGGATAGGCTCGATTGCCGGCGAAATTGGCGGGGCGAAGGGGAACTCCACTTTTGTCAGGTCCTCAAGCGTCACACCCTTTTGTATGCCGATTGCCAGCGCCGCAACCCTTCCAAACGAGTCCGGCCCGACCGACTGGAACCCAAGCACTTTCCCTCTTTTGTCGAATATTATCTTTACAACCACGTCCTTTTTATCAGGGTAATACTCAATCCTGGATGCGCCCTTGAATTTTGAGCTCTGCACCTCAACCCCAAGGCATCCAGCCAGGTTCGAATCAAGCCCAACCCGCCCCACTTCCAGGTCGAAGAGCTTTGTCACAGTGGAGTTGAGCCCGCCGTCGAACCTCTTTTTTCTGCCGGCGATGTTTGCCGCGGCGACTCTTCCCTGGATAAGCGCAATGCTGCTCAGCCGCGCAGCCGACGACTTCCTGCAAAAAAAGTCTTTTACCTGGATACTGTCCCCGATGGCGTATATCCTCTCATCGCTTGTTCGCAGGTACTCGTCAACCTCTATTCCGAACGGGCCAGCCTTAAGCCCTGCGTCCTTCGCCAGGCCGGAGTTCGCCAGCGTGCCTGTCGCAAGGACGACAAGGTCACAGCCAATTTTCTCCCCAGAAACCATGACGCCCTCAACATTGCCCTTGCCGAGTATGCGCTCTACTTTTTTCTCGAGCTTGAATTCTACTCCTCTGGATTCCATGTGGCGCTGGGCATACTCTGCCATGTCCTTGTCGATTATCGGGATGATCTGGTTCAACATCTCTACGACGGTCACTTCAATGCCAAGGCTCTCCAGCGCAACTGCAGTCTCAAGCCCGATGAGGCCGGCGCCTATGACGACCGCCCTCTTTGATTTCTTAGAAAGCCGCAAGAGCTCCTTGAGCTCGTCCATTACGTTGAGGCCGGCTACCCCTTCCTTGTCAATTCCCTCAATTGGCGGGACAAACGCCTTTCCGCCAGTGGCAATTATTAGGTAGTCATAACCCTCTTCTTTGCCCTCAAGAATTACTTTCCGCTCCTTCGGCTTTATTTTTTTGACTTTTGCATTCAGCCGGAGGTCTATCCCTGCACGTTTATAGAACTCTGCCGGGTGGGAGATAAGGCTCTCGGGCGGGAACATGCCCTCAAGGGAAAACGGCATTCCGCAGTGGGAGTATTCCGGGTATTTGGTTGCTTCAAGCAGGACCACTTCTGACCGCCGGTCCAGCTTTTTAAGTTCAAGCGCGGCAGTCGTCCCTGCAACCCCAGCCCCGATTACTACGGCTTTCATATTTTATCCTGATGTCAGACTACCTTTTGTATTTTGCTGTCACTGTAGCTGACAATGACCTTCATGTATCCCTGGAACCTTGAATTTATCTCTGGGTTGACGTCGACCCTCAAGAATTTGACCTCGTTCAGCTTGTTCTGCGTCGCGACAACCAGGACGTCCTCCTTGGAAACGTATTTCAGCACGTTTTCTGAAATCTGCTGGTTCCCCCTGCCAAAGATGAACCCCTGCTTTCCGATGGGGGAGACGATTACCTTCACCCTGTTCCCGTGCCTTTTCATCTCCGCGAGAATGTCCCTCTCGTTTGCGTCAAGCTTCAGCACGCACGGTTTCCTCTGCCTGTCGACTTCCACTATGTCAACCCCTAAGAGGGTGTGCTTTAGCCCGAGCATCTTCGAGCATTCGGCTACCGTCGTCCCAGGCCCGAACAGGTACAGTCCCGCATCAATCTCGTAAGCTATCCTCTTCGCAATCGCCTCGTGCTCCTCCTCCTCTGAAATCGTGCTCGCTGATTTGCCGCCAGGTATCAGCGACTCGTAGTACGGCACTTTTGCGTAGCCCACCAGCTTTGTGTCTAGAATGCCCTTTCTGTATTTTGCTTCATCAATGTCGAGGACTTCGCAGGCTTTTGCAGGCACTGCCCCGTCCGCAAACATATCTAAGAGCGCAGCTGACTCATCTGGTGATCCTCCGAAGACGGAGGAGTAGACCTTGACACCGGAAGGGACTCCAAGAATGGGGATGTTGTCCTTGACTGCCGAGTATACATCTCTTGCAGTCCCGTCCCCGCCAACAAAGACGATTATGTGCGGCTTTTCCTCGAGAATCCTTTTTGCCATCCTCTTAGTGTCTGCGGCAGTCGTTTTCGGCATGCCATCCTCGCCATGCTGGAGCTTTTTTTTGCCTGCAACCTCAAAGCCGAACCTCGAGCCCCTTAGGTAATCCTCGCCCATTTCGCCAGGGCAGGTGATAAATTCTATGTCCTTCTTCAGCGCGCCAAGAAACTCCCTTGCGTGCTCCGGCGCTACCATTTTTGCCCCAAGTTCTAGCGCCCTCCTGACCTGGCCGTCGGTGCCTTTTAAGCCTACTTTTCCACCCATCCCGGCTATGGGATTTACTATGAACCCCGCGAGCATGCTACTGCTAATCCGACAACTTTTAATTGCTTTGCGCCCATAATATCGACATGAGAAAGCCAGAGTGGCTCAGGGTCCACCCAAAATTCAGCCCCAATTACAACAGCATTCTCAGGGACCTCAGCGAGCATGGGCTTTATACTGTCTGCCAGGGCGCGCGCTGCCCGAACCAGGGCGCCTGCTGGGATTCTGGGACTGCAACCTTTATGCTCATGGGCCACGTTTGCACCCGCCACTGCAGCTTTTGTTCAGTACGCACAGGCAGCAAAGGCGAGCCGCTGAACTCAAAAGAGCCTGCGAGCCTGGCGAAGGTTGCAACCAAATGGGGGTTAAAGTACGCAGTCCTGACTTCTGTCGACCGGGACGACCTTCCTGACGCCGGCGCAGGTCACTTTGCAAGCTGCATCAAGTCCGTGCGTGCGGCAGGCATACCTGTCGAAGCGCTCATCCCTGATTTTGGAGCCGACGAAAAACGCCTGACTATGATTTCTTCCGCCCGGCCGAATGTCGTCGCCCACAATATCGAAGTCGTTGCAAGGCTGGCTCCAAAAATGCGGGACAGGCGCGCAGGATACGGAACGTCACTTGCAGTTCTCAAAAAGCTTAAGGAAATCGATCCAAATTTATATACAAAATCTGGCATAATGGTCGGTGTCGGCGAAACCCAGGACGAAGTTGAGGAAGCGATGGACGACCTGCGCTCGGCAGGCACAGATTTCCTGACTATAGGGCAGTACCTCCAGCCGACAAAGGAAAACGCCGAAGTCGCAGAGTATGTCCACCCCTCCAAGTTCGAGGAATACGAGCGGGTTGGCATTGAAAAAGGGTTCAGGTATGTGGCGTCAGGACCGTTCGTGCGAAGCTCCTATAAAGCTGCGGAGTTTTATTTCAAATTGGAAAATGAGGCTGGTTCCATTACGCGAAGATAACGCCGCGTTGTCAATGGCAATCGACGAAGCAATCCTCCGTGCCAGGTCCGAGGGCAAGGTTCCGGACACTTTCAGGCTTTTCAAGTTCAACCCATCATCAGTCAGCCTTGGCTACTTCCAGTCTTATGAGCAGGAGATATTCCACGAAAACCGGCTGAAGTCTAGCGTCGACGCAGTCCGGAGGATAACTGGAGGAGGGGCGGTTTTTCACGATTACAACGGCGAGATAACCTATTCTGTCATCCTCTCGGAAAAATCGGTCAGCAGCAACATCCAGGACTCCTACAAGCTAATCTGCCAGGGGCTTGTCAACGCTCTTGCGGAGTTTGGAATCGCCGCGGAGTTCAAGCCGATAAACGACGTGCTCGCAGGCGGGAAGAAGATTTCTGGCTCGGCACAGACCCGGAAATGGGGCGCAGTCCTCCAGCACGGGACCATGATGTACGGAACAGACATGGACCTGCTTTTCTCAGTCCTCAACGTCTCGAAGGCGAAGATGGCGGACAAAATCCTCCAGTCAATTAAGGACAGGGTTACGAACATAAACCAGCAGCTCGAACTGATTGGGAAAAGCAAAAACGTCGGCGGCGCGGAAGTCGAAAAGGCGATGGCGAAGGGCTTCGAAAAGGTCTTTGGCAAGTTCAAGGTCTCAGGCCTTACTGACTATGAGCTTGAGCTCGCAGAGGAGCTTGCGAAAACAAAATACGGCACGGACGAGTGGCTTTATAAAAGATAAATCCTTATTGTGCTCATGGCAAAAATATCCCGCTGCAAGGACTGCGGCCTTCCAATGGACTCTTGGTGGACGCTGAAGACGATCCAGGAATCTGAAAAGAAAGGCGTCTGTAAGATGTGCAGGCGAAGAGAGAAAGAGGGCAAGGACACTGGCACGCCAATCCCCCTCCCAAAATAAGCTTTACTTTTGGGCGAGGACCTCTTTTATTATATTGGCTTGATTTGAGTACCAGGCAATCTCCTTTTCGGCTTCTGCCCGTTTCGACTCCCAGCCCTTTAATATGCTCTCAAATTTTGCAAGCTCCTCGTCAAGCGGCTGCTTCCGCCATAAAAGGTAGTCTTGCCTGAAATCCTCATTGCTCGACTCTCTTGTCAGCTTTGGCTTCATGGCTTCTTGGAAATAAAACCAACTATAAATAATTACTCCCCCAACTGCCACTCTACTTTAGCTCAACGTCCTTCAGGCCGTATACTTTTTTGACCCTGTTGAGTTCACGCTTGAGGGCAGCCTTATCCTTTGAGATGTAGTACGTTATGTTTACCTGCCCGTAGTATGTCCCAGTCTCAGAGAGCGGCATAGTGTGCATGCCGACCGTGTACCCCTCTTTCCTCTTTCCCTCCAGATATGCGTGGAGCTCTTTTACATAGTCTTCCTCGTCCCCGCCCTTTATCCTCAATTCCCCAGATATCAGCAGCACGCCATCGTCGTCTAGCACGCGGAAATACTCGTCCAGGATAGGTTTTGCAAACCTAACCTTTCCCCGGCTGCCTTGGGAAGTAAGCACGTAATGGGATTCAATGCGCTTGAACATCTTGTCGCTGAACGGGACCCCACTTCCAGAAACCTGCTTTACGCCGAAGTTTTCAATTCCAGCCTTTCTTGCTCTTTTAATCTGCGTATCGAGCGATTCCCCATCAAGCTCAGCCAGCACAAAATAGGTGTCAGGCATAATTTCTGCAAACTGCCTCCAGGTCTCGTCCTCCGCAACACCTATGAGGAGGGCAAGCCCCTGGTAATCGTCATCCTTGCCTGCCGCAGGGCAGATTTCGGCAATACTGCACATGCTTTCGCGTATCGGGCAGTAGACAGTGTCCCGCTTGTTGTCCAAATATTTCTTTTTGCCGAACATATCCCCAGTCCCCTATTACCTGTTCGCTTTAATAAACTTTATTGATTGCCACGATGCCTGCCCGCAGCTATGGCAAGTGCGTACACGACCGCCCCAATGCCAGCAAACCAGAAGCCGTACGCCCTAAATGGCAGGAGCGCGTCCGCCATAATGGGTGCAACAACCTCAAGCGAGAGCCCTCCTGCAGCAGGCATTCCTCCGCTGGGCAGATACGCGCTGGCATAATAAAGCACCACGAATGAAAGCCCAGTATTCATGACCGACCTGCCCACTCTTCTGGCAGTAAATACTGCGTCACGCGAGACTGCAAATACTAAGACGATACACGCCCCCGCCAGTGGCAGGGCAAGGCCAGAAAACCGGTAGAATAAAATGAAGACTGCCCGAAAGCTCTCGACAAGCTCCTGGTTAGGGAGGGCTGCATTTTCAGTCCTGTCCGGGATGCCGCTCAAGTCTGCGGTCGGGTTGTCCTCTAACATCCTTTCTTTTATCTCTACGAGCGAGTAGCCAAGTACCAGCTCATCGCTTTCGCCTTTGAGGTAGGCAAATATGTTTTGGAGGTTCCCGCTGAACTGGCCTCGGAGCCAGTCCTTAGTATAATACTTTTCAAAAGACTCCAGCGTCTCCTGGCTGGCATCCGGCGGCGTCATCTGTTCGAGCATAAAATCATACATCCCGTACTTCTCAAACTCTGCGTCATAAAAATCTGCGCTAAATACTGTCTTGTCCATCGCCTGCCCAAGGATGAACAGGCTCAGGAACAGCCCTAAAAATCCTCCAATGAAGAACAGCGCGAGCTTTTTTAGGAATGGCATGCAACCTAAAAGGCTATTCCTGTCTTAAACCTTACTTTTTATCGCTATTTTCTGAGCGCAAGGACTAAGCCGTTTGGTTAGGCTTATATATCCATATTGCAATACGTCTAATATGATACATCCGGAGCAGGCAGAGGGCATATTCCGAAAACAGCTTCACGAGGAATCCGACGTCATGAAAAAGCCTACTGCGGAGCTGGTCGGCAAGATACTGTCTGCGCACAACGACTACACGTCATTCGGCTTAATACTCGAATTCCCAATCCCCGTCGACAACGTGCCAGCTAAGCGCTTTGAGAAGTATTCTAACCTCGCAAAGCGGCTTGCCGCGAAGGAGGTCAAGCTGGTCGAAAACGAATCACTCAATATTGCATCCTACCTGCCGTTTGGCCTTGAATATTCGCTAACGCGTGTATTCTCCCCTGGCAAGTTTAAGCTGACCTATGTCCTGCTGTTCCCCACGAAAGGCGATAGATGCCACCTCTTCCTCGTTGCAGAGGACAGCCCGGAAAACCTCGGCACCAAAATGTACTACCCCGTCTTCTTCTCTAAGCCAACTCTTAGGTACCTTAAGCGGGACATTCCCCGGCTTTGGGCAAAGATGGAGCGGATAGAGTGGGCAGTCTCTTCCATGGTTTACTCCTGGGCGAGGGAATACTCTTCCTGCGCTTTTGCCGTAGCCCTTGTGGACTGCCTTAGGCTTGCCGGCTTCGAGTATAAGAAAGGGAAAGCTCTTTTCAAACATAGCATCGACTATGGGACCGGAGACGGCTCAACTTTGTTTTGTTTGGAGGAGGTTTCAGAGAAGACACTTGCCGTCGACCCAAGCCCCTCGATGCTTCGGGTGGCTGGCATGATGGCAAAAAAGCATGGTGTAAAAAATGTATCCTTCGCCCAGATTAAGCCTGACAAAATCCCGGCCAAGGGCAAAACCTTTGACTGCGCCATCGCCATTTCAGTCCTGCCATATGTTTTTTCGCAGGAGGCGACCATTAGGGAGATCCTGCGGGTTCTTAAGCCCGGCGGCTTTATAATGTTCACAGACCGGGAGCGGGATGACATGACGTCCATAAAAAACGAGGAATCCCTCAAGGCGCTCTTTGCGAAGCTTGGCGTTCCAGATATCTGGAGGTACACCCCGCCGCAGAACCTTCAAGACTTCCTGATAGACCATGTCTGGTACGGGGTGAAAAAAGGCTAAAATGAACCAGTCCGAGTTTTGCAGCCTGATAGAAATTCCGCATACTATGGAGGTGCAGATAGCCGCGGCTGGCGGGCACCTGTTCTGCGACCCGAAAAAGCTCGGCAGGCTTTCAAAGCTCATTTCCGGAAACGAGAAGTACAGGCACCAGATATTGTTTTCCGCCCTCGTCGGGCTGTCTTGCTGCTACAAGTACCCAGCCGAGCCTGATGCCAAGACTCCTGCCTTTATGGAAGGGCGGGACATGGTGCTTTCCGTCCACATATCCTACGCACAGATGGAGCCGGCAATAAAAATGGCGGTCCTGAAGATTAATTCTGCAGAAAACCAGGCAAAATACCTTTATGACTTTCTCTGGGGCTTTGTCGTCTACTTCCGGAAGCTCGCAGACTCTTCACGAAGCTAGACCTTCTGGTACTCTACTTCCCTGCCGAAGTGCTTTTTCAGTTCGACGAAAATCAGCACCGTTGATGCCACCGCAAGAACCCTTGCCCAGTCCCAAAGTGTCAGCGCGCTCGTGCCGAATATGCTCTGGAGCGGCGGGTAGTATATAACAAACAGGCTCGTGGCCACCGACGCAGCTACGCCTACGAGGAGCGGCTTGTTGCTCATAAGCCCCATGGTGAATATCGACTGCGTCAGGGAGCGCGAGTTGAATGCGTGGAACAGCTCGAATGCTATCAGGGTCGCAAAGGCCACAGTCCTCGCCCTATCGAGCGGCATCTGCCAAATGCCGACCTTCATGACAAAGAGCAGGATGACGCCGATGCAAATTATCGAGCCGACTTCGGTAAGCCCCAGTATCAGGCGCATAGAGGGGACGTTCTCGTCCGGGTTCCGTGGGGGGCGGCTCATTATGGCAGTCTCCGGCGGCTCCAGCCCCAAGCCCATCGCGGGGAAGTCGCTGGTGACAAGGTTTATCCAGAGTATCATCAGGGCGGTGAATGGCAGGAAGGGTGCACCGAAAATCAATGCCGTGGCAGTTATTGTTATCTCCGCGATGTTGCCAGCGAGCATGTAGTAGACAAACTTCTTTATGTTGTCAAAAATAGTCCTCCCTTCGCTTATGGCATTGACTATTGTCGCGAAGTTGTCGTCTGTCAGTATCATGTCCGCAGCCTCGCGTGCGACGTCAGTCCCCCCCTTGCCCATGGCGACGCCGACGTCCGCCTTCTTCAGCGCTGGCGCGTCGTTGACACCGTCCCCAGTCATTGCGACAATATGCCCCTTCTTCTGGAGAGCGGATACTATCCTGAGCTTGTCAGAGGGGGACGCTCTGGCATATATCGCGACGTCTTCTACTATCACATCGAACTCGGCGTCGCTCATCTTGTTAAGCTCCGCGCTGGTGATGATTTTTGAGCCCTTTTGGGTTAGCCCGAGCTCCTTTCCGATAGCCTCAGCAGTTATCTTGTTGTCACCAGTTATCATTATCACCTTGATTCCAGCCGTCTTGCAGGCGGTTATCGCCGAGATTGCCTCTTCCCTGGGCGGGTCTATCATCCCCATGAGGCCAATGAACACCAAGCCAGTTTCAAGCGTCTCGGTGTAGTCCTCAACCTTGTCAGGCACCTCACGGTAGCTTACTGCAAGCACCCGCAGGGCGTCCTCACCCATCCTGCGGTAGACGTCATGCAGCTCCTTGCGCTGCTTATCAGTCATCTTTGTGACCGTTCCCCTGAGGTAAATCCGGTTGCACAAGTCTATGATTTTTTCAGGTGCCCCCTTTGTAAACGCAATTTTTTTCTCTTTCTCAGTGGTGTGCACCGTAGTCATCCGCATCCGGTCTGAGTTAAACGGGACCTCGCCAATGCGAGGGTATTCCTTCTTTATCTGCTCCTGGAGTATTTTCCCCTTTGCTGCCGCAACGAGGAGTGCTCCTTCTGTTGGGTCTCCGATGACTATCAGCTCCTCTGACTCGCGCTCTTTCTCCTCTTCCAAGTAGGCGTCGTTGCACAGGGCAGCCGCTTTGAGCAGGAACTCAACGCCCTTTGGGCCGACGGCTTTTTCTTTGAGATAAAAGTCCCCCTCCAGCTCCGAGCCCCTGCCTGTGAGTTCAAGCATCTCTGAGTTTGCGAATAATTTCCTGACGGTCATGGTGCCGTGCGTCAGCGTGCCGGTTTTGTCAGTGCAAATGACCGTGGCGGAGCCTAGTGTCTCGACCGTGGGGAGTACCCGTATTATAGCATTGTGCTTGCTCATCCGCTTGACCCCGGACGCTAAGGTGACCGTAACCACTGCAGGCAGGCTCTCTGGCATTCCTGAAACTGCAAGCGCCGCGACCACAACCATCGTGCTGGTCAAACTTGCCCCTCTGGCATACTGGACAACTACTACTAGAGCGCAGACCGCAAGTACCATCATCGTCAGCCTTTTTCCGAGCGTGTTCAGCTTGGTCTTTATTGGCGTCTCAATTTCCCCGACCTGCTCAATCATCTTCGCAACCTTGCCTATCTCGGTGTGCATGCCAGTGGAGACAACGAGGGCGCTGCCGATTCCGTCGACTATGTGCGTCCCGACGAAGACCATATTGTCCCTCTCTGCGAGCGGGACGTCCGGAGGCAGGGTCCCAGCCTTCTTCAATACCGGTATTGATTCGCCAGTGAGGGCTGACTCATCAGACTTGAGGTCCGTGGCGTCTATAATCCTGGCGTCCGCTGGGATCCTGCGCCCCGCCTCGAGAAGGATGACATCGCCTGGCACTATTTCCTCAGCGAGAATCTCCTTCTTGACGCCGTCCCTCATGACCACCGCGTGCGGAGCAGAAAGCTCCTTGAGGGACTCCATTGACCGCTCGGCGCGGAATTCCTGGTAGAACCCCAGGAACGCAACAAAGAATATTACAAAGGTTATTATCCAAACATCAAGCATTTCGCCAAGGTAGTACGAGATTGCTGCAGCACCAATCAGGACGTATATTATGAAGTTCTTGAACTGGCGGAGGAAAATTTCGACAGTGGTTATCCTCTTGCCGCCCTCGAGCTTGTTTTTGCCGTACTCCCCAAGCCGGCGGGATGCGTCCCCGCTCGCAAGCCCGCGGATGTCCGCACTGAGGCTCCTTGCAGTATCCTCTATGTCGATGCTGTGCCAGTTATGGTGTTGCACCATGGGAGTATTAGTACAAATCCCTCCGACTATATATTATTAAGCTTGTCTGAGGATTTGCAGTATCCCGGATGGCCTTTTAAGATAAAAATCCGGCTTAATCCTGCTGTTTCTGTGGAGCACCCAGCCGTACTCTGCAAGCGCAGTCAGCATCCCGACCTTCTTTGCCCCCATTATGTCCTTCTTCGGGTCGTCGCCGACGAAAAGGACCTGTTTCGGCATGAGCCCAGTCTTTTTTAGGAGCGCTCTGAATGGAAGCGTGCTTGGCTTTGCCCGGTTCGTGTCGTCCTTAGTGATGACGAAATCAAAGCTGTCCTGGAGCCCGCATAGCAGGAGCCGCTGCCAAGCCTTGTTCCGCGGGGCGTCGGTGACTATGCATAGCAGACAGCCCTTTTTTCTAAGAGCCCGGAGGGTCGGCTTGACCGAGGGGTAAGGCCGCAGCACCTCAAGCTTGCGGGCGAGGTATGCGTTTATCGCAGCCTGCTGCAGCCTCTCGAACTTGTTAGGGTCGCGAATCTTGTAGTGGTCGCCCAAGAGGGTAGCAAATGTCTTCTGGTACTCGACTCCGTGTTTGTCGTAAACTTCCCAAATCTTTTTCTTGACCTCGTTTGGCTTTGCACCGAGGCCATTGGCAACGAGCGCATTTGCAGCGGCTTTTGCAGTCTCCTCCTTGAACCTGACAAAGTCAATCAGGGTGTTGTCAAGGTCGAAGGCAACTGCTTTTATCATAGAAAGCTAATTGCGGCTTAGTTTATAGCTTTCTGGCAGGATTCTTTAAATTTATTCATTTCTATATTGAAAATAATACACTAATTAAACTTTTATTCTATCCTAATTAAATATTTACAATAATGAAAATAATTATTTATAGCCAATAATACTGTTAAATTAACTAAAAACATATGCAAAACGCCGATTTTTTCAAATATGCGTACCAAAATCTCATTATTTTAATTATCTACAATATTGAAAATAATTAAAAATATTAGAATTTTGCCAGCATCACCTAACCTACCCTCTAAAAAACGCAAAAAGTGCTGCAGAAAAGGTGCCCAAGTTGTAATCGGTTCACATGCACATTTTCAGTGCATGATCCATTGCAGACGTTGCCGGCCGCAATACGCCATTTCCGCAGCATAGAAGATAAGCATCTTATCATTTATACCCTTTTGGTATATATTTCCAATACTAGCTTACTTCTTAACCATCTTCCAGCTGAGGACAGGCTCCCTTATCGCCTTGGTAACATCCAGCCGCCTGACCGAGGTGTTTGCCGGCGCCCCGTGCAGAAGGTCAGGGCTCTTGTACGCCTCTTCCTTTATTTTTTTCAGGGCGTCAATATACCTATCAAGATTTTCCTTGGCTTCCGTCTCAGTCGGCTCAATCATCAGCGCCTCGTGGACAATCAGGGGGAAATAAATCGTCGGGGCATGCAGCCCGTAGTCCAAAAGCCGTTTTCCGATGTCCAGCGCCGAACAGCCAGTTTCGGTTTTTATTTTCTCCGCTGACAGCACAAACTCGTGCTTTCGGATTTCCTTCCCCGGCATCTCATAGTCCTGCTTCAGCTTCTGCGCCATGTAGTTCGAGTTCAGGACGGCAATCTCTGAGGCGTCCTTGAGCATCTTCCCCATCGTCAGCGTGTAAGTGTACGCCTTGACCAGCACACCAAAATTCCCTATCGAAGACTTTGAAGGCCCAATCGACTCCGGCAGGTTATAATTCAGCCTGAACTTGCTGCCCGTTTTCTCAACAACTGGCACTGGCAGGAATTTTGCCAGTTCCTTTTTCACAAGCACCGGGCCGCTTCCAGGCCCGCCGCCGCCGTGCGGTGTGGCAAAGGTCTTGTGCAGGTTTATGTGCATGACGTCAAACCCCATCTCGCCTGGCTTGCAGAAGCCCATTATCGCGTTTAAGTTTGCCCCATCATAATACAACAGCCCGCCCGCCCCGTGCACAATCCTCGCAATCTCTTTGATGTTGTGCTCGAATATTCCAAGGGTGTTCGGGTTGGTTAGCATGAGCCCGGCAGTTCTGCCAGACACCGCCGCCTTCAGCGCTTCTATGTCAACTGTCCCGTCCTCAAGCGAAGGCACCTGGACCACTTTGAACCCAGCCATCGCCGCCGACGCCGGATTTGTCCCGTGCGCCGAATCCGGGACGATTATCTCATTCCTGTCCTGCCCCTTGCCCTTGTGGCAGGCGCGGATTATCATGCATCCTATATACTCGCCGTGCGCGCCGGCGGCCGGCTGGAGGCTTACTGCGTCCATTCCGCTTACTTCTTTCAGGACTTCGCCAAGATTATACGCCAGCTCAAGGCAGCCCTGCGCAGTTTCCTCCAGTTGCTCCGGGTGCATATCCACAACAAGCTCGTGCCCAGCCATCGCCTCGTTAATCTTCGGGTTGTACTTCATGGTGCAGCTCCCAAGCGGGTAAAACCCATTGTCTACCCCGAAGTTCCGCTGGGACAAATTAGTGTAATGCCTGACGACCTCGACTTCGCTGACCTCAGGGAGGTTCAGTTCCTTCCGCTTCAGCTTTTCGGGAATGCTAAATTCCGTCCCGAATGGCTTTGGCAGGGAGTACCCTGTCGAAGAGTCCGACTTCTCGAATATAAGCCTGCTGTCGCCGTGTGCCTGCTTATACATTCTTCAGCCCCTCCAGCAGCTCATCGACGTCCTTCTTCGTGTGGGCTTCGGTCACCGCGTACAGTGCAGTATCCTTTAGGAACTCGACCTTAGACCCGCCATGAATCCCATTTTCCATCAGCTTGCGGTTTATCCCGTCAACGTCCTTGGGGCACTTCACTGTGAACTCGCAGAAGTGCTTTGAATCATACACTGGTGCCTCAAACCCATCCAGCTTACCAATCTCCCGCATAACATAATTCGCATTCTTCGCGCACGCCTCTGCAACTTCTCTCAGCCCATTTCGCCCAAGCGTGGCGAGGTATATCGCCGCGGTCACCGCGCACAGCGCCTCGTTCGAGCAGATGTTCGATGTCGCGCTCTCCCGCCTTATGTGCTGCTCCCTTGTCTGGAGAGTCATCACGAACCCGCGGTTCTTGTCCGCGTCTTCCGTCATCCCGATTATCCTGCCTGGCATTTTCCTCACGAGGCCCTGGTCTGCCCTGACGGCGAACGCGCCTACGTACGGCCCGCCGTAGGAGGGCGGGTTCCCAAGCAGCTGCCCCTCTCCGATGACTATGTCTGCGCCGTAGTCCCCCGGCGCCTTTGCGATTCCGAGCGATATCAGGTCTGCGCCCACGACAAACAAACCGCCTGCCTTGTGGATTATATCAGAAACTTCCTCAACTCCCTCTTCAAAATACCCTAAGTATGCCGGGTTTTCAACGTAAACGCCCGCCGTCCTGTCAGAGACTTTTTTCTTCAGGTCCTCCAAATCAAGCTGGCCATTCTTCTGGGCTTCAATTTCGATTAGGCTCATTCCTGCGCCCTGAACGTACGTCCTCAGCACGGCCTTCCTCTTTGGCGACATTAGCTTTGGAACCAAGAATTCGCTCCTGCTGGTCGCCCTCTTTGCCATCAATGCAGCCTCAGCAAGTGCGGTGGAAAAGTCATACATGGATGAGTTGACGGCTTCCAGCCCGGTCAGCTCCGCAACCATTGACTGGTATTCGAACAGTGTCTGGAGCATCCCCTGAGAAATCTCCGGCTGGTACGGCGTGTACGCAGTGTAAAACTCCGACCTGCCTGCCAAATGCCTTACGTGCTCCGGCACAAAGTGGTTCCTGACCCCGCCGCCGAGGAAGCTTGCCCTCGGAACTTTGTTCTTGGAAAGAATCCCTATAACCTTCCGCCTGACCTCAAGCTCCGGCAGCGGCTCAGGGAGGTTGAGCCCAGCCGTCCTGCAGTCCTTCGGGACGTCGCCGAAAAGGTCCTCCCTTTTCAGCCCTGCCTCTTTCAGCAGTTCGTCCTTTCTTGAAAGGTTTGGAATATACCGCATGATTATTTTGCAGCAAGCCCCTTGACGAACTCAGCATACGCGTTGGCGTCCTTCAGGTTCGCCTTTTCGCTTTCGTCCTTAATTTCAATCTTCACAATCCACGCACCGTACGGGTCGCTGTTTATCTTATCCGGCGAATTCGTTAGCTCGCTGTTCGCCCCTACAACCTTTCCGGACAGCGGCGAATAGACATGGTCAACAGCCTTGACCGACTCAATTTCGCAAAGCTCAGCCTTCTGGCTCACTTCCTTGCCAACCTGCGGCACGTCGATGTATGCAACATCACCAAGCGACTTCTGTGCGTAGTCGCTCAGGCCTATTGTCGCAGTATTCCCCTTAATCTCAACCCACTCGTGCGAGTCAAGGTAGTACAAACCTTCCTTTATGTTGTAGTCACCTACCTGCATTCTTAAACCTCCCTTTTCATTCCGTAATCAGAAAAACTACGTTTACTACAAGCTTCGCTTGTACGTTCGTACGAATCTTGCAGATTCGTAGGTTCCGATACCTTTTCCTTACCGACCATTATACTTTTCTAAGCCTCTCGTTTCATTCCGTACTTTTGCTTGTCGTAGAAAGGCGGCTTTACTATTTTAGCTTTTGTTTCCTTTCCACGGATCATGATGTCGACGTCCCCCTCGACTGCCGAGTCGAAAAGCCCGAGCCCTATGCCCTTCCCAGATGTCGGCGGCATCGTCCCGCTCGTGACAACCCCGACCTTTTTTCCATTCTGCATTACATCATACCCTTGCCTGGGTATCGCGCGGTCAGCCATCTCAAATCCCTTCATTTTCCTTTTTATTCCTGCAGCCTTCGCATTAACCAGCGCTTCCTTGCCTATGAAATCCTTATCCCATTTTATCATCCAGTTGAAGTTAACCTCAAGGGGGTTGACTTCCTCAGTGTCCTCATGCTCGTACAAAGTGAATCCGCACTCAATCCTCAGGCTGTCCCTGCAGCCAAGCCCGACCGGCTTTGCGCCAGCCGACAGTAGGTCATTCCATACCTGAAGCGCAAACGTCGGCTCGCCGACCTTCTTCGGGTCAGGGTGTACTGGCTTCTTATCATCAAACAACAGCTCGAAGCCATTCTCCCCAGTGTACCCTGAATTTGATAGCAGGACTTCCCTGCCTTTGTAAGCTATATGCCTGAACCCGAACCTCGGCATCTCCCTCGCCGCAATCCCCATCTTGTCAGACACTGAATACGCGTCCGGCCCCTGTATCGCGAGAAGGACAAGGTCCTCCGTCTTGTCAATCACATTTAGCTCCATCCCTTCCCTGACCTTTGCAAACCAGCCCTTGAGCTTGTCATAGCAGACTGCGTCGCACACCATCTTGAAGTGGGTCGCGTCTATCCTGTAGATAACTGCCTCGTCCATTATGCCGCCGTTGTCGTTCAGTATGCATGTGTACTTTGAAACATCAGCCGTCAGCCCTGCGATGTCGCTTACGCATACTTTGTCAAGAAACGCCTCTGCGTCCTTCCCCTCAAAATAGAATTCGCCCATGTGCGAGATGTCGAACACCCCTGCCTTTTCCCTAACCGTCATGTGCTCGTCATTTATGCTCGTATACCATATCGGCGTGTGCCAGCCGGCGAACTCACCCATCCTTGCATGCTGGTTGTGCCATTCCTCAAGGTGAAGCCGTTTCATTTTGAACCCCGCCGACGATTGCCTCCGCCAAGTCCTCCGGCGTGAACCCCTGGACTTGTATCTTGTTCTTAGCGATTACATCAGCGGTTTTCTTGGCTATCATGCCCTTCTCAAGTGCGCAGTCGGAAAGCCCATTCTCAATCTTCTCAATCCCATCTTCCGGGAACATAAAAAAGTCCCCAGTTATCCTTATGCTCTGTATCCTTTCTCCTGCTGATTCGCCTTCAACCCTTACGAGCTTCCCCCCTGCGACTTTGTAGTCGTTCTTAATCCTCATTTTCGCACCCTGTAAATTGGGAACTTAGTGCAAAGCCCCCTGACCTCGCCTTTTATCTTGGAAATCTCTTTCTTGTTTTCCCTGTTCCTGATAGCCCTGTCAATGAAGCCGGCAATCTTTTTCATCTCCCGCTCCCTCATTCCCCTTGTCGTAGCTGCGGGCGTTCCAAGCCGCACCCCGCTCGGGGTGAACGGCTTTTCCGGGTCGAAAGGTATCATCTGCTTGTTCACGCACAGCCCGATAGAGTCCAGCAGCTCCTGAACTTCCTTGCCCTTTGCAGGGTACTCAATCATGTTCATGAGCATAAGGTGGTTTTCCGTTCCGTCCATGCAAAGCTTCCAGCCGAGCCTCATCAGCTCGCTGGACAGCGCCTTGGCGTTCTTCGCAATCTGGTGCCCGTACTTCTTGAATGCCGAGGTGAGCGCCTCCTTGAAGCAGACAGCCTTCGCAGCAATCACGTGCTCGTACGGTCCGCCCTGCGTCATCGGGAAGACTGTCTTGTCAATCTGCTTTGCATACTCACCTTTGCACCAGATTAGCCCGCCCCTCGGGCCCCTCAAGGTCTTCTGGCTCGTGCTCGTTATGAAATCGCAGTGCTTCGCCGGGTGCGGGTGGTCGCCGGAGACTATAAGCCCTGCGAAATGCGCAATGTCAGCCAGCAGGCAGGCGTCAACCAGGTCAGCAATCTCCCTGAACCTCTTGAAATCGAACTTTCCAGGATATGCCGACGCCCCAGCCAGAATGAGCTTGGGCTTGTGCTTCTTTGCCAGCCTCTCGAGCTCCTCGTAATCAATTTTTCCAGTTTCCCTCTTGACGTGATATGGAATCACATTGTAGAACTTGCCTGAGAAATTAACCGGGCTCCCGTGGGACAAATGCCCCCCGTGGCTCAGGTCCATCGACAGGTAGGTGTCCCCGAAATTAAGCATGCTAAGGAATACCTGGAAGTTCGCCATGCTCCCTGTCTGGCTCTGGACGTTGGCGTGGTCCATTTTCATCAGCTTGCACGCCCTTTCTATGCACAGGCTCTCAACCTCGTCAATAACTGCGCACCCGCCGTAATACCTCTTGCCTGGGTAGCCCTCAGCGTACTTGTCCATCATAATGCTCTTTTCCGCCTCCATAACAGCGACGGAAGGATAATTCTCAGAGGGAATCAGCTCGAGCCCGTACTCCTGCCGTTTCTCCTCTTTCTTAATCAAATCGTAGACTCGCTGGTCTACTTTCTGAAGCTTGTCCCTGATTCCCATCAAAACCCCTTGCGGATACTAATATGTTACCTCTTTAAATGATTTTTTCTATTATCGGATGCCTCACTCACTCTTTCACGCAAAACCACTCCCTCTGCAACGAGTCAAGTACTCCATTGACCTGGGTAGGCAACAGATAAATGCCCGAACCAGGCAAAAACGCAAAAGGCGCCTAAATAACCCGCGTTTCCGTGATAATCTTGTCCACCTTGGCGTCGTGCCCTTCCGCAGGCACCTCGCCCACAATCTGGTGTTCGTAAGCGAGGGCGATTCTTGGCACCGTCTTTGGGAGCTTTGCAAGGAACTTGTCGTAATAGCCCTTGCCGCGCCCCAGCCGGTTCCCGTTTTCGTCGAAGGCAACGCCCGGGACTACTACAAGGTCTATCTCTGCGCTATCTATATGCCTCCTGAACTTTGGCGCCGGTTCAAGGATGCCGTAGGCGCCTGGGACAAGCTCGGAGAAGTCCTTTATCTCATAAACCTCGATTTCGCCAGTCTGGGTGTTGCTTACTGGCACGGCGACCCCCTTGCCGATATAAAGCGAGTCCTTAATCAGCCCGTGCGTCCTTACCTCGTCGCCCTGCGATACATAAAACAGTATCATGTCTGCCTCCTCGTACTCTGGAAGGCACATTACCGCCTCAGCAATCTTGAGGCTCTTCATTACAAGGTCACTGGCGCCCCTGTTGCTTTCACTTACCTTTTCCCTTAGCGCCTCTTTCATATTCTCCCCTCACCTCGGTAATCCTGCCGCAAGTCCTTGCCCCTTCGGGGCAGTAGCCGTAATGCAGGCAGCGCGGCCCGGCTTTCTCGAATATTACCGGGGCAACCTTCCTGGCCTCAACCAGCATTTTGTCAGCGAGCCCCTTTATCTCCCACTGCGCGTTGTAGCAGCACCTTATGCCAAAGAAGTTCATTAGCGACCTTGCATTCATTGTCACGACTATGTTCGTGTGCGCTGCGTTTGGAAATACGAACCTTGCGTCCTCTGCAGGTATCCCTGCGTCAAGCATCTCGCGGTAGAAGTCAGCAATCTCTCCCATCTTTTTGTCGTATTTCGCCTTGACCGCGCCCTTTACGGTCTTCGGCGTGACGTAATTCATCTCCTCGAATTTGACATACCTCTGGCTCTGCTGGGAATACGATGCCATCCTGTGGCGCACGAGCTGGTGGGAGCAGCTCCTCGAGATGCCCTCGATGCTGAACGTGAAATAGGCGTGCTCTATGACTGAGTGGTGCCCGTACCCGACGACGTTCCTGAGGACTTTTTCAGCCCTTTTTTTGTCCTTCATGAGCTCCTTGAAAAGCTCGCTTGGGGGCTTGTCCTTTATCGTTGTGTAAGCCGCCGCCGCACATACTATGTCCGGATTTGGCGTGTGCGAAATAAGCTTTACCCTCATCGGCGTAAGGGAAAGTCAACCCCTTATAAGTAATTTCTGGCGCCTGCCCACTTCCGCCTTGAACCGCTCCATAAACTTGTCAAAGTCCTTTGCCTTTACCATGCCGCCGGCAGCCGGTGCATGCCCGCCGCCCTTGCCTATCCCCTTAAGCGCAACCTTAAGCGCGCTTGCAAGGTCGACCTTGGTGTGCGTCCTGACGCTGAGGTTGACCCTTCCGTTTTCCTTCCGGTATATCATAACAACCCACTTCGGGTGCTTGTCCTGCAGGAAGTCTGCGACATTCGACTTTATGCTGTACTGTGTCCCGACTTCCAGGGCCACCAGCTTCACGTCGTTATAGAACTTCGCGCTCTTTTTGTGGTTCTTTATTATGTCCAGGACGCATCCATGGACCATTTCTTTCATCTTTCTGAGCTTGACCGTGTTCTCCCTATAGCCGTAAAGGAGGTCCTTTGGCTTTTTGCACTCAAGAAGCGCCTTGAGCGCAATCTGCGCCCCGCCGTTCTCGTAAGCTTCAGCCGAGTTCACTAGTATGCCGCACTCCTCAAGCTCGGAGATGGTTATGTTGTCAGCCTCCCTTACCTGCCGTTCCATGTCCCGTATCTTGCCAAGCCCCTTGTCCCCTATGCTGCCTACAACAGAAAGCCACGCAGGCCCCTGCGTGCACTTCTGCACAAAATATGCTGCCGATGGGTTCATGGAAAGCGGCGCCTTTGCAAGGTGCGGGTTCACAAGGACTGTCCTTCCGAAATCAGGGCTGAAAAGCTTGTGGTGGTCTATGACGCAGACCTTTATCCGCCTTGACAATTTTCTCAGGTATTTCGTGTTCTCATTTCCCATGTCAACCACAATCCGGGCGTCCGGCGCGAACTCCTTTATCCTGTCCCGTATGCCTTTCTCAATGACCGGGCTGTTCTGCGGAGATGCCGCTTCCACCTTGGTCACGCCAATCTCCTCCAGCTTCTTCAGGACGAGGGCGCCGGAAGTGCATCCGTCGGCGTCTGTGTGGTGCACTACAAAGACTTTGTCCTTTTTTTGTATGCGTTCAAAAAACTCCTTTCCGCGCTTGATGTAGTAATCAATGAAGAGGCTGGCGACACGCTCCTTCAGCTCCTCCGTTACCGTCAGAAGCACAACGCCCTCTTTTGGCTGCCCATAAACGACTTGCGCCCCCTCTGGTGCGAGCATCACCACTGGCATCACTGCCAGGTCCTCTTCCCCCCTTACGACAATCTTGACATCTTTTTCCTTGAGGGACGCCTTAACTGCCTCCCAGAGCTCTTCGCTTACGGTCGCAGGGGCGTTCCGTGCCCGTATCTTCTTCCGCGTCCTGAAATTCAGCCGTACTTTTTTTCTCTGCTCCACGCCGTCCACAATAAACACGTCCGGCCGCCTTTTCTTGGACTGTGAAAACTGCCAGCTTACCCTGTCCCCGACTGCAACGACAAGGTCCGCCTTAAGCTGTCGCTCTGCCTCCTCGTAAGTCATTACCTTGGACAGCGGCTGCCTAAATTTCGGAATTTCGCTTTCAGAAAGCTCAAACCTCAAATTCACACCACCAGGGAAAGCAAAAATGCAGCTATGCTGCAGACGGCTATCGCAGGCAGGGCAGGTATTGCCGTTTTCATTTTCATCAGGATGAGGTGGTCCACTATCATCCCCACAATAGCTCCCGCAAATGCGAATGCCGCAGAGAGCGGCGAGTAGTCAGCAAGGAGCGCAACTACAAAAATCGTCGGGAACGCAATGTCCCCCGTTCCCAAAAGGTAGTACTCCCTTTGCCCCTTCTTTTTCTTCTTGTGCAACTTGCCGTTGACTTCCCCACTCATGCTGCCCTTGGCAGGGATTACAAACGTGAACGGCGTCTCGTGCTTCATGAGGCTCTCGAACATTTTTATCATGTGTTTCGTCTTGAAAACGGCATAATAGTCGTACGCCGAAGCAAGGAGAAGTATGGCGATTATGGTTGGTGTCCCGAAATACATCGCAAGCTGCGGCGATATGCCTGCTATCGACAGTATCATCGCAACATTCTGCACCCAGACCCTCGGCATGAGAAACCTGGCTGCGACTACGAGCCCGGCAAGCAGTGCGGCGAGAGGGAATATGAGCACTGACCCGAACACGAAAAGCGAGCCCACGAATATCAGCCAGGCGAAGAGCATCTGGAAGACTATCTTGCGGTTCAGGTACTTTATTATAAACAGTATCAGCAGCGTGGCAAATAGCATCCCAAGCCCGAAAACACCGATGCCCTCCCCCGTGCTCTCTATTATGTACTCCTCCCGTATCCCCGCAGAAATCATGGCGAGCCCTACATAGACTGCAATCATCTCAGTCGTGAGGAACATCCCGATTTCAGTTGCCAGCGGCTTTAGCGATTCCATCTTATCTTCCTGTAAAGCACAAGCCCTATAAAAAAGGCGAGTCCAGTAATTACCAGTACAATACTAATAAACGTTCCGATGCTTACAAGCCAAAACGAATAAACGTTCTGCGGGAGGTAAGCCACACCCACCATCAAGCCGCCAATCCCGGCTGCTCCCAGCACCGCCCTGTCGCTGGGCGTCTCGCATGTGCCTGTTTCAAACATCCTGTCGTATAGGAAAACCATCATGCAGCTCATTGCGACGCCAAAAAGCCCTCCTGTAAAGAGCCTGAGCCCGTTCGTGCTCTCCCAGCCAGCAAGCTGCGTCAGCCCGTCGACTGCAACGGGCAGCATCAGAAGCACCAGGTGCCTCAGGTTGAGTTCGCTTCCGCGCTCCTTGAGGGCATAAAACAGCGCAAATCCAGCAAGAACTCCAAGGTATATCCCAACGTCCCTAGCACATACGAATACCTGCTGCCCTGCAAAAAACAGCGACCGTTCAGGCAGCTGATGGCAGACCAACGCGCCAAATGCCGACAAAAATTCCATCATCCAAAGTATGCCAGGCTCTGCGCCCCGCACCCCATTCTGAGCCCAAGCCGCAGGAGCGTCATTATCCACTCCCCAATAAACGTGTCAAGGAGCGCAGGGGCTATGGGAAGAATCGCAATGAAAACGCAAAGGATGCTAAGTGCGAAGAAAAACACCGCGCTTACCCCGCCGGCTATAAGCCCTACTTCAGTCGGCAGTATGACGCGTATTAGCAGCATCGCTGCAATGACCGCAAGCATTGCCGCCCCCCAGTTCCCGGAAACTACTAGGACCATGCCCAATATGCCCCCGCCTAATCCCGAGAATATCCGCATGATGCCAAACCAAGGTATCAGCGTCGTCCCTATGCAGAACATAAGCCCGAACGCCGCCGGCGTTATAAGCCCCCAGCCAAACTTGTTCGGCCAATACGCCATCAGCGCCAGCAGGCCAAAGCATCCTCCGCAGATTGCAGTGCTTATCTTCGTCGGTGCAGTCGGTTCACCAAAGCCTGCTAAAAATCCCTGCATCCCAGGGAGACTATCCATTATGCCCTTCATCGGCGCCCACAGGTTGCTAAAGAAGTCCATTATGTGTGTGTCAGGCTTGAAAATCCTATCCGTAACCATTCCTATCATGCCGCCTGCGACGTTTAGTATCGTGCCTATAAAGAAGAGGATTATAACAAAAAGTATTATCCACAGCGCACCGCATAGGAAGGATATCCACCCTTTGCAGACATTCGCCTGGATGTTAACTACCCAGTCATAGGCATCGAATATCCACAGGAGAATCCCATTGTCGATGGGGACACAGCTGTTCTTTAGTAGCGTTATCGGCGTCTCGACTGACATAGCTAAGCTAATTGCCCCAGCCTTAATAAATCTTTACTTAAGCCCTCTGCCGACCCTTTCTTTTTAGAAAAAATAAAGGGTATGGTATCCAAAGAAAAACTATTACGGGGCTCGCTCCGCTCGCAGACTCTACGCCCTCTGGACAAATCCTGGCTGCGGCTCAAATAGGTCGCCTTTCTCCTTGAGCTTGGAGATGAGGCCTTCCATTTCACTCTGGTTTATCCCCCTGTCCTTGGCTTCCTTCGTTATCTCGTCAAGGGGTATCCTCTTGCCAAGCTTTTCCTCGAGCTCCTTTAGGATGTCAAAGACGACGTGTATCTTGCTCCGCTGGGCTGAGGATATTCCCGTCTCAATCCGGTCTATGTCTATCTTGCCTGTCTCGAGGTCTGTGCCAAGCTGCTTGAGCGAGCTCTCCAGGAGCCTTGTCGCGCGCTGGACGTCCTCTGCCAGCACCTTGTCATCGAGCCTTATCCTCGCAGACGCCTCGCTCATCCTTGAAAGCGCCTCAAGCTGCCTTGGGGTAAGCGATACCGTGCCGTCGTCATCTGCGTATCTTGTCCTCCACTCTACATAAAAGTCCTTCAGCAGCCTCTTTGCTTCTTTCGTGAGCATTGGATGGGAGCTCTTCTTTGCATAAGCTATGAATTTCCTTAGGAACACAGGCTCAAATGTCGGCATTATGCTCTTGGGGTCGGTGTATGACCTGAGGATGTGCTCCGCAAGCGCCGTGTCTGTCTCTTTTGACGGCTTGTCCATTATCGGGAACTTCAGGTCGAACCTAGATAGCAGGGCAATGTCAAGGTCAATTTGCTCGGCTATGGACCGGTACGGGTCGAACCTGCCGTACTTCGGGTTCGCCGCCGCTAGGACCGATGTCTTCGCGCTGAGCGTTGTTACTATCCCTGCCTTGGCTATGCTGACCCTCTGCTGTTCGAGCGCCTCGTGAATAGCCCCCCTATCCTCTTTACCCATTTTTTCGAACTCGTCTATGCAGACCGAGCCATTGTTCGCAAGTACAAGTGCGCCTGCCTCAAGCATCCAGCCGCCGGTCTGCTCATCACGGACCGCGGTCGCGGTAAGCCCAGCTGCAGACGCGCCCTTTCCGGATACATACCTTCCTTTCGGCGCAAGGTCGGCAACGTACCTCATCATCTGCGATTTTCCTACGCCAGGGTCTCCGACAAGCAGGATATGTATGTCGCCCCTTATTCTCGTCCCGTCCGGCTGCTTCTTCTGGACTCCGCCGAACAGCTGCAATAGTATGGCTTCCTTGACCTCGCGGTAGCCGTAAATAGACGGCGCTATGGAGTCAATCAGCTTGTTGTAGATGTCAACGTCAGTTGCAAGTTCCTTTATCCTATCTATATCCTGTTTCGTGAGCTCTATCTCGGAATACTCCTGATCCTTCGCCTCGACGTGCATTGCCTCGAGATATATGTCATACCTGGTCGAAGTCGGCTTTGCTGAGAATTCGCGCAGTATGCCAGTCACCTGTATCGTATTTCCCGGCAGGACCTTTTTCTTCTCGCTCGGCGCGATAAGGTCGTCCTTCAGGTCCACGTTTATTACAGACGGCTGCTCCGAGCCGAGTATCGCATCCGGGGGCTCCTGGATGCGGACGGTCGTCGCATCTATGAGCTTCTTTCCGGATTGCCTGAACTTCCCTTTCCTGCTGCACTCCTTGCACGCAAACGGTTCAGATATCAGTACGGTGTCCTGCTGCACCCACTCCCGCTTTCCGCAGGCAGGGCACTCAAACTCAATCGAAATCGCCTGCGGCCTCACGTCCGACGCAGTCCTGACTATCCCCTCAAGGGCGACGAGCTTGCCTATGTGTTCGCTCCGCAGGTTCCTTACCCAGACCGAGCTCTCCTCTGGAAGGTCAAACACCCTGAAGTGTATCCCCCACTCGTCCTCGTCTATGTGGAGCTCCATCTCTTTAATCGCCTTTTCAGCCGCCTCAATGACTTCGTCAGGCTCGGTAAGTATCCTGTCGGCTATCTCTGGGTCGTACTTCTCAAGCTCAGAATACGGCATCAGAAACGATTTCTTTTCGGGGTAGCTCTTGGCGACCTCTAGGAGCCTTTTTTTAAGCTGCTGCCTCTTGAAGATTTCTTCAAAACGGGCAGAGAGGCTTTCCTCGCGTTCCATAATCCTGCAGAAGGGGACGCATCCCCTCTACCGCACACCCCTGCTCTCTTTTTCTATGCTGGCAGAATACTTTGCGTTATCCATGGCTACTTACTAGTCTTACTACTTTTGATAGTCTTACTACTTTTACTATTTTCACTATTTCTATTAGTCTTAACATTCATCACGTCAATCTCTTTTAGCTCTTTTTGGAGCTTCTTTATCGCTGTGTGGACATCCTCTATGTTCTTTGCGCCAGTGCAGATTATCCTTCCAGACCTGAACAGGAGGAAAACAACCTTCGGGCTGAACATCCGGTAGACTAATCCTGGAAACTGCTCCGGCTCGAACTCAGCGTTGTCCAAGGTGAATGCTATCTTGTCGAGGTTGAGCTCGCACTTAAGGTCAGAACTTGCGACCATGTTCTGGACTGTTATGTCGTACTTCCTCGGAATCTTCGTGTTTGGAACGGTCTCGAGCAGCTTTATCGCCGCCTTAATCGCCTGTTTTATGGCTTCCGGACTCCTTGTCCCTGTGCAGACCATTTTCCCTGAGCGGAAAACCAGCACCGCCGCCTTCACCCCGACTTCCTCTTCAAAAAGCCTTAAGATGAGGCCCGGGAACTGCTCCGGCTCGTACTCAGTGTTCGCGAGCGTCGCAGAAATTGCCTCTAAGTCCAGCTCGACTCCGAGTGAAGTCGATGCGACTACGTTTTCAACTTTAACCTTCGGTCTGGTCACCAATTTGATACCCCCTGCGCTTTATAAATAGCCTTTTACATTAGTGGGAACCCATTTATAAAGGCTTTCACGCCACAGTTTCCTTTGGAACGTGATATTTATAAGCGTAACTTGAGAGCGGGGTGCCAGTATTCTACCTTCCCTGGCCGCACTTGACGGCCATGTTCGGTATGAACACGACCTTTTGGTTGACTCCTTCCTTTCCCTCAAAAACAACGGAAATCTCCGGCTCCGCGCCCTTGGTTATGTTTGCGTACCTCTCGACGTCGTTGAGGTTTATCCACCCGTAATGGTCCTTTTCAACCTTGCCTGCCGACCAGTCGGTCTCATTTACGACCTTCTTGCCAAGCTCCACGCGGGTTATGTCAATCGCCCTCCCGCCAGCCCTAAGCTCGAATTCCATCTCCGTGACCTTGTTCCCTGCGCAGGACAGCGAATAGTTCGTGACCTCCAGATAGAACGCCATGTGCGGAAAAACGTTTGTCATGTTGGTGTCGAGCCGCCCTATCTCTTCTACAACTGTTGCGCTCTCGTTTTCTATGGCGCCGCCCCTCGACAGGCCCCCTGCCTTTATAGTCCCGACTCCGGCGGCAACAATGACTGCAATTAGGACAATGATTGGGACGAGCATCTTCCGCGCGTCAATTTGCGGCGGCGCAGGCGCCTGCCCCTGCTGGACCGGCGGCTTCGCAAACCCGAACCCAAATCCTGCCTGCTTCTGCGGCAGGGGGGCGGCCCTTGGCTTCCTGACTCTCGTCGGCGCCCGGTAGTACTTGTTAATGCAGTCGACGCAGAAATAATGGCCTTTGTAGTGGCGCGAGTGCGGGATGCAGAACTCCTGCTTGCAGTGCGAACACAGGTGGACGTGCTCCACTTTTTTGCCGCACTTCGTGCATATTTTTGTCATATTCCTATCTACGCCCGCTCAGATTAAATACTTTTCAATCTCTTCCCTGCGCGCGGGGCTGACCCTGATTTTATGGTGCTTTTTTCCAGCCAAATAGCCCACAATGACTTCCTCCCCTTTCGCATCTGAATACCTTGCGGCAAGCCTTGCGGCCATCTCTATTGCCTTTTTGCCTTTTCTCCCCTGTAAAACAACAATCGGGCTCCCGACGCCCTTAATCTCGAAAACAAAATCATTCTCTTTCTTGAAAGCCAATAGCTTTTTGTTCTCACCCTCGTCCCTGCCGACGATAATCTTGTTCTCCCCAACCCTGAAGTGCCGTCCATACTTCAGCAGCCACATGTCCCGCATCTTTGCGTCCGCATTATGGTCAAGAAAATCGCGAACCCTCTTTGCAATCCTTTTCTCAGTCAGCAGACAGCCACCGCCTGCACAGTGGTAGTCAACAAGATTTATGTCATCGGCCATCTCCATCTGCCTTTTTCTTGACCTTCCATGCATGTCGCCAAGCTTCTTCCTATCAATTAAGCCCTTCTTCTCAACTTCAGTCTCAGCCAACAATTTCGCAGAAAGCGGCCTCAGCAACTTTCCCTTAAGACCCGACTCCCTCTCAATAATCTCTAGCGCCCTCCTGTGCTGGCTCTTTGGCCGCTGGTCGAGGACTTCACCAGTAAAAATGAAATCAGCTCCAATCTCCTTTGCAAAATCCTTCGCCTTTTTCAGAATATAAATCCGGCAATCTATGCACGGATTCATGTTCTTGCCGTAGCCGTGCTTCGGATTCCTTATAACGTGAATATAATCATCACCCTTGGGCATGGCCTTCAACTCAATGCCAAGGTGTTCGGCAGCTTCAGCAGATTCGCATCTGCCCTCTCTGCTACAAGTACAAAATGGAGAGGTAAAATTAAGCGCGACAACGTCGATGCCCTGGTCTAATACCATCTTCGCTGCAAGTGTGCTATCCAGCCCGCCGGAAAGCAGGCCAACGGCTTTTACCTTTTTCATGCTGAGCTTATCTTTACCGGTTCTTATAATCTTTTTGCCGCCACTTCTTCCATGCTTTTCTTCAGCTCAACTACTTTGAGGTTGCACCTCCTGCAGGACTCCGGAACCTCCTTGTACAGCTCTGTCGTCAGGTACTTCTCGCCGCCGTCAGGGAAAAGCACGACGATACTTCCTGTTTCAACCCTTTTCGCAACCTCGACTGCAGCGTGCATCGCCGCGCCTGAGCTCATCCCGACAAGCAGGCCTTCCTCCCTTGCGAGCGCCCGCGCCATGCCGAATGCATGCTCCCGCCTGACGACGATTGTTTCGTCAAGCTTCGACCTGTCGAAGATTTCCGGCACGTAGCTGATCTCCATGTTTTTCAATCCCTGAATCGGCGTCTCCTTGTGCGGCTCCACGCCGATTACTTTTATTTTCGAATTATACTCCTTTAGTCTCCTGCCGGCACCCATCAGCGTCCCTCCCGTTCCCATGCCAGCGACAAAATGAGTTACGTCCGGCACCTGCCGCAGAAGCTCCTTTCCAGTCCCCTCATAGTGGGCATTGACGTTTGCGGAGTTTGCAAACTGGTTTGGCATGAAATATCTGTCCGTGTCCCTTGCCAATTCCTTTGCCAGGTCCTCCGCACCGTTCATCCCTTCCGATTCCGGAGTTAGGATAATCTCTGCCCCGTGCGCCTGGAGAATCAGCCTTCTCTCAATCGACATATTCTCAGGCATGACAAGCTGGACCCTATAACCCTTGGCAGCCCCCACAATCGCAAGCCCGATTCCAGTATTCCCCGACGTCGGCTCTATTATCGTTTTGTCCATAGTCAGGGTGCCGTCCCTTTCGGCCTTCTCGACCATGTACAGGGCAATCCTGTCCTTCACCGAGCCGCCTGGGTTGAACTTCTCAAGCTTTGCGAAGATTCTCACCCCCCTCGTCGGGTTCAGCCTCTCCAATTCTACAACCGGCGTGTTTCCAATCAGCCCAATTACGCTTTTCATTTATCCTCCCAGCACTGGCTGGCAGTCTATTAGTTTAAAGAACGAAAACAGAAAAACCAGAAGACAGCCTGGACCAGTGCTTCAAAAATTAACAGCAGCAGACTTTGGCTGTCATTTATAACTAAGTTATAGCACTTGGGCTTTATAATGATTTTCCCCAAACATAAACTCTAAAAACCCGCCATTTCTAACTGTCCCTATGCCTTACGACATCCGCAACAAGGCGCAGCACGTTGAAGGAAAGAAAAGAATTGAATGGGCCCGCAGGCATATGCCTGTGCTCGAGTCCATAGGCGCACGCTTCCAAAAGGAGAAGCCGTTCAAGGGGCTTACAATCGGGATGTGCCTTCACGTCGAGCCGAAGACCTGCATTCTCGCCAGCACTTTTGCCCGCGGAGGCGCCGAAGTCGCAATAACCGGCTGCAACCCGCTTTCTACCCAGGACTCTGCGGCAGCATCGCTTGCAATCGACTACGGGCTGAATGTGTACACTTGGTACAACGAGAGCAGCAAGGACTACTACAAGAACCTCAATCGCGTCCTTGGCCACAAGCCGGACATAATAATCGACGACGGCTGCGACCTGATATTCCTTCTCCACAAAAAGCGCCGTGACCTTTTGCCAAGCATAATTGGGGGCTGTGAGGAAACGACGACCGGAATACACCGGCTTGCAGTAATGGCAAAAGAGGGCGCGCTCAAGTTCCCAGTCTTCAACGTAAACGACGCCCAGACAAAGCACTTCTTTGACAACCGCTACGGCACTGGCCAGTCCACCCTCGAGGGCATAATGACTGCGACCAACACAATCCTTGCTGGAAAAACAATTGTCATTGCAGGATACGGCTGGTGCGGCAGGGGCGCGGCAATGCGCGCAAGGGGAATGGGCGCAAACATCGTAGTCACTGAAATCGACCCAGTCAAGGCAATAGAGGCGAAAATGGACGGCTTCCGCGTCATGCCCATGGACCTCGCGGCAAAAGAGGGCGACATTTTCATAACCGCGACCGGAAACGTAAACGTCATCGACAAGAAGCACTTCCCGACGATGAAGGACGGCGCAATTGTCTCGAACACCGGCCACTTCGACGTCGAAGTGAATATCTCAGCCCTGAAATCATTGTCCAAGCGAGTAGCCAATGTCAGAAAGGATGTCGACGAATACCTCCTGAAAAGCGGGAAGCGCATCTACCTGCTCGCGCAGGGGCGCTTGGTCAATCTTGCCTGTGCACAGGGGCATGCAATCGAGGTTATGGATATGTCATTTGCAAACCAGGCGCTATGTGCAGAATTCCTCGCCAAGAACCACCACAAGCTCAAGCCGGACCTATACTGCGTCCCGCCGAAGATAGACAACACCGTCGCCCAGCTCTGGCTCAAGTCAAAGGGCGTGAAAATCGACTCGCTTACAAGCCAGCAGAAGAAGTATATGTCCTCCTGGGACAATGGGACCTAGTCTAACCAGGTCGTAGAAATCCACCTGAGAGATTATTGTGGCGTTTGGTTCCCTCAACTAACGAAACACTGCACTTCTAATTAAGATTTCTACGGACCATAGGGGACAGATACTTATTTATAAAAGAACGGCAGATAATATACCTGTTATGAAGCAGTTTAACATAAATATTAAAGACGAGATTGGGGTGCTAGCAAGGATTAGCCGGCTTTTGGGTGAGGCTGGTATCAATATAGAGGCTATTTGCGGAGAAACGCAGCGCGGCGGGGATGCCATTATCAGCCTAATTCCGAACAACATAGAGCAGACACGAGAGCTTTTTGCAAAAAACAAGATAGACTTTACCGAGGAGGAAGTCTTTCTTATTGACATGGAGAACAAACCAGGAAAGCTTGGGGAAGAAACTCAAAAGCTAGCAGACAGCGGGATAAACATATTTTCCATACTGACTGTTGGGAAAACCGCCGAGAAAGTAACTTACGCACTGAGCGTCGACACAAACCCAGAAGCATTCTAACTCGTCGATAACAGGATAGGGGAAGCGCGAGCAGAGCTTTGAAAAGTGAGTTTGCAGGCTTCCCGTCAAGAACCCTTTTTTTAACGCCCCTAGCCCAAACACGCAGTCCATTGTTTTTAACGGACGCCGATGTCGAATAAATTTCCAGAGGATTTCTACAAAGCCAGTCTAACCCCAAATTATTTATACCGCCTACCCAAATACATTTTATGAAAATTTGCCTTGAGACCTACGGGTGCACCACGAACCAGGTAGATTCTAACATAATCTAATTACTGGCAAAGTGCCCTCTCCATAAGTTTATATTGTTATTTTCAGAATTTATATCTATATGAAACCTAAAACGAATCTGTTCGATGACTTAAACATTCTTGCACTTTATGAATTGGGCGTACCAACTTTAACTATCTCTAAGCTGTACAATGTATCAAACACAACGGCATGGGGCCGTCTCAAAAGTTATGAACCTCTGAGCCTTACAAAAGTTCGAACTAGGTCTGCTACAAATCTATTAACGCTTTCCAGGAGACATACTTCACCAAATGGAGATGATATGGAGAGAGTCTCTATTTGGAAAAAACAAATAGGCGTGGAAGGGCTTAAAGATTTACTCGCAGTTTTCTTGCTCACAGACGGGTCATCCTCGCACTCACATAAAATCATACGTTTGCATAACACAGACAAAGTTGCACTTGGTATCTTTACAGACATGCTAAAGGAATTTGGTTTAAACCCTAGAATGACTAGGGATGCGAGAACAGGTGTTTCTACGGTTTTTGCTCGAGCAAATACGGTAAAAGCACTCTTAAACGATATCTATTGCAGAACTCCGGTTACAAAGCATCAGCCCGCAAGGGGCAAACAGAACTGGGAACAGTACCTAATAGAGAAGCAACCAACATTAAAGTTTTTGAAGAGAAGCTCAATGAAAACAAAAGAATTAGCATTCAGGTTGGCAATCTCTTTAGAAGGATGTGTTACGCTTGCCAATTCTAAAAATAAATACAGTAGGCCCAAGCTAATGTTGACTTGTTTTCATCCCATTCTAATTAATGAATGGCAAAAGATAGCCGATGAAGTAGGTACACATATGTATAAATCTGAAAACAGACTTTCAACCGTTTCTTTCTCGCCTATAGCAAATTTTCTGCAAATTGGTGGATTCATCGAAGGCATAAAGATAGGCAATAATAGCAAACATTTCTCGGGGTTTGAAAAGAATGACATGCTTCTATCTATTTGCGAACTCTACCTACTCCAGAGAGAAGGTAAACTAAAACATTCATCAAATTCAAATGCAGAGCTAAAAAATATCCTTCAACACCACCGATTTAAAGAGGCATCTTTTTACATTGAGTACCTTCTAAACGCAAGAGATGAACACAATGGCGCAGCAAGCCAGTTAAAACTAATCGATGCTCTCAAACGGGGTCCTCTAAAAGTCAGAGAGATCCGCTCTCAAACCGGCTTCAAAAATGAGCGTATTTATCCAATATTTAGAAAACTGGATGGACAAGGTAAGTTAGAAAGAGTCGGACGGGACATTTACTCTACCAAAGAAAAAGATATAAACGCTAATTGCAATAGTCCCTAGAAATGAAAAACATATTCATGTCAACGTATGGATGTTCCTCTAATACCAGCGACAGCGAAATAATGGCAGGTCTGCTGAAGGAAAGTGGTTACAGTCTAATAGGAAATATTGATTCAGCCGATATTGTCTTAATAAATACCTGTGTTGTAAAAGGCGCAACCGAATCCAAAGTAAAATACGCAATACAACAACTTGTAAAAAAATATCCAGAGAAAAAGCTCGTCATAGCCGGATGCATGTCAGAGAGTGAACCCGGATTGGTAAAAAATATTGCACCTGGCGCCAGTCTATTAGGACCGCATCATATAACCGATGTGTCGGAGACAGTCAAGGAAACATTAGCGGGGCGAAGGATTGAAAGAATTGGTAAGCGAAATGAGACAAAACTTTTGCTTCCGAAATGCAGAACAAATCCATTGATAGATACCATCAATATTGGCAGTGGTTGTATGGGTTCTTGCTCTTTCTGCATAGCAAGGCTGGCTAGAGGATCTTTGCAGTCTTTTCCACTTGAAAGCATTGTTGAAGAAACCAAAAGAGCCATACAAAAAGGATGCAGGGAAATCCGCCTCACAGGGCAGGACACAGGCATCTACGGCGCCGACACCGGCACAAGCCTCCCCTCCCTCCTCTCGCAGCTCTCCACCCTCCCCGGCGAATTCCGCATCCGCGTCGGCATGATGAATCCGAACGGCGCGAAAAAAATCCTGCCGGAGCTCATACGTGCATTTGAATCCGAAAAAGTCTACAAGTTCCTGCATGTCCCGGTCCAGTCCGGCTCGAACAAGGTGCTCCAGGACATGAAGCGCCCTTATTCGATAACCGATTTCAAGCAGACCGTCTCGAAATTCAGGAAGGCCTGCCCAAGCCTGACTCTTGCGACTGACATCATTGTCGGCTACCCGACCGAGACTGAAAAGGACTTCCAGAAGACGCTCGACCTCGTCAAGGACGTCAAGCCTGACATAATAAACATCTCCCGGTTCGCCCCGCGCCCAGGCACCGAGGCGGCAAAGCTTGAGAAGCTCCCGAGCGAGGTCCTCAAGGCGCGGAGCAGGATAATGACCCGGCTCGCAGAAAAGACCGCCCTGAAAAACAACAAAAAGTCCGTCGGGAAGTTTGATTTAGTACTCCTTACTGAAAAGGGCAAGGGCGGGACTGTCGTCGGAAGGGGCTCAAACTACAAATCAGTCGTCCTTGACCACGGAAAGCTCGGGCTTTTCTACCAAGTAAAGTTCACGGAAGCGCATTCGACCTATCTTAGAGCAGTGCCTGCCTAAAAGATTATCCTGGAAAATCCTGCTGCCATGGGCAGAACAACATATGCCGCCCCTTTCTATGGACAATGCCTTCCATCCACCTTGGCCTTTCCAGGTAGCCGTCCCTTACAAGCTCGTCAAGAGTGGCATTGACCTCCTCTTCGCCGATGTCCTGTTCCGCAGCCTTATTGACTATGTTTTCTACAGGTATCTGCCCGCCCCACTGGTTCTCAAGCTCGTTTATTATTTCTATAATCTTCCGCTTGTTCCTGTAAAGCTTGCCTACTTTTAGCCCGTCTTCTTTCTTCGGAGCGTCCGTGCCGTGTATCTCACCCGCAACTTCACGCATTATGTCGCCAATGTCGTCCAGGTCTCCCATACTAATTTTATCGGCAACCTTTTATTTATACTATTCTAATCAAGCTTATGGTCTTGATTATAGGCGCCGGGCCGGCGGGCCTCTTCGCAGGCGAGAACATCGGCGGCTGCAAAATTCTTGAGGAGCACAAAGACGTAGGCGTGCCTGCGCAGTGCGGGGGTCTCCTGAGCCGCTCTGGGCTGGAAGAGCTCAAAGTCTTGGACAAGTACTACGTCCTTAACGAGATACGCGGCGCAGACTTTTACTCCAAAAGCCGGCACTTCAGCATCTCCAAGGGCGAAACCGTCGCATACTCAGTCTGCAGAGTGGCCTTCGACCAGTACCTTGCGAAGCGGGCGGAAAAGCGCGGCTGCACAATTGAAACCGGCTGCCGGGTGAGCCGCATTGAGCAAAAGGGCAGAACGTGGGTTGCAAAAACTAGTTCCGGAGACTACGAAGACGAGACCCTTGTACTTGCATGCGGGAACAGCCTTAATCTCATCTCCCAAGCCGGGTTTGAGCCTTACAAGCCGCAAAACCTGCTAAAGACAATCCAGGCAGACTGCAGAATGCCTTCTGAACGAGACAAGGTCGCACTTTACTTCTCAAGGGAGTATACTGACTGCTTTTTCGCATGGACAATACCGGCTGGTGATTTTGTCCGGGTTGGCGTCGGCTCATTCTCCGATGCGCCCCAGAAATTTGAAGCATTCCTGAAAAAGCTTGGTGCAAAGCCGGAGTCCAAGTTTGCAGGCGTGATACCAATAAAAGGAGCCCTCAAGAGGACCCAATCCAGTAACGCATATCTCGTCGGGGACGCCGCAGGGCAGGTCAAGCCAACTACCGGCGGAGGC
>JBDRCC010000021.1:0-118690 GCA_043822065.1 archaeon | reverse complement strand
GTCTCCAGAATTATGTCAAGGGACTTGTCAATCGCCATCACTAGGCCGATTGCCGGGGTGTACGGGGTCTCCCCCTTCTCGTCGTAGTACTTCTTGTATTTTCGTATGTCAAAGTAGTACCGCGGGGTCGTGGTCTGCTCGACCTTTTCCCATGCGCGCTTTGAGAATGTTATGAGGGCGAGCCCTGGCGGGACGCAGAGAGCCTTCTGCGAGCCGGTAAGGGAAACGCCGATGTTCCACTTGTCGTGCTGGTACTTTATCCCGCCGACTGACGACACGCCGTCGACGAGCATCAGCGCGTCGTCCGCAACCTCTTCCGCAATCTCGCCGATTGGGTTTGTGCAGCCGGTCGATGTCTCGTTGTGCGTGATTGTGATTATGTCTGCGCCTGACACATCAAGCGCCTTCCTCACCTGCTGCGGGGTCGCACCCTTGCCCCAGTCAATCTTGAGCTCGGTGACGTCGCCGCCGTAGGTCCTTGCCATTTTGGCAAACCTGTCGCCGAAGACGCCGATGACCACTGAAAGGACCTTGTCCCCCGGGCTGATTGTGTTGACCACTGCGGTTTCGATTGCACCAGAGCCTGAAGAGGTAAGGAGATAAACATCATTCTTCGTCTCGAAGACCTTGCCAGCCTTCTTTGAGACTTCGCGGTAAAGGGCGCCAAAGTCAGAGGTCCTGTGCCCGATTATCGGCTCGCCCAATACATCATATACTTCCTTGTAGACCTCGACCGGTCCAGGTATCATTAAAAGCGGCTTTTCAAATTTCATGCTCTATCACGGCAGGTAGATGGAAATCCGATTAATAAGCTTTTTCTCGATGGATAAAGCTTATTAAAGTAAAACACAGATAAGTGGAGTATGAAACTTGAAGAGAAACTTACGCCGTCTGGATATGAACTTGCCCTGAATACGCTTAAGAACGGGCTTAGGGACTCGGAGGAGAAGCTCTCGAAGAAGGTTAAGGAAGAGGGGCTTGTCGCCGCCGTCGGGCGGAAGCTTCAGATGCAGAAGGAGTGCGACATCGAAAAATTTACCAGCGGCATGGACGCAGGTATTTTCTTCAGGTTTGTTTATTCGCATATAGGCGACCTTGCGACAAATGAGAAGATTGAGGCTGTTTCAAAGGAGATTGAGCGCGAGACAAGGGATATACTGTCTATTGCCAGCAAGAAGAAGGGGATTGACCGGACGCCAGAAAGCTTTGAGTTTGCCTGGTCGTCTGAGAAGAAACCTAATGCGATTATCTTTGAAAAGGTCATCAAGAATGAGATTATCCGGGAGATAATCTCTAAAAAGATTGCGTTTGCCCTTCTCGAGGAAAAGAGCAGCTATGCCCTTGACAACCTTATCAAGTATTATTCGGACCAGAAGTACAGCCTCCAGAGCCTTGTAAAATACGCGGAGGAGGGAGACTTCGAGAAGTTTGCGGAGAATACAAACTACATGCGGAAGGCTGTCCAGACGGGGATGACGACGGAGTTCCCGATAACAAACACTATCCTCCTGTCAGAGGGGACCGAGAGGATGACCAACAAAATAGCAAGGGCGTGCATGGTCCTGACGTGGGCTCTTGGAGTATGGGACATTTCGTCTGCAGTATTCCGCAAGGACTGGGGGCATGCAAGGGGGGCAGCAGAAAACGAGCTTTTCTCGCCGAACATGTTCGGCATCAGCATAAGGTTCAAGTTTGCTTCAGCCTACCTAAACAACGACGGGCTGAAGGCGATTGCGCATATTCTCCGGAATAGCACCCTAAAGGTTACAATTGCCCAGCTTATAAAAAATTCTAATGATAAGGGGGGAGTATCTGAGATAGACCACTGGTGCATGGACTTAATAATTGAGAGCCTCGACTCGGCTGGGCTGAAGCTTAAGAACACTAAGGCCTGCAAGGAGATGATAATGATGCTCGTCCTCCTGTGCAGGCACACGCCAGGCATACTCGAGAATCCAAAGCTGCTATTGGCGGCTAAAGGAACCTGAACCCGCTGGCATTCCCGCCGAACCGTCTCTTGAACGGCTCAGGCCAGTTCTTCGGGTCGAGCCCTTTCTGCGCTGCAAAGACTGCAAGCCAGCGCTCCAATCCGACGCCGACGCAGCCTGACCAAAGCTCCGGGTTGCCCTGCGCCTTGACGTTGAATGCGACGGGGTATTTCGGGCCGTTGTTCGATGCGTTCTGGAACTCGAGCCACTCGCTGTCCTCGCGCGTCCCGCGGTAGGGCAGGTATGCCTCAAAATCGATTGTGCCTATAGTCTTCTTCTCGTCAGCGAGCTTTGTCGAGCCCTCCTGCGCAAGGAACCATGGCGTGACCCATGCAGTCCTGACCTCGAAGTCAAAGATGTTCTTGAATATCTCCTGGAACCTGTCGTGGATGTCCTGGTGGACCTTGGACGTCTGCTCCGGGGTGCCCATCCAGACAAGCTCAACCCTGTGGAACTCGTCCACGCGCTCTATCCCGTGGATGCCGCCGCCCTCGTAGCGGAAGGAGGGGCCTGACCTGTCGAACACCCTAAGCGGGAGGTCGTCCTTCGAAAGCGTCTTGCCGTCGAGGTATGGCCAGAAGGGCGGGCACTGCGCGTAGCACATTCCGCCAATCGGCTCCTTGATTTTCTCCTTGATGGTCTTGGTGTCGACCTCGCCGGTTATCTTGAAGTAGTCTATGACGTCTTCCCAGTACTCCTTGTCCCTGGTCTTGGGCGGGCAGACGTAGTAGGCTTCCGGGTATATGCCCTTCGCATGGCCGGACTTCGCCCAGACGTCCCAGGTGACGAGCTTCGGGAAAATCATCTCCCTGAAGCCGAGCGGCTTGATTATCTCGTCGACCACTATCTGCTCCATCGTCCGCATTATCTGTGTCGGGACTGGGCCGAATATCCACTGCCCGCGGGACTTTGTCCGCTGCAGCCAGCCGAGCTTTTCCATTTCGGCTGTCGGGTCCTTGTCCCAAATATGGTTTTTCTTTCCGGACTGCCAGAGGAGCTCCCAGTGCTCGGTCTTGCCGCCGTAGCCCGGCTGGGCCTTCTCATTGATGAGGTTGATTATCCGGTCGATGTAGTTCTTCGCAAGGAAGTCCTCGTCTATGTTTTTCAGGAGGACGGTGCACTTCTTACCGGAGAATGAAATCTTGGTTACCAGCGGGAGCTTGATTTCCTTTTCAGGCGGGGCTGGCACGTCGAAAGTTATCTTGTACTCGTCAATAGTAATCCCGCGAAAGCCGATTTTGTGCTCCCTTCCGGCTTTTTCCGCAAGGAACTTCCTCAGGCGGAGCATGCCGTCATGGGCGCGGACGTAGCGGTCGCTGGATATCTCGAGCTTCAGGTCGGTGCCTGAGACTGAAAAAGAGTCGATAGTGGAGCCGCCGCCGGAGGAGGCGCCCTTCTTCATTATGGTCTTGTTCGCCTCAGAGATTAGGGGCTCAAGCACTTTCTTCTCTATTTTTTTCGTCAGGGCCATGCTGCCTTTCAGCTCAAATTTCATGTTTCATCACACTTCCCAATGTTTTTTGCATATTTATCTTTATGGCGCCCTTGAATTCATAAACCCCTGGCTGCCCGGCTTGTTTTTTGTTGGGCATAGCGGGGGCTGTATGAGTCTTCAAGAACTAGAGGATGATTCCCCGAATGCCATGGTAGGGAGATGGTGATAATGTTATTTATATTTAGCGCGTGAGCTGGAAGCTTTTGACCTTCTCGTACAGCTCGCTCGGCTTGCCCTTGGAGAAGTGCTTGCGGACAGGCTCGAGTATCTCGTTCAGAGCTTCGGCAGTCGCGGACTTCAGGTCCATTGGGTGCAGGCCGCCGGAGGAGTACTTCGTCTCAAGCTCTGCATAGGATTGGACTTCGATGTCGCCGCCGAATTTTGCAGGGCGCCTTATCGTCCTGGAATCAAACTTGTTGAATATTATGTACTTCCAGAGCTCAACAACCGGGTTGGAGTCAATGACCTTCTCTGGGCAGTATGCTGAGTTTATTTTTGATTTTATCTCCGCTTCAGAGTCATGGATGTAGATGCAGCTCCCTGCCACTGATTTTGACATCTTGTTCTCAACAGCGTCCTCTGGCTCGCACTTGCCCATGCGGACCGGGCCTGAAAGCCCAAGGAGGAGGTGGTGGTGCACGCAGACAACCGGCCTGAAGCCGAGGGATTCCGCAATTTCCCGCGATAGTATTGTGACCTTGCGCTGGTCCATCCCGAGCTGGCATATGTCGACCTTTAGGTAGAATGGGTCTGTCGCCTGCATTGCCCCGTAGAAAAGCTGCCCGGTGTAGAGCATGTCCTCCTCTTTTCTTCCCATGATTGTCCCGGCGCGAATCATCCGCTTAAGGGTGGTCTTCCTTGCCACGTCAAGCACTGTCTTCCAGTATTCCGGGTCCTTGACAAGGTCTGAAGCCCAGACGACTTCGGTCTTGGACATGTCAACGCCGCACGCCTTCCAGCCCTCCATGAAGTACTTTCCTGCGGTCTGAATTTTTTCAAGGTCGCCGCCGAACTTCTGGTTGACCCATGCATGCCAGTCGGCGATGAAGAGCTTGAAATTCACTCCGGCATCCATCATGTCCTTGAGCTTTATCGCCCGCATGACGCCTGAGCCGAGGTGGAGAAGGCCGGACGGCTCGAACCCGTCGTATGCCGCAGGGTGCTTCTTTTCCTCAAAGAGCCTGCGGAGGTCCTCCTCGGTTATAAGCTCCTCGGTTGGGAGCTTCTTTACCAGTTCTATCCTTTTTTCGATGTCCATCGTTCTCTATAAAAATCACAAAGCATTATTGATTAATAAGATTTGTCATGAGATTCATAGTTCAGATTAAGGGGCCGGACGCGCTAAAGCAGATTGAAGCTGCGAAGAAAGCCGGGGCTGGCCTTGTCGAGATACACTTAGACAAGGTGAACGACAAAAAGGTTTTTGAGGAGTCCAGCCTGCAGACCGTCGCCGTCATGAGGCCTGACTGGGCAGGCGGAGAGTTCAAGGGTTATGAGGGCGACAGGATAAAGCGGCTCAAGGAGTTCTCTGAAGTCGCGGACTTTGTTGAGGTCGAACGGGAGATTGCCCCGCAGTACAAGAGCGACGTAATACTGCACCTTGAGAAGGGAAGCACGGTCAGCGTGGTTTCAATCCATTACAGGATGCTTCCGCTGGAGAATGATATTGTCGACGCGATAGAGGATGCCAAGAAGATGGGGATAATAGTTCGGGTCTGCGCACCGGTAGAAAGCCACGACGACGTGCTGCGCGTCCTGAAGGCGGTCGAAAAATCAAAGGTCGGCGACGAGGCGTCAACGATAGTTGTGGACGGATATGGCAAGGACGAGAAGCTCCTGCGCTACCTATCATACCACTTTGGGTCTTACTGGACGCGGGCCAGCCCGGATGAGATTAAGGGGATAAAGTCGCTCAAGGCAGGAAAGCTCTCAAAAAAGCTTATTAGTGACGCTGCCCGGAAGATAAGCAAATGAAGGTGGTCATCTCACTTGGCGGCTCCGTGCTTGTGCCAGAGCTTGAAGAGGAGCGGGTAAGGGGCTACGGAAAGGCCATTTCAAGGTTATCCAAGGAGCACGACGTCAAGGTCGTGGTAGGCGGGGGGAAAATTGCAAGGAAGTACATCTCCGTCGCCCGCGCGCTCGGCGCGAACGAGGGCTTCTGCGACCAGCTCGGCATAGACTGCACCCGGCTGAACGCAAGCCTGCTCATACCTGCGGTGGAGAACTGCTACCCTGAGGTCGTGAAGACCGTGGCTGACGCGCTCAAGATTGAGGGCAAGGTCGTCGTGATGGGCGGGACTGTGCCTGGCCACACCACGGACGCGGTCTCTGCCCTGCTGGCGGAGTCCTGGCGGGCTGACCTTTTCATAAACGTGACAAACGTGGACGGCGTGTACGACAAGGACCCGAGGAAATTTTCAGACGCGAAGAAGTTCAAGAGGCTGTCAGCGCCAGACCTGGTCAAACTTTGCGCCGGCTACCTGATGGCTGCCGGGCCTAACGTCGTGATAGACCTGCTCGCGGCAAAGGTGATTGAGCGGTCAAAGATAAGGACGCTTGTTATTGACGGAAAGGACCCTGAGAATGTCATAAGGGCAGTCGACGGGAAGCACGACGGCACAGAAATCAGGTAGATGATAAGAGAGATGAGGGTAGGGAGGTAGCTTGAAGGAAGTGTCCCTTCAATAAAGAAAATTATACTTTGTAATAGTAAAATTTTGTATCCACATTCATTATGGGAAAGCCCCTTGGCAAATCCTTTTTATTAATCTCAATATACTTATTTTTTTCATAAAAACGATGGGCAACTTTGTATGATCCAACTGTTCCTAGGTATATCCCTTTTAAATCATGTTTTTTTGCTCATTTAATCAATTCATTCAATAATATTTTTGCTGTTCCTATTTGACTTCCACGGAATGACGTTTCAACAAACATTTTTCGTAAAACTCCTTGTCTATTGCCGATATCAAGTAACCCTAATGTTCCAACGACTCGATTATTGTATAAAGCTACCCAGAACTGTCCGTTCCTAGTTTGATAAAACTTTGGAATGTTTATTAGGTCTGGTTGATCTTGTAGAGATATAGGTACGTGGAACTCATTTTGCTGAATCCCGAGTATTAAGTTTATTATTTCCGTATGATATTTGTCTTTGTATGTATCAATAGTTATTTCATCATTTTTCAGTTTCTTCAGCTCAACCATGTTATAGATTATTCTTGATGTTTTTCTTTATTATATTTCCGCCAGGAGACTCTTCTGCGAATAATTCGCCCTGAAATGAGTAGAGGGCTACTTTTCCGGATTTCCAGAGGTCAGGGGGAAGCCCTGCCTTCAGGCAGGTGTGGCTGAGGAACTCCTCGACAGTCCATTTCCACTCGACAGGCACCCGCGGGAGGAGAAGGCCCTTGAAGCCGGACGCCTCAGCAATCAGGCCGTCCCGCCCGAGTTTTATTTTTTTGGGGTATTCGGCCGGGCTTGAGACTTTTATTTGCTTCGGCGGCGTCAGGACTGTGATCTCGACTGTTATCTTCTCCATTTCAGAAGCGCTGACGGGGGGAAACCTCGGGTCCCTGGTTGCGGCGGAGACGGCCGCGTCCAGAATAGCATCTATTAGAGGAAAAATTGGCTCGGGATAGCCTATGCATCCGCGGAGCTCACGCGCCGGATGCGTCTCAAGGGTGACGAATACGCCCATCTTGCGCTTGAATTCTGCAGGCACGCTTTTTAGGGTGTATTTTTTGCCGGACAGGTGGGCGAGTATTTTCTCGCGCGCTGTTTTCACGAGCAGCTTTCCTTTTTCAATCTCCATCTTCCCTCCGATGCCCGTTTTCGTCTATTTCGCCCTTTCTGATTCGTGTAGACGAGACTGGGCTCCCGTCACCGGTGCGCACAAGGCGGATCTCCATAACCCTGAGCGGCTGGAGGCCTTTCTCGAACCGAAGCTGGTTTATCTTTTCAGCGCCAGCGCGCGTGTCGCTGGTGCAGAAGATGGCGTCTAAGCCATCCTCGAATGCCGCCGGTCCGTATGTGTCGTTCAGCTCGATCACGCGCACGTCGTCAGTCATTCCTGTGACTCTGAGGTATTCCACTAATTTTGCTTCCCTCGTACGGAAGTCCTGGAGCGGCTGTGGGTGTTTCGAGAGCGCCTTGGCAAACTTGTCAGAGGAGATTCCAATAATAAGCTCGTCCGCGTGCAGGAAGGACTCCTTGAGGAAGTGCTTGTGCCCGATGTGGAAATGGTCGAATGTTCCGCCCAAGATTCCCCGCATGAGGGATGTAAATGGAGCGAGGTATAAATAACTAAGCCAATGGATAAGAGGCAAGCTCGGTGTAAACCGGTCCGCCTGGCTGGAGCTCGCTCTTCATTAGGATTACCCTGTCAACCGAGGCTCTGCCGAATGTGTCGTTTGCATGGGCGTCTATGAACTCCCTCAGTTTGTCCTTTTCGCTCACGGACTTGACCCGTGCGAAGGTCATATGCGGGATGTAGGACTTTTCTTTTTTGAAGCTGATGGAAGAAAGCCGCTCGTCAAGCCGCTTGGCAAAGGCGGCATATTCCTTGTCGGGGCTGAGGCCAACCCAGATGACCTTGATATAGCTAGGGTTTGGGAAGACGCCGACCGACTGCAGCTCCGCCTCGAACCGCTTTTCATTCTTTGAGAAGCCGGATAGCACGGACTTGACTGATTCCAGCTGGCGGTCGTCTATTTCGCCGAGGAATTTCAGGGTGAGGTGGAAGTTCTCCTTGTATACTATGTTGAAGTTCCCGCCTGCGAGCTTCGGGATAAGGGCGGCAATGCGCTCCTTGGACTCGTCGCTTATCGGGACCGCGATAAATGCGCGCATGAGGAAGATAATATTTCAGGATTTATTAAGATGGCGGAATAGCGCTATATCCTGTAGCTTGCACTGCGCTTTCTTACGACATCCATGTCCCTGCGTAGCTTGGCCCTGCCTGCAAGGTCGCGGTAGGACGCCTCGAGCTGCTCTGGGGTCCGTATTGAGTACACGAACAGCGCGCCGAGGTAGTCGACAAATGCTGCAGTCTCCAGCTTGCTAAGCGAGTATTTCTCGCATTGGCTCGTGACCTCTTTGACGAAGTCATCAGACCGCAGCTTAATCTCTTCGAAGAACTCATCCGAGCCGGTAGGGAATGCCTTGTTGTCAAGCCCGCCAGCCTCCAGCATTGACAGGATGCCCTCGCTCGTCAGGATGTTCCAAAGGAGGTCTATCTTCTCGGCTATAATCGGGACGTATTTAGTGTCGTTCTCGACGCCCTTTTTGTAATCCTCGCCCATCTGCATCCATTCCTCATTCGCAATTTTGCTTGTCTCGGCGGTTTGCTCCAGCGCCTCAAGCATCTTTTTCTTGGATTTCAAGTGCATGTTTAAGCAGAATATCATGGGGTTTTCATTCCCTGAAAAAGCCGCTTTTTTCGTTTGGGCGCGGAGGAATGCGGTTGACGCGTGGATGTACAGTATCGAGGCAAAGTCGAAAAACTCGTAGTCCCTCTGCTTGAGGCACTCCTCGGCTTTCCTTGCTATGTCCAGGCCAAGCTTTTCTTTGGACTTCCACTCTTGAATTATCTTTGCTTTGTCTATCTTTGCCATAAATGTATGTTGACTCTTTGGGTTAATAAACCTTCTGGCATGGACGGACAAGCTTTTAGATTAGTTGCGCTTCACTGGGATTATGATAGTCGTTGCGCTTATCGGGATGCCTGGCTCGGGCAAGGGGGAGGCGTCCGAGGTTTTCAGGAAGAACGGATACACAGCGTATTACATGAACTCTGTTTTCAAGAAGGAGCTGAAGAGGCGCGGGCTGGAGTATAATGTCGAAAACGTAGGTATGGCCGCAAACGAGCTCAGGCAGCTTGAGGGCATGGGCGCTGTTGCAAAGCGGCTTGCGCCGGAGATTAAGGCTGAAAGGAGCTGCATCGAAGGCGTAAGGAGCCTGTACGAGATAGAGGAGTTCAGAAAATTCTTTCCGGACATTGTCGTTGTCTCCATTGACAGCCCGCCTGAGCTGAGGTTCAAAAGGGCAAAGGCACGGGGGAGGACGGATGACATCAAGAGCTATGAGGAGTTCCTGAAGAAGGACGCGCGTGAAGCGGCGTGGGGAGTGCGGCAGGGTATAGAGAATGCGGATTATAAGGTTCTAAACGACGGCACAATTGGGGATTTTAGGCGGAAGGTGCTGGATGTTTTGAAGGGGCTGGAAGAATAAAAGATTTAAATAGTAGCTCCATATAGGATTCGGTGATATCATGGCCAGGATATTGATAAGAGACTTGCAAGGGAAGACCGTCGTCAGCGAAGGCGGAAAGATGTTTGGAAAGGTCTCTGACGTGACTGCGGATCTGTCTACTGGAGAGCTTATCAACATAATAGTCGAGCCGACAAAATACCTTACCCAGCAGATGGAGAACATAATCTCCGACGAGCGCGGAAGGATACTGCTCCCGTTCTCTGCAGTCGGCGCAATAGGCGACTTTGTGCTAATCAACGAGAAAGATATCGTTTGATTCTTTCGGCTAAGAGAGATTACCTGCACTACGGCAGTTTCTTTTTCGTCGACGTTTTTCCTATTGGTTTTCTTTTGGATACCGTACCCTTTTCTTTCCAAAAAGAAAAGGGTCGGGCGGCTTTGTGCTGATCAACGAAAAAGATATCGTTTAATTACTTTTTTGAGAGGTACTTCTTCAGCGCCTCTATTTCCTTTATCGGCGTAGGGTCAACCTTGTTGATGAGCGCGAGGTAGAGGGAGGTGAAGTCGCCGAAGTATAGGGCGGTGAGCATCTGGCTCAGTTTTGTCGAGCCGCGTGCGTGGAATTCGTAAATCGAAGTCTTCTTCTTGGCAAGCCGCTTGGTGAACTCTATCCGCTTTTTCATCTCCTCGGACTCGAAGCCGTGCCTGAGGAAGACCGGGAAGAACTGCCTGCTTAGCGGGGAGGACCAGCCGACGATTTCGTTGTGGTTCAGCTCAGGGAAGAAGTTGCAGAACGCCGGGATTTTGGCGTTCTCGTTTATTTCCGCCTTCATCCTCATCGCAACTGAGTTCAGCGGGTCGGATGAGTAGACAAGCGGTATGTGCTTGCCAATTTTCTTTGCAAGCTCCTTGGCAGGGTTCTTTGATGCCGGGGTGCTGTGCTTCAGCTCGTCGCGCATCTTCTCAAGCGCCTCGAAAGAGGTCTCGATGCTGAGGGACTTGGAGAGAAGGCCTATTTTTTCCATTACTGCGACGAGGCTGAAGAATGAATGGGAAACGGCATACCGCGGCTGGTAGCCCTTTGGCAGGCGTATCAGGGGGAACCCGCTTTTCAGGGAAACCTGCTCAAGCTTTCCGCCTGCGGAGATTCCAACGACCATGCAGCCCTTTTCTATTGCCTGCTGAAGTGCTGACAGCGTCTCGACCGTGTTGCCGGAGTACGAGCTTGCGATTACGAGGGTGTTTTTGTCTGCCCAGAGCGGCAGGTCATAGCCGCGGGCGATTGTGATGCTTAGGTCGGGGAGCCACTCCTTCAGAAGGTCGCCGCCTATGGCGGATCCGCCCATTCCTGCGATTATTATGTCGCGCGGGACCTGGTAGTTCAGCTCAACCTTCCTTGCGCTTGCCAGCGCGTTCCTGCAGGCCTCAGGGAATACCTCGTGAATCTTTATTGCGCCTGCCTTGTCGAGCTTGTAGTTTAGGTCTTTCATCGCTTTAGTTAATGTATCGGAAGATTATAAGCTTTCAGAGCGCGCACTAGGGGGACATAAAATAAAGGTTGCAGGCTGGCGCCTGCAATCAGTTTCTGGATTTCGCCTTTGGCTTCGCGCCTGACCCGACGGCGTAGTAAAAGACGCCGACGAGGACGAGGACGCAGATTACAACGCCTACTATCATGTAGGGCGGCGCCTCAACCGTTGCGACTGCTGGCGGAGCCTTTTCAGGCTCTTTAACTGGCACGGTAGGCGGAGCTGGCGGTGCTTCCTCCTCAGATACCAATTCCGGCGCCTCCGGGGCTTCCTCAAGAGGGGTCTCTTCCTTTTCGCCGGTGTCTTGGATTGATGGACCCCACGGGCTCGTCCTCGTGATATCCTCGCCGCCGGTGTCTGAGGTTGCTGGGGCAGTGTACAGCCCAACAAGGAAAGTCGAGAAGGTCGTTCCAATCTCAAAGGTGACTATCTTGGTTCCGGTGTTCAGGGACGTCCTTGTTAGCTCAGTCCACGAACCGCTGCAGACGCCTGCCGTCGAGTTGTAGCTCGAGCACTTGTACGCCTTCAGGCTCGCCGCGGCTGTGTCGGAGTAGCCGTACTGCGAATAGTTAAACGACAGGTAGGCTGTCGCCGCGACTGAGACATTCGGCGAGAACATCTGTACTATCGAGGCATTGACTCCCGTCGGCGCTGCCGCCAGGCTTGCGTTCTCCTTCTGCGCAGTAGGCGCGAAGCTTACGTCTGAGTTTGTGTTCACTGGCAGCAGGAATGAGACGTTCGTCGCCGTGTCAGTTATTTTTATGTTCAGCTGAGCCGTTGCCGGCTGGGTAGTGTTCGACGTTGTGCTGCTAGTTGAATTTATTGTCTGGTTTGTTGCCGGGTCGACGAACTCAACTATTACCCCGCCAGAGCTGCCAGTGCTGTTGGTGACGTTTATGACAACCTGGACAGGCTGCTTTACCGCAAACGAGTAGCTTGAGGTAATAGTCTGCAGGCCAACAGCATCAGTTATGTTGAAGGTCACGGAGTAGGTGCCGTTCTGGTCGACGTAGGTCCGGTTGTAAAGCCGGTTAGTCGAACCAACGCTAAGGTCTGCAGTCACGGCTGTCGTGTCAGGCTTTGTCAGGGTAAACTGGCCGTGAGTTACTGTCGTATCTGTGACAGTCACATTCAGCAGGACGTAGGTGTTGTTGACAGTCAGGCTCGGCGAGATTACCGCTGAAACAGACGGCGCGGTTGCGTCCATTGTGAAGTTCCGGATCGACGTCGAGTTCGTAAGCCCTGTCAAGTCTGCGCAGGTGACGTTCCAGTAGTGGCCGCCCTCTGCAACGGTCTGCGTTGTGGCTTGGACTGCAGTATTGTTAGGTGCAGTTATGCCCGTCTGGGCTGTCGTGCCGTCGAGCATCAGGCTGCAGATCATAGCCGAGGATACGGCGTCAACTGCAGTAAAATTCGCGCTGAACGACGTGCTGCTTGTGTTCGAGTAGTGCGCTGGCGCATTTGCAGTCACTCCCGGGGCGCCCTTGTCGATGAGGATGTTGAGAGTGTTTGTCGCCTCAACATTCCCGAAGGCGTCGGTGGAGTTGTAGTAGACTGTGTTGTTGCCCTCTGAGCTGAGCAGGTAGCCGGCTCCGCTAGCTGAGACTCCAGTCCAGCTTGCGACTCCTGTGACTGCGTAGCCTACGACGCTGCATCCGGCAACGCCGGTGTCAGTGCAGGTGAAGTTCAGAGTTACGTCGCTGGAGTACCAGCTGGTCTGCGAGCAGGCTGCGCCGTTGCAGACAACCGAGGTCGCCGGTGCAACGCCGTCAATGGCGATGGTCCTCATCGCGGTTGAGTTCGAGTGCCCCGCCCGGTCTGAGCAGGTGACGTTCCAGGTGTGGGTCCCTGCCGCGAGCTGGATTCCAGCACTGGTCATGTTCGTGGCAGTGTTGTTCCTGACGGTCAGATTGCTTGCCCGCGCAATGTCATCGACGTACAGTATGCAGCTTAGCGCCTCGTCCGATGCGTCAACCGCGGTGACGTTGAAGTGCGAGTAGTTTGCATACGGGTCTGTGCCATTCGTCTGGCTCGGGTAGCTGTATGCTGTCACGACTGGGGTTGTCTTGTCCCAGAGGACGTTGGTCGTCTGGGCGGCGTCAAGGTAGATGGACTCGTTGTTTTGAGTCTTGTCCAGCGAGTAGTACTGGTAGGTCAGGTTGCCCTCGTACGGCAGGTCGGCGCCGACAGTGAGGCTGCTAGTGTCCAATGCAGTCCATGCAGTCCAGCCGGTGGTGCCTATGTACCTGTAGTAGGTTGCATTGCACCCGGACGGCGTGCCCGCCGCAGTCGGGTCTGTGCACGTGAACGTTATGTTCATAGTGGCAGACGTGTACCAGGTGGTCGCTGAGTGGCCGACGCTTGTGGTTGCGTTCCACGTGTCTACGTAGAGGCGGCGGCTTGCAGGCCAGCCAGCATTGCCGAACCCGTCGGTGCAGTTAACGTACCATTCATAGCATCCGTCATACATCGACGTGATGGTCCGGTACATTGACGTTGCGGTATTGTTCTGGGTGACGTTTGGCGGCGCCGCAATTGAGTATACGTCGTCGCATATGTTCGTCGACATCCAGAGGTAGCAGGTCAGGTTCTCCTGGTCTGCCGGGGCTATATCAGGATCCCATGCTGTGAAGTTGAAAAGGACCGCCGGGTTGCTGGTGTAAGTCAAGTTCAGCGGAGTGTTGAGGGTCACGTTCGGCGAGTCGCCTGCGCTGCCGGTGTAGCCCGGAGCAACTCCTGTGAAGTGCTCAAACCTCCACCAGACCATCTGGACCGACTCGTTGTAGTAGCAGTATGTCGTGCCAGGTGTGTAGGATGCCGTGCATGCCATCGGGCTGCTTGCGTTGAAGAAGTCCTTCGGGTAGTCAGAAAAGTCGGACGGGATGTTGGTGGCGTTCTCGTTCGCCGGCAGGCTGCCGTTCCAGACCATGTTCCAGTTGTCGTCGTAGAGCATGGGAATCTTTGACGTGAACCCTGCCCTTGCGTTGAGCTGGCTCATGTTGACCGGCACCCCGACGAGCGAGTAGTCGTATATTGCCGGCGCCTTGCTTCCGAACTTCCAGATGTTCTCGATGTTGGCGCCTGTTGTGATTGTGTCAATCGCGGACTCGAAATACTCAATGTCCGGCGGGCCGGTTTCGACGAGCTCAACTCCGACGTACATGTTCATTATCGGCGGGCTGGTCGGGGTTATCATTATCAGGTTTACCTTCTCGACCGTCGCTGCCATGTCAGGGAAGAACCCGATTGCCGGGAACGGGCCGTTTAGGTAGCACGGGTGCGCAGTGAGGTCCTGCAGGCTGCTTACCACCGGCGCGTTGCAGGCGGCTTCGTACTTGAAGAAGTACATGAACGGCGTGTTCACAAAGCTGCCGCCGTCGGGGGGCTTCATGTCGAAGGACTTGAAGTAGATTGGTATGTTCCCTGTGGAGTTGTAGCCGAGCAGGTCGGTGTAGTTGAGCGTCCCTTTCCTCGGGGCGTAGCTCGGGCTGAAGGCGTTGTAGGTTATGTTCGCATAGAGCGGGATGGGCATCTGAAGGACGCTTCCGCTGTCGCTGAAGAGCATCCAGTCGATTGATGTGCCGTCCGGGTAGGATACTGTGAGCTTCATGTCCCCAGCCCTGTCAGTCGACCTGTTGGCGTTGCCTGAGTCGTGGAAAGTGAAGTTCATGATTGATTTGTTCAGGTCATTGAACGCGTTTGAAGCGACTGACGCCCTGCCGAGTGCAGGATAGAGCGTAAAGTCTGCAATCTGCGGACCGGTTGAGGTGACAATCTGCTTGTAGCCGACGTACCAGGTGTTTGTCGTTGCGTTGTATGCTGACGCCTCGAGTATGTACTGGAGCGTTGCAGAGCCCGGGAGGCTGAAGTTGTAGGCGCCAGTGTCTCTTGCAAGGGCATCCGTCTGCGGTGATATCATGCCCTGACCGAGGCCGTGGCCGTACGGAGCCGCGGATTGGACTACGTGGGCGACAAGCCCGACGACGTCGGCATGCTCGCCGGCTGGCATTGAAATCGTTCCGTTTATCTGGACTGCGGTCCAGTTGAGCATGGGCTCTGTGTAGATTGTCTTTGTTGCGCCGTAGCTCGCCGCTATGCTTGTGTCATAAATGAATGACTGTGGGGGCGACGCGACAAACTCTGCACCCGGCGGACCCTCTACCGGGGCGCACCCTGGGGCGCTGGAGAACGTCATCATTGTTACCATGTAGGTGCGGTTTGCGGGGAGGACTATGTGCTTCCAGCCGCCGTCCTCTATGGAGAGATTGATAGCCTGCTCAAAGGAGAGCTGTGTCTTGGTCTTGTTGTCGTAGACCTGTATCTCAAAGGTGCAGTTTCCTGCTGCGGAGTCAGCCGCACCGAAGTATTCAGTCTTCCACATAGGCCTGATAAAGAGGTTTGCCGCTGGGGACATGAAGAGCTTCAGGTCTGGCGCCTGCGCAGGCATCATTGACCTGTCCCTCGGCTGCATGACTTCCTTGGTGAGGAAGGTGACGTTGCCTACGTCATCATACATGCGTGCCGTTATTGTTATAGGGTACATCCCTCCCTGGAACTGGCAGCTTGATGCTGGGTTAAGCGCGCCTAAGGTTGAAACGTTGAGCGAGAAGTTGCCGTTTATGTCGGTAAGGTTTGAAACCTCGTCGATTTTGCAGTTCATTGCAGAAAGGTCCATGCCCATTTGGGCTGCGAACTTGAAGAAGGAGGGCGTGCTCGCAGTTACGTTGACGAGGATGATGGCTTGGCCTGTTGAGGAGTTAACTGTTGTGCCGCGGTAGATGTAGTTTGGAGGCGTCCATGTGCATCCGGCACCAGTACATGTCGGCTGGTCAGGTATCTGGAAGCAGAACTCTCCCGGCCCGGGGGAGCAGGCAGCGCTCACGCTAGCAGCCATCAGCGCCAATCCTAAGAGGGTAACAAACAGGATGTGTTTTGCTCCAAAGATGTCTACTCGATGGTCTGAAAGATTCGATCTCATTTCTTAACCCCCTATATAATAAATGTGGCTGCTAGGCGCACGTATTATGATAAAAGTTTGCCCGTTTATATGGGTTTCTAAGGGTGCTTTTCCGATGGAGAGTTTGACTGGAGGCGGCGTTCGGGAAAAGATTATTATACCCAACGCAACAAGTATCAGCTTGATGGTGCGCAACAGCAAGGATTACGCGGAGGCGGCTGAGCTTTTAAGCAAGCTTGTGAAGATCCCAAGCGTTGAGTGGTTCAGACGGGGTGGGGAGCTCGTATGCGATTTGGGCGGAAGCGACAAGGTCCTTGACTTCTTAGAGAAGGAGTATAAGCGCTTCCTTTCTGGGCTTGGAAGCCGGAAAGGCATTTACGTGAGATTTATCAGAAAGCCGGAGTACCTCCTGGTGCTTCTTGAGAATGAGAAAAGGCGCAGGCCGTATTACCTCTGGCTTGGGCACGTTGACACGGTCACGGTCGAGGACTACAGGCTGAAAAAGGCAGACCCGTTCAGCGGAAAGATTTCTCACGGGAATGTTTACGGGCGGGGGGCATGCGACATGAAGGGCGGAGTCGCGAGCATCTTTTTGGCGCACAGGAGGGCAATCACTGCCGTGCTAAGCGGGGAGGCCAGCCTGAACGGGACTATTGGCGCGGTTTACACGAAGAATGAGGAGACGAATGTTGCTGGCGTGAGGGCGCTAGTCGGCCTGTCTCCGGACCACTCGGTTACACACCGTCCGGACTTCCTGCCGGACTATGTCCACATCACTGAGCCCACGAGGCTTTGCGTCGGCGTTTCTGGGATAGGCTATATGATATTCAATGTCGAGGTTAAGTCGAAGAATGCCGTGGGCGACCTGCTCAAGGTCCTGCCGGCAGTTTATTCGCTTGAAAAAATCCGCCCTGGCATCCCGCTCTACTCTGAAAGCCTGACGGCGGCGCACGACCCTATGGCGCCGCAGATGGCGGTATACGGCAAGGTAAAGGAGGTTGAGGTGGAGGGGGAATCAGCACACTCGTATTCAGGGGTGGGCAAGAGCGCAATCCGGGAGCTTGTAAGGCAGACCAACGGGCGCGGGCTGTTTTCACATGGGGGCGTGCCTTTCGTGCTTGGCGTGGAGACGCTCCCAAGGGACTGGCCCTACCCGACCATGAAATGCTTCCTCCTGAAGCTTAAGACAGCTGTTGAGGCAGAAAAGGGTGAGAGTCTCACCCCGGCAAACAAGGGCATTGCATTATGCTCGTGGGGGACAGTCCCGGACTACCCGCTCAAGGACATGGAGAAGCATATTTCCAGGGAAGTTACAAAAAGGTTTAAGAGCCAGTTTGGAAGCGCTGATGCCACGACCTCTACAGAGCCGGATCCGGTTTACGGGCTCAAGCAAAAGGTACTGACCCTCACATCAAAGGATGGTGGAATTGAGTGCAAGGTAAGGTTCTCCTTCAAGACACGGGGATATCTGCAGGACACGAAGTCAGACTTCATTTCTAAGGCGCTTGAAGCAACAAAAAATGAGCTTGGAAGCGCAAAAACAATCTCGATGGGCCCGTGCGAAGCATTTTGGCTGAAGCTGGCATCGGAAAAGCATAAGGTGCCGATAGAGGTTGTCGTCCAGGGGCCTGGGGACCTGGACTACGCCCACACTAGCCAGGAGTTCTGCCCTATTGAGCAGGTCCTGCAGTGCGCTGATATACTAACCAAAACTGCAAGGCGGCTTGGCATAGTATAATTTTTTATAAGGCGGCATGCCCCTCTGCACTTTTAGTTCCGTTGGTAGGTATAGGTATGCTAAAATAACCTCGGGAGGCAGCAGCACTCCAGCGGAAGAAAAACCTTAAATAGTGCGCCCAGCTAAGTAGAAGACTTTCGAGGTGTAAGCCAATGGAATTTCAACCCGGATATGCGCTGGACGACAAGAGGATTACTTTAAACCCAAATGATGAATTCTTCAAACAGTTCCTGAAGCCGTATTATGTCTTCACCAAGGACGGGCAGTACCTGTTCGCCTCGACGCAGATGGGCAGGAGGCCGGACAAGGCGAATTACATGGTCCCTGCAAGCTACAAGCTCGGCAAGAACCAGAACAGGTTCGATCCGAAGGTCGGCAAGAAGCTTTACGAGATTGTGATGGATTATTTGAAGACTTGCAAGGTCATAGTCCAGGACGGAATCCAGGGAGAGTCAGAGTATGAGACCGGCGTCAGGGTTGTGACGAGCATTGAGAACCCGCACGCCGCGTACATGGCATGGATGATAAAGCTCATGATTTTTCCCCCGAAAAAAGGGGTCAAGCCAAAGTGCTTCAACTATGTTGTCCAGGAGCGGCTGCCTGAGGAGTACCAAAAACGGCTCAAAGCAGTTTGGCCGCAGTACGACCCTGACTCACCGCTGACGCTCTATGACCTTTCCGACATGGACAAGGACGTCCGCAGGGTGATGAGCCTTAGAGTTGACTATTTTGGCGGCGCCTACAAGAAGCCGCACCTGACCCTTGTCTGGAACAGGGGCGAGGGCGACGGGATGGTCTCGTACCACGCCGGCTGCACGAGCGACCGGGTGATGAAGGGCCTGAGCGGGACGGGAAAGACGACGCTGTCAGTCGGGCCTGACTTGGAGCAGGACGATGCGCTCCTTGGGAAGCCTGAGTATGGCAAGAACGGAAAGATAAAGTCTGCCGAACTGATTGGGCTCGAAGCTGCGAGCTTTGCAAAGTCGCAGGGGCTTGTCCCTGACAGCCCGGAATGGCCGGGTCTTATGAAGTCGGCTGAAACCGGTCCGAACGGCAAGAGGCCGGTTGTCCTTGCAATGAACATCGACTGCGAGGGCGTGCGGTACGTGATGAAGAAGATTGCCGGGCACGATGTCAAGGTGCCGGAGGTCATTCCAGGGCAAAAGGTAGGGGGCCTTCAGTGCACGAAGTATGACTCGTCCGGAACAACAAACGGCAGGTTCATATTCCTGTTCAGCGAGCTGAACCCGGGCTGGGGAAGCGGGAGGAAGAAGTACCTCAAGAGCGAGTCGCTCAGCTTCAAGAGGTTCGAGGTTCTGGATCCGGCGTTCAGAGTGACAGACCCTGTGATGGCTGTGGCGCTGGACTCGGGCTGTGAGACGATTATCACATCTGCGATTCTCGGGCAGAAGACAGGAACGCGGGTGCGCTCTTATGCCGCTACCGACTTCATGGTTCGCGAACAGAGCCAGCAGGCGCTGCTGAAGCTCAAGATGTACTCTGATATGGGGCTTGGCGAGGGCGGGAAGCTCGTGTTCTTCATAGTAAACGCCGGAAGCGTCGGCGAGTTCGACATTAACGGGAATCAGGTACTGAAAGAAGATGAGCACGGGAACAAGATACCAGTCCTTGACGACAGCGGAAAATCAAAACTGAACGACAGGGACGAACCGATGTACCTCGGGCAGGGCGAGAAGATAACGGTGCGCGACTCAAAGGCGCTGGTCGACCTTATTGAGCACAGGAAGATAAAGAAGTGGATAAAGCACCAGTGCTACGGGTATCTCCTGCCTGACCCGAAGGAGCTCGAGCAGGTGCACGGCATGAAGGATTTCAGCAAGAGGTTCAACCTGCTAAGGTTCTACACCCCGGAGCAGATAATCGAGTTCTGGAAGCGGGACATAATGGAGCGGACTGGCTTCATGAAGGACCTGTTCAAGGGGCAGACAGGCGCGGAGAAGCTCAAGGAGATTATCGGCGCCTGGGAAAAGTGCAAAATCCCCTCGCCGAAGGAAGTCAGGGACTTCTACGAAAAGAATTACGGAAAGGTTTAGTAGCAGGCCCGCATTATGGCATAATATGGGCAAAAAAGACTGGATTGCACTGGCAGTCATAGCTGTAACTTTCTTAGCCGGGGCTTTTTTGTATCCGTCCCTGCCGGAGAGGATGGCGAGCCACTGGAACGCCGCAGGCGAAGTTGACGGCTATATGCCAAGGTTTTGGGGCACGTTCCTTCTGCCGCTTGTGAACCTGGGCGTGCTTGGGCTGTTCATGCTTATCCCGAAGATAATGGTCTACAAGGAGAACTTCAAGAAGTTTGAGGGGGAGTACATGCGGTTCAGGCTTGTCATGATACTGTTCATGGCGTACATCTATGCCCTTGCCCTTTTCGCAAACCTTGGCAGGAGCTTTTCCATGAACTTCGCAATGGCGCCGGCGCTTTTGGCGCTTTTGTACTTCGCAGGGGAGCTTTGCATAAACAGCAGGCGGAACTATTTTATTGGGATGCGGACGCCGTGGGCGCTGGCCGACGAAGGCGTGTGGAAGAGGACGAATAAAGTTGGCGGAAGGCTTCTCCAGCTGACGGGGGTTGTGCTTTTATTCGCCTTGTGGCTTAAGGCTCACGCCGCGCTGATTATAGTCGGGTATATAATTTTCTTCCTGATTTATGTGATGGCATACTCGTACTTAGAGTACAAGAAATTGAGGAAATAGTTTTATAGCTTTGTTCTATATTATATAATGCGATGCGGCAAAAACTGACAAAGACAAAATACTTCAAGATTTTCTCAATGGTGTCAGTGGTTTCGCTGATCATCATATTTCTGACGCTTTACTTCCTGCGCGAGTGGGGGCTGAATAATCCGGTCATCGTCGAGAAGGGTATTGCGCTCGCGGAGAACTACGGGCCGTGGGGAATATTCTTTGTGGCGTTCCTTGCAGGCACCCTTATCCCATTCCCAACCGAGCCGGTCATTGGCGGGGCGGCGGTCCTCGGGCAGCAGAAGCTGTACACTATAGTCATCATGGCCCTGCTCGGCAACACCCTTGGCTTCATAGTGAGCTTCTACACGGCAAGGATGCTGAGGGAGGCCTGGGTGTACAAGAGGGTTGACAAGGAGGCGATAGACGCCTTCCAGAAATTCTGGGATTACTATGGGAACATAATACTGTTCATCTTCGTCCTGTTCCCTATATTCCCTGGCGACATCGTCGCGTTCATCGCCGGGCTGAGCGAGATGAAGATGCGGGATTTCATAATACTTGTGACTGTTGCCAAGCTGATAAGCTACACCGCGATTGTCTGGCTTTCGTTCAGGATAGCAACGGCCTGGTTCGGCTTCGTGTTTGTATAAAATGCCCGGGTACGACGAGATTTTTGAGATGGGGGCAAAAAAGCTCAGGCTCATGTCTAAAGTTAGGCTTATTGAAGGGGTTCATTGGGTCGCCGACTTGCAGGGCGACACTTTTGTCATGGAGCACCTGCCGTACGAGAAGGCGCACGAGCCGATTTTTCTGCACTACCTCTGCCATGCAAAGATACTAGAAGAGGGGTGGGTGCTGCCTGCAGTAACTCCGCAAATAGGTGGGAAGCTTTCGGCTCTTAAAAAAATGGAGAGGGGCGAACGGGATGCGCGGGTTGGGGCTTGGGTGATACGTTCGCTAGACTCTTTCTTTGACTTTTTTGCCTGGGGGCTTGTCGGGTCAGAATTTGGGAAGGGCTACCTGGAGGAGTTCATTTCGGGCGTTCTAGAGGTGGATGACAAGGGCATTGTGGCTTGGTTTAAGCGGACTTCTGAATGGAGCGGGTTCAGGCTTATGAACTACCTGACGTGCGTCGACTGGTTTGCGATGTTCGGAGAGCTCACGGCAAGTATTGACCCGGGCGTCGAGGCGCGCCTCAGTGAGAAGTTTTCAAGCCTCTGCGCCCAGGATGGCTTTTTTGATGCAGTCGAGCCTGTTGTGGAAGAGCGCGTGCCGGAGTTGAGAATGTTCTACCGCAAGCTGCGGAAGAAGTACCCGTCCTACCTGGAACTTTTGCAGGAAGGGGGTGCCTTGGAGCGCCATTATGCGGAGTATTCCAAGATTTTGTGGGCCGGAACGGGGCTTGACCTTATCCTGGAGTTTTGAGAAATATTTTTATAGAGGTGGTGGCATAGATAGGATAGGTGAATTTTATGATGAAAGAAAAACTTGAAAAACTAAAAATGATGGTGTGTGTTCCAGCAATGCCACCAGGAAAAGGCTTCGGAAGGGAAGACGAACTAGTTGAAGAGGTACTCCAGAGGGAAGTTCTCTCAGGGCAGATAGAGCTTATTGCTGCACTGCCAGTAAGGGAAGAGCTAGTAAGGATTCCGGTGCAGTTCGGCTGCGGCATGGCACCAGGCCAGGCAAAGAAGCCACGGGAGCTATTGCCACCGGAGGAGCTAGTTAGGAGCTAGTTAATAGAAAAACTGTTTAAATGTAGCGGGCGGACGTCCGCTACATCGTCATTTTTTGTGCTGTTTTATATATTGAGAACTTATTAGTGGTTAGATGCCAGCTACATTCATAAGGAAGGTATTCCGCGTCCTGCAGTACGGACGGCCGCACTTGAGGCTGTTCACACTCGCATTTTCTATTCTCGTCGTATCCTCGCTTATTTCTGTTGTAAACCCCTATCTTATGAAAATACTGATAGACGATGTCCTGATTGGGGGAAATATGCGCCTGTTCGTTATCTTGATATGCCTGTATGTCGGAATATTCCTTATAGGGAGTGGGATATCTGTTGTGATGGCGTACGCGTCAACTCTCCTAACAGAGCGGATAACGTATGACGTAAGGGTGGAGCTGTTTTCCCACATTGAGCGCCTCGGCATGAGCTTTTTCAACAAGAAGAAGCTTGGGGACATACTTACCCGGCTTGTTGTTGACGTAGCGGGGATAAACGACCTTATAGAAATCCTGCTGACGAACGTCCTTTTGAACATATTCACAGGCACTGCAATACTGGTCGTCTGCCTTTACCTTAACTGGAAGGTGACGCTTGCGTCCCTGCTGGTATTCCCGCTGTACGTAAAGCTCCAGCTGCATTACGGGAAAAAAATTAAGGTTGAGAAGAGGAAACTGCGCGTGAGAAGCGCGGACATCCTCGGCTTCCTGCAGGAGAAGCTCGCCCTGATTAAGCTCGTGCAGACATTCATCAGGGAGAAGTACGAGCTCGAGCTTTACAAGAAGAAGTCTAAGTCGCTGATAAACATGAGCGTGAAGATCTCGGTGATATCAGCTATGGCTGGCGTCATGATAGGTTTTGTCACCTTCATGCCGATGTTTGTCATATTCTCCCTTGGCGGGTATTATGTGATAGTCGGTATCATGACCCTCGGGACGCTTGTCGCACTGATGGCGTACATAGAAATGCTTTTCGGGCCGGTGTCTACGTTAGGGACTGTGAACATAGCCATACAGAGCACGATGGTCTCGGTGGACCGGGTTTTCAGCTTCCTGGACACGGCGCCAGAGGTGAAGGAACGGAAGATGGCAAAGAGGTTGGGAAGAGTGCGGGGCTGGATTGAGTTCAGCGGGGTGCATTTTGCCTACGACCAAAAGAAGCCGGTTCTGAGGGGGGTTGATTTTGAGATAAACCCAGGGGAGAAGGTGCTTATCAGCGGCCCGAGCGGAGAGGGCAAGTCGACCATTGTTGACCTGCTCATGCGGTTTTACGACCCAGTCAAGGGCAGCATTAAGCTGGACGGGAAGGACCTGAGGGACCTTAAGCTTGCATCCCTCAGAAAGGAGATTGGAGTGATAAGCCAGGAGTCGGTACTGTTCAACACAACGATAAGGCAAAACATACTTTTCGGAAAGCTGAACGCGACCCACCAAGAGGTAGAGGAGGCAGCAAAGGTCGCAAACATACACGACTTCATAAAGTCCCTGCCCCACGGCTATGACACCTGTGTTGGCCAGCGCGGCTCAAACCTTTCTGGCGGGCAGAAGCAGAGGATATCCATAGCAAGGACTGTGCTGAAGAATCCCGACATAATAGTGTTGGATGAAGCGACCTCAAGCCTTGACAAGGCGTCTGAGAAAGCAGTCTATAGTGCGCTCGAGAAGGTGACGAAGGGCAAGACGACCATAATAATAACCCACCACACCAGCGGGCTGAGGGGAATAGACCGGAAGCTCATTCTGCGAAACGGGAAGGTCAGCGCCGCATCATAAGGTAGAAGAAGATAAGGGGTAGTATCATCACTACAAGGGCAATTACCATCCACGTGCTGAATTGACGGGCTGCCTCCGGCGAGATCATTGTGGTCGCGGCTGCCAGCTCATCCTTGTTGAGTGTTGCAAGCGCTATTCCACCCTCCTCAATCCTTACTTCGAGCGGATCGCCTTCGTAGGTCTTTATTTCTGCAAAGCCGAGCTCGTTCGTCCTCAGGGTAAAGACTTGACCTGATGTGAATACAACCGTTATGTGGACACACTTGAGCGATACGCCCTGCGAGTCGGTAAGCTCAATTAGTATCGGCCCGTCCTCGGTGTGCACGATGCTCACTACGGGCACCACGTTCTTTATTATTACTATCGGGGTGCACCAGCTCTCACGCTCCGCCATTACTTCCGTGTCTTCAGCTATTGCTGCTTTGGTTCCAGTCCCTTCTATCGACCCTTTTTCGCCGCCTCCCCCTGTGGTTCCGTCAATCTCTACCTGCGGCGCGCTTGAAGGCGGTCTTGAAGGCATCTGACCGGGCCGGGGAAGCCGCGGATATGCAGGCAGGACAGTGATTTCATTGCAGCAGGCATTTTCATTTTCGCAGTACTCCCCTGGGTCGCAGTACCCGTCATTAGGGTAGGGGTATGTCGGTCTGCAAGTCCCATGGACGCAGTGGAGCGAATTGCATTTGTAGTCTGCATCACAGCCGGTGCCGTCGTGCAGCCTGTAGTCTATAAGGAGGTTGTCAAGGGTTACTGTTCCAGCTCCGTTGGCGGAGATGTTGATGTATATGCCGTCGCAATAGGCATCGTTTGTGTTGGTGCAGCCTGCTGCAAGCTCTGTGAGGGTTGATGCGAACGAAAGGTTAACCGGTGACTGGGTTTGTGTGAAGTTACCCGTGTAATTCCACTCGTATGTGCCGTCATTGCCTACGTCTATTGTGACGTTGTTGAGGGTGTTGTTTGTGACATTGGTTTCGGAGGTTACGAAGAAGTGGGCTTCGGTGACGTTCCCGCCTTTGTAAGGCCTTATGATTATGGAGGCGTTTGAGCTCATTTCGCCGAAGCTGCTGTTGAAGATCGCATAGGCGTAAGTGTTGCCATCGGCGAATGGGTCCTGCGACCAGTGGCCGAGGTTGCACCGTCTATTCGTGCCATACGCGTCCATCAAGCTTGAGAACAAGCCTTGTGAGAGGTACCAATCGCCGTCGTGGACGCAGGTGGAGGCATTGTACGCGCAGTATTTCTGAGCCGTGTAATCATTCCTGCAGTAGCGCAGCGAGCAGTTAAGATTCTCCTGGCAAGCCTGGCCGGTGTCTGGGTAGTAACTGTACGCTATGCGGAGGTTATCTAGGGTTATTACTCCCCTCCCGCTAACGGAGACGTCTATCAGTATAGAGTCGCAGAAAAGGTCATGGTCGGCATCCTCACAAGTCTGTGTAAGGGATTCGAGCGTGCTCTTTAGGTCGATTGTGTGCGGCGCAACTGATTGGTTTAGATAGCTGGTGTACTGCCATTCAACAGAGTTATCGGTGCCAACGTCAACGGAAACGTCGTACGGGGTTTCTGTAACGTTTTCCAGGAAGTAATCGTATGCCATAATTCTTCCTATATTGCTGCCTCCCGCGCCGCTGTCCCCCACGAATACTGCGGTTTGCCTTCCGCTTATGTTGGCGACAGTAACGGAGGCAACGGAATCGTAGTTTGCGTTGTTATCCTGGATCGTGTAGTTCTCGACGAGCAGCTTGCCTTCAGTATAGTTGTATACAACGAACAGGAAATCGGTATTGCTGGAAGGGGAAACCCCGTCCGTCACAGATCCGGCAGAGAGTATTTTTTCCTGCCCGCCAAACTCGGCAAGTGCTACCGCCTGACCGGAAGACGGCGCCAATCGGAGAGTGGTGAAGTTCTCCTGGTAAAGCTTCCCGCCAGTGTAGTTGTAGATGCTGGTGTAGATGTTGGAGTTAGAACTGTATCCAGTAACCAGTATCTTTGGCTGAGAGCTTATGTTTGCGACTGCAACGCCGTATGCATAAGTATTGGCTGGGTCGCGGAGTATGTCCTCCTCGTAGAGCTTTCCGTCGGTGTAGTTGTATACCGCCAATACCGCCTCAAACACAAACTCCGGCATTTTAATAAAATATCCGCTGATGAAAATCTTTGGCTGGCCGTCTATTGCGCCAGCAGCAGCGTCAAATATGAGCTCTATTGAGCTGTTCACAAGCGTGTAGTTTTCCGCGTATAGCTTGCCGTTAGTGTAGTTAAACACCATGAGCGCATTTGTGTTGAGGCTCGGCTTAAGCGTGGTCAATATCTTTTTCTGCCCTCCGGCATCGAAGGCGACTGCCACCTCTTGTTCAGTAATAGTTCCAATTGGAGTGGCGGTATAGTTTTCTACGTAAAGCTTCCCGTTTGTGTAGTTTAAGACCGCCAGCACAACTCCGCTAGAGCCCGTTGCTGACACAAAGACTTTCGTTTCGCCGTTTACAGTGGTTGCGTCGAGGCCACATGCTTTCTCATTGATATAAAGGAGTGTCATGTTCTCAAGATTGAATGCGCCGTTTGAGTAATTGTAGACTGCAACCGCGGATTTGAACAAACTTGGTTGGTAGTAGCCGCCTGAAACAAAGAATTTCGTATCTCCGTTGACCGTCTCTTTGTCTATGAAGGCGACATCGTTGAGAGAGTCAGTGTATGGCCCCATGTAAGCGCCGGGGGCAAGCGTAATTGGTTTGCCGCTGACGTCCATATACGCGGAATCGAATATCATCCGTATAGGGGGGGCGATGAAGGATGAGCTATCCGTTTTTGCCTCGATGAACGACACGTCAGAGAATGTGTTGTTGTTGCCAAACGGGTCCTCAGACCAGTGCCCGCCTCTGCACCTGTAAGTGCTTGGTGCGAGTGTTATCTTGTTTGAGGAGTAGGCAGCTTCTGACGGGTATTGATCTCCATTGTGGACGCAGGCTGTCGTGTTGACAGCACAGAATTTGCCGCCGTCGTAGTCGTTCCTGCAGTAGCCCGACGGGCATTCGGCATCGTAGGTGCATTCCGACAGCGAGTTTATGGTAAAGAGAACTACCTGGGAGTCAGAGTAGGTCCCGTCTGATACTGAGATGTTCACCAAGTGGCTGCCAAATTCTGTTGGGGTGAAAGATATTACGCCGCTTGCCGGGTCAATGTCGAAGAGGGCAGTATTGTCAGAGAAGGTAAGTGGCCCGCCGTCCAAATCAGAGGCGTTTATGTCATACACAAACGGCTGGTTTGTCACAATGGTCTGGTTTGACAGCGCGTCAAGGACTGGCATCGTCGCGTAGACTACTGCGAGGTTGTCTAGGACTACCAATGCTTGGGAGTTGACCGAGACAGTTATCGGCATTGTACAGTTGCCCGATGTGCAGTAGGAGTTCATGTACTGCTGGAGCTGGGAGGTCATATTCAGGGAGTAGTAGGTGCCTGAGTTACTGAGGGTAACCGCCGGCGGTGCTGCCGGGACTTCCAGGGTTGCGGTAATCTGGTTTGAGCCGTAGCTCTGCCTCTCGAAGTATATCTCGCTGTTCCCGGCTCTGTCGTCCTGCCATGCTATATAGACGCTTAGGTCTGGATCGACCGCAACAGTGGGGTATGTGGAGGCGCCGCCATCGTTGGTCACCTGCGTATCGTTAATCAGCGTGCCGCCAGTTGCGTTAAGCTTCTTGTAGTATACCTCATTGTTACCTGTGCGGGAATCGTACCAGGCAACAAAAAGCGCGCAAGACTGGTTTACAATCTTCGGCTTCTGTGCGAAAGCAGAAGTATATGTCAGCTGAGTGTCTCCTATCAGCTCTGAGCCGGTCAGGTTTAACTGCTTGTAGTATATTTCAGAAACCGAATGTAAAACGAGTTCATACGTCCAAACAAAGGAGATGTTACCTGAGGAATCGACCGTGGCATGCGGAAAATTTGATTTCGCCCCTGTTGAGGTGACTTGGGTGTCGTCTATTATAGTGTTCCCACTGTTGTCGAGTTTTGTGTAATAGACCTCAGAGGACGACACCCAGAGGACGTGGACGCTGTTTGATGCGTCTACGACCGCAATTGGGGAGCTTCCGGTGCCGCTTGTAGTCAGCCGCATGTCATCGACGACTGTAGCCCCACTGCCGTCTATTTTAGTGTAGTAGATGTCAGCGCCCTTCACCCAGTCCCTGCGGTCGTACCAGACTATATGGATGCTGCCTGAGCTGTCAAGGGCTACGTAAGGGCGGTAGGCATCAGTGCTATTGGTGAGCTGTGTCGGTGAAACGAGCTCCCCGCCCGTAGAATTGGCTTTCTTGAAGTATACATCCTGCGCGTCCTCCCAAACGAGATAGATATTTTCTGCGGTGTCAATGGCTGCGGAGACGTACCTAGACGTCAGCCCGCCCGCGCTGAGGCGTGTGTCGTTGACCAGCATACTGCCTGTTGCATTTATTTTCTTGTAGTAAACCTCCTCTCCCCCTTCCCTTGCGTCAGTCCAGACTATTGAGGCGTCCCCATTGGGATGGAGGAGGACAGAAGGCTCGGACGACGCTGCTGAGTCGTAAGTGAGGCGGGTGTCATCGGGTGAGGCGCTGTAAGTCATCCAGTATGCCTGGGTGCCGTTGAACTTTGCTGAGAGCGTCGCAGACTGCAGGATTGCGCCTTCCAAGACGGTAACCGCGGTTGATGCGTTCATGCCTGCGGCCGAGAAGTCCAGACTGGAATACGTCCTTGAGTTCTGGAACGGGTCCTCAGACCAGTGACCATCCTTGCAATGATAATCACTACCATTGTAGTCCGAAATGTTTGTCGAGAACGGATTATCTTCTGAGGGGTACTGGCTGGTATCATGCACGCAGGCTGTCGAGTTTTCCGCGCAGAAGCTCCCGCCGTCGTAGTCGTTCCTGCAGTAGCCGGATATGCAGTCGCTGTCGATGGTGCACGCATCGCCGGCGTTCAAGGTTGCGAAGCCGGTCAGGTGGTCGCGCATTAGGAACCCAGCGGGGGTGGTGGTCCAGATAAGTGCCCCTAGGATAAATATCACAATGCCTAAGATGGATGACAGCTCTAATTTTCCAACCACATTTCCTCGAATATATTTTCTAAAGTGCTGTTTAAATACCCTTTCATAGGGCTATTTTTTGCGCCTGATGCGCTTGCCGGCGCGGGAGATTATGCCCTTGAGCTTGCCTTCCTCTTCGGCTATCTCGCGCTCGTCTTTCGATATCCGTTTTTCCTCGAGCGCTATCTTTTTTTCTTCCGCCTCGAATTCTTTGAGACCGCTGGAGAAGGAGCTTAGGGCGCCCTTTTCAAGGAGAAGGAGCGAGCTCAGCTTGTAGAGCTCGACAGCCAGGAATATCAGGCAGGCGCCGCTGAGTACGGCGTAGCCAAGTATCAGCTGCAGTATTGAGACCTCAAATCCGAAGACTATCATGGGAGTTTAGATGGTTTATATATATTTAATAATGGCGGACGTTTTTATACAAGGTAGTATATAAAAAGGGCATGACGTCAAAGAATTTCATCCCCAAACTGTGCTTAGTTTTGCTTTTAGTGATTTTAGTTATGCCGCACTTTGCAGAGGCTGCGAAGGGTGGAGTTCCGGTTATTAATATTATAAAGCCTAAGCCGATAATCAGGCCGCCGATTAATACCACGCTCATCCTTTGCCTGCCAGGTACCGAAGCAACGTGCCTTGTCGTTATGGATACCTTAATCGAGTATGAAGCGAGCCAGCTCTATGACGACTACATTGCACTTTATAACCAATACTACCTGATATGCAGAGATTGCAACATAATCTTGCCGCCGCTGGACTCGGACTCAGATGGGATAATAAATACGGCGGATAACTGCCCGTTTACGGCGAACCCTGGACAGGAGGACGGCGGCGACGCTGACGGCGTTGGGGACGCCTGCGACAACTGCCTGATGGACGCCAACAGTGACCAGGCTGACACTGACGAGGATATGGTAGACGAAGTTGGGGACGCCTGCGACAACTGCCCGACGCTGTACAACCCTGGGCAGGAGGACCATGATGATGATGGGGATGGAAACCCGTGCGACCCGGAGTTTGGAGTGCTTGACGGGGATGGGGATGGGATTACAAGCCCACCGGATAACTGCCCGTTTACGGCGAACCCTGGACAGGAGGACGGCGGCGACGCTGACGGCGTTGGGGACGCCTGCGACAACTGCCTGAACGACCCGAACCCGGCGCAGGCTGACAAGGACTCTGATGGGATAGGGGACACGTGCGACGCTGTGGACGACCGCAATGTAGAGGTTGACACCGGCATGGAGCCCTCCGGCAGGGGCGCTGCCCAGCAGTTTGAGTTTGTCGGGATAGGCAGGAGGAAGACTATAGATGTCGGCAGCCTGCCAGCCGGAGAGTTCACGAAAGTGGAAGTTGGCAAGAGCAGGATTGGAATAGAGGAGGTCTACATAAAGCCGAATAAGGACCTGGCGAATGTGGAACTGAAGTTCAAGGCGCTTATCGGGACTCCTGAGGCGCCAACCGTCCCGAAGGACAAGACACAGTACATAACCGTCGACAAGAAGAACATAGAAGAAGAGGACATAGACGCAGTAAGGGTAAAGTACAAGGTCACGAAGGACTGGATAGTGAAAAACAACATCGATGAGTCCCAGGTGGACTTCTACAGGCTTGAAAAGGATTGGAGCCTTGCCGACACGGAAACTGGAGACCAGGACGACGACTTCCTTTACTTTGAGACTGAGGTGCCAGGGCTTTCGGTTTTCGCCATAGGGGCGAACGCAGTCGAGCTTGAGAGGGAAGTAATCGAGATTGCCGAAGATTTCAAACCGGTCGTTTCTATAGACTATGTTTCAGTGCCGCAGCAGGTCAGGACGCTTGACATCTTCCCGGTAACGGTGAAGATAACCAACACGGACACCAAGGCATACGGCGATGTTGAAGTCCTTGTGGGGACTCCCGACTACTGGGTGGTCACTGAGCCGCAGAGGTGGGGGAGCCTGAAGCCTATGGACACGCTGACTGTCAACTTCCAGGTTGCTACGCCGATGTACGAGATTCCTGCGCAAGAGGACATAAGCATTTTGGTCAGGTCTGAGGGGGATGTGCTCGCAGTCGAGGACGTCAGGATAAACATAGAGGTGCCGGATTTCCTCGTTGCACCGGAGCCGACACTGCTGAACGAGAGGAAGGACTCCCTTAGGATTTACACGATAATAAACAGGGCGGAGCTCCTTGGGCAGACAGTTACAGTAGAGGTCAACCTTAATGACGAACAGGGGACTGTAATAGCTGATGTCTTCGAGCCGACAGTTGATTCTGGGGTTTACGTCACGTACAAGGACTATAACCTGCCCTCAACCATGAAGCAGGCCAAGTACACAGTATTCGCGACCCTAAGCAGGAACGGCATTGAGTTAGATAACTCGGTGGAGATAGTGGACATAACCGAGCGTGAGCCGGTGAGCGTTTCGACCTCGGTCGGGACTGCGCTCCTGGTGTTCATGGTAGTACTGCCGACAGCGGCCCTGGTAATACTCGGGCTTGTAATGTTCAGGTACAGGAAGGCGGCTGCCAAAAGCAGAAAGAAGTGAGAGCATGCACGTATTCGGAGTAAACATACCACTTGTAGAGCTGGCGGCGCTGTACATGTCGCTGATTGTAGTCTTCCTGATAGCTTTTACCATCCACCTCCGGCGCCTGAGGCTGTACCTCATGACAGAGCTCAGAGAGGTAAAGGAGTTCGAGCACGACGTAAAGGTTCTTGAGAAAGAGGAGGAAAAGCTCGAGAGAGAGGAGGAGAGGCTGGAAAGGGAAGAGGAGACCCTCCTTGAAGAGGAAAAGGACCTGAAGATGCCCAAGGCGATAAGGGAAGACCTGAGGCTGAGGAAAAAGAAAAAATAAGAAGTAAGCCCCTGCAGGAGGGGCTTAATCCCTAATCGTGCACGCCTTTTTCTGAGACGCTGAAGACTGTCTCGCCGTCAGGCAGGTGCGGGGCGTCGACAAGCCTTGCAATCCTCTTGCTTCCCTTAGACTTGCGGAGGTAGAGCCTGAAGGTCGCTGCATGGCCCAAGATGTGCCCTCCGACTGGGGCGGTCGGGTCTCCGAAGAACATGTCAGGCTTTGAATGGACCTGGTTCGTGACGTAGACGACCACGTTGAAGTCGTCGGCAATCTTGTGGAGTATTGAGAGGTGCCTGTTCAGCTTCTGCTGCCTTTCGGCGAGCATTCCCCTGCCAGTATACTCCGAGCGGAACAAAGCCGTCAGCGAGTCGACGACCAGGAGCTTTATGCCCCCGTCCTTTGCCATGTTATAGACTTTCTCGGCAATCATCATCTGCTCGTCCGAGGTGTATGCACGTGCTATGGAAATGTTTTTCAGAACTGTGTCCGAGTCTAAGCCGAGGGATTCTGCCATCTGCTTCACCCGTTCAGGCCTGAAAGAGCCCTCTGAGTCTATTATCACTGCCTTGCCGTCAAGCCCGCCCTGCTCGACCGGGAGCTGGACGTTGACTGCAAGCTGCATTGAAATCTGGGACTTGCCTGAGCCGTAGGCGCCGTAGGACTCGGTTATTGACTTGGTCTCAACCCCGCCGGCGAGCAGCTCGTCGAGCTTCTTTGAGCCGGTGGTGAGCTTGGTGACGCTCTTCCGTTTCTCAAGAAGCAGGTCTGCGGTCTCGAAGGTGACGTCGTACATCTGCCTTGCGGCAGCTATCATCTTGTTGGCCTTCTCGGCTGATATGCCGATGTTTTCGACAAAGTCGTCCGGGTTGGCTGTGGCTATGACGTCAATTGTTGCATAGCCGAGTTCGCGAAGCTTTTCAGCTGTCTGCTCCCCTACGCCGGGGAGGCTGGTTATGTCGTCTAACATTTTTTTCCTCCTTTTTGCGTGAGTTACTGTTCACGCGCAGCGGGCGCGGCTGGGCCGCGTCCGACCGTATCCGGGGCTGTACCCCGGGCGGCGGCTATTTGATTATCACTGGGATTGGGTTTTCAATCCTTGTGATTATGATGTCTGCCTCCTTTATCGGGTTCGGCTGGCTTACCTCCCTTGCGACCAGCTCGAGGCAGCTGAAGTACTCGTTGTGCTTTACGTTGCCGGAGACGAGGAGCTCCGTGCCGAGTATCCTTCTAGCTTCTGATACTAAATCCTTTCCGCTGGCCTTGAGCTTGAGCGCTTCCTTGGCAGTGAAGCCGAGAAGCTTTTCAGCCTGGGTGCGGTAGAAGACGCCGCGGATTTGGGCTGTCCCGTCGTCAAGAAGCGCGTTTAGTATGAGTATCGGCTCCGGCTGCGCCCCGCAGTCCGGGCATTTGGAGTCGGCTTTCTTGTTGCAGTTAGGGCAGAAGGAAAAGACTACCTCGCCGGGGAATATTTCGACGATTGCCGCCTTTACCTCCTTGTACTGGTCTCCCTGGGAGAGGGCGCTGATGCGTGCGCGCTCTGAGGTCTCGCGGAACTTGTTGAGAGGGGGGAGAGCTGAAGCCTTCGGCGCCTTCGAAAACCTGCCCCTCCACCCGACCTGGAGCTCGACGCCCTGGAGCCCGGCGCGGGTGTAGGCATTCTCTAGCTTGATGAGGTCGCCCGGGGTCAGCTTCTGCGCCCGGTCTGCTGCGTCGTCCCAGCAAGAGCAGCGAATGGTCCCTGTCTCGTCGCCGAGCATGATGGTGGCCACTTTGCCCTCGGCGCCGTCCTGGCGGGTAAAGCCCCTGGTCCCGAAGACCTGGATTACCCTTGCGAGCATGTCAACCGAGCTGGCGCCCGGAGTTAAGTGAGAGATTTTGAGGAGTGCCTCCTTGGCCTCGGGCAGTTCTGGCGCGTCCTCGGGGTTGATGTCGAGGTAACCCCGGCTGCCCAGGTGGATTTCAACGGCGCCGCGGTTTGTGCGGACGTATGCTGAGTGGACGTGGACTGCGTCGTTCTTGTGGAGCTTTTTGACGAGGTCTGCGTTCTCGCCCCATAGGACGAGCCGGGTTTTGCCGGTTTCATCGGTTAGCTCGACGCTTGCGACCTTGCTCTGTTCGCCGCTCTTTTTCTTGAACTCCCTTGGCTCGAAGACGGCGCTGACGCGGGCGAAAATGTCGACGCAGGACATGCCCTGGATGAGGTCGTGGATTTTGAAGCGGGACTGCTCGGAGGGCTTGGACTCAAGCAGGATTCCGAGCTCGCTCGCGACTATGTGCGCGGCGCCGACGTCTGAGACCAGGCCGGACAGCTCCTTCTGCTTTTTGGAAATGAGCTTCTTGATTTCGGCTTCGCTCTTGCCTGCCTCCTTCGATAGCTGTTCTAGGATTGCGCTTAGGTCGTCCATTAGATAAAGGGTTATCTTGCAGATTTATAAAGTTTGCTTGACAGTGGCATGCCGGTATTAGTCAGAATCTATCTTCGGCTTGAAGTCCGGCCCCTTCGGCTTCTCGTCTGGCTCCGGCGGCTTCTTCGCCGGCTTTGGGGGAATACGATACGGCTTCGGCGGTGGGAGGGGCTGCCGTAGGATAGTTCTTCGCCTGCGGTAGTAGAGGACGGTCACGAAGGCTGCCGCCAGGGCGGCTGCGGCAACCCCGGTGTAAAGCGGCGGGATGAGGAAAAGTATGTCCAAAAACCCCAAATCAATGGACAGCCCCTGCATCATCAGGTATATCGTGAAGATGCCCACGAGGGGCGGGAGCCACTGCTCCTTCAGGAGGCTTTTCGCGAACTCCTTCTGCTTGAAGATGTAAAGCATCGGAATGTCATTCACGTATGCGACTATTGTGGCTATTAAAATCATCAGGGCGGCGGTGTCGAGGGAAATAGTTTCGACGCGGAGCATGGTCAGGGTCGAGAAGACCACAGGGAGGGCACCCCCGAGGGCGCCGACTGCGGCTATCGCGTAGAGGCCGAGGCTGCCGTATTTTGCAGCGAAGTCTATTGCGGCTGTGACTATTGCGAAGAAGACGACAATCTTGAAGGCTGTCCTAAGCGAGACGGCTTTCAGCTTGATGTCCTGCTTTTCCGAGCTGCTGACGCTCCGCTTGACGAGGATTGTTGAGACGATCGCCATAGCGAAGAGGGGAATTGCAGTCTTATAGAAAAGTGGGATGCTTGCTGCGAGGATTAGGAGGGCGTTCCTGTAGAACATGACAGTCGAGGCGATTAGGACAACGTCAACCGCCTCCGGGATTACGGACGGGTTTGCCTTGACCTCGTCCATGAACTGCGCCGTGACGGCCTCAGAGCGGGTTATCCCGCCGATTATGCCGAGAGCGTAAATCTCCTTCTCGTATTTCGCAAAGTGGGTGAACGCATAGGCGAAAAGCTCGACGCCGAGTATGAAGACGAGCCCTATGAAGAGGATGTGGAGGAAGTCCTGCATCTTTGCCGAGAGGGGCAGCTCTGGGACCAGCGGCATGATGAGAAAGTAGAGGAGGAAAAGCTTGAACCCACCGTAGGAGACTCCCTTGAACAGCTTGAGCGCGTTTTCGTGGAGATCTTCGTCCGGGTCGTGGTAGGTCATCTTCAGCCGCCAGACGACCGCGCCGAACAGGATGGAGAAGCCTGCCGCGGCAGTTGTCCTCGTTATGTATTCGAAGAGCTCAAGCATCAGATTAATCTAGTCTGCCTAATGTATAAGCTTTACTGTATTGTCAAGTTTTATATAGGACGGCAGATTTACCTGTATTATGCTAAGAAAGACATATGGGCTGATTATGGAGCTGATACGGGAGCCAGAGAAGGCGGTCAAGTACTCCAAGGAAAGTGTGCACGTCCCTTTGCTGATATGGATACTCGCCAGCATATTCCTGCTTCTCCCGAGCGCTTTTATCATCCCGGTAATCTACATGCCCAACTGGACGCTCATCCTCCCTAGCGTCATATTCATGGGCTTTATTTCCCTCGGCGGGTTCTGGGTGTACTCCTGGGCTGTGTTGGTGGTTGCAGCGAAGGTCGCCGGATACAAGGAGGAGCCGCGGCAGATATTCAAGATAGTTGGGTATTCTTTCGGGCCGATGCTCTTTGTGAGTGTTGCAACGACGGTGGTTGCATCTTTTGTGTACCTTATGGGCTACAACCTTGCCAACTTCGTGATATTCTTTGGGAGCATAATACTCGGCTTTATCGGCTACCTGTACGTGCTTGCCCATTCAATGAAGAAGATGTACGGGGACGAGACCCTGTTCGTGATTTATTTTGCCCTGACTCTGGTCCTGCTATTCCTGCGGTAGCCCGGACGGCTTGAAAATCCCTTTTTCAGTTATTATCCCGGCGGCGAGCTTGGCTGGTGTGACGTCGAATGACGGGTTCCAGGCATTGCACTCGACCGAAATTGGCTTTCCGTTGATGATTCTCACTTCATCTGGCGGGCGCTCCTCTATTTTTATCTGGTCGCCGGACGTCAGGGAGAAGTCGATTGTGGAGAACGGCGCCGCGACGTAGAACGGCACCTTGTGGTAGCTGGCGTTTATCGCTAGCGAGTACGTGCCTATTTTGTTTGCAAAGTCGCCGTTGGCAGTTATCCTGTCGGCACCGACGATGGCGAGGTCAATTTTTTGTGTCTTCATGAGATAAGCGGCCATATTGTCAGTTATCAGGGTGAACGGGACTCCATGCTCCTTTAGTTCAAAGCAGGTGAGCTTCGCCCCTTGAAGGCGGGGGCGGGTCTCGTCCGCGTAGACATGGACTTTCTTGCCGGAAGCGTGGGCGTGGTAGACCGGAGCGAGTGCGGTGCCGTAGTCCGGGCAGGCAAGCGCGCCTGCGTTGCAGTGGGTGAGGATTTTACAGCCGTCGTTGATTAGCTTTGAGCCGACTTCGCCGATTTTCTTGCACCGGCCGAGCTCTTCCGTGTTTATCTGGGCCGCTTCCTTGACAGGATCCTTGGACTTGAGGCAGCGGTCGACAGCGTAAAAGAGATTGTATGCGGTGGGGCGGGTGGACGTGAGGAGGGCTGCGGCTTTTTTCAGGTCGCAGCCTGTGAGCTTTGCAATTGCCATGCCGTACGCGCCTGCGACGCCGATTGCCGGGGCGCCGCGGACCTGCATGGTCTTGATGGATGCTGCGACCTGCTCGACGGTTGACAATTCGATGATTTTCTTCTCGTGCGGGAGAAGCGTCTGGTCGACCATCTTCAGTTTGCTGTCTTCGAGCCAGAGGGTTCGCATACTGATATAAACCGGGCTGAGAATTAAAAGGGTTATGTTATGGTACTGGCTTGCGATAGCTGCGGGCGCCGTATGGGCGGTAGGGAATGTTATTGACAAGAATATCATAGACAGGCACATAAGGAACCCGCTGTCGGTCATCATGCTTGGTGCGCCCCTAAACCTGATATTCGGCGCCGCAGTGTGGGCGTTTCAGGGAGGCAGCCTGCCGAGGAATATCCTTTACGGGGGCTTAATTATCGGGGCGCTGAACTTCTTTGCAGTAATGCTGTACTTCAAGGGGCTGAAAGTCGAGGAGGCGTCGCGGGTTGTGCCCATGATATACGTCGCTCCGATTTTTGTGCTCATACTTGCCGCGCTTTTGCTCGGGGAGCGGGCGGGGGCGCAGGGCTATGCTGGCGTCATTATGGTGATTGCAGGCGCCGTCCTGATAAGCTTCAGAAAGGTTTCAGGGATTTTGAAGAGAAGCGACGCTGCGTTGATGATGGTGCTCGCAGGGTTCATATGGGCGATTATAGATGTCTGGACAAAGTGGGCGACCGGGCTGGCGGACTACGTCCTGATAATAAGTGCAGTTTACTTGGGGGCTGGCTTGGCAGGGCTGTCGCTCTGGGCTAAGAAGAGTTATAGGGATGATTTTAGGGGGGATGTGTCTGGCCCAAAGCCGGTCCTTCTTGTCTTTTCCTCGTTTTCAATAGCATTTGTGGGTTGGCTGATGTATATCCGTGCGCTGACAGGCGGCCTTGTGTCACTTGTCGTGGGGCTGGTCTCAGTGCAGCCGCTGTTTGTCCTGTTTTATACGACTGTGTTGGGTAAGGTGATGCCGCAGATCGTCAAAGAGGATTCGAGCGGAGGGTCATTCTGGATAAAGCTCGTGGCAACCCTGCTGATACTGGGCGGGGTATACCTAATCGGATAATTATATTAAGCGCGCGGAGAAATTCTGGTTATGTACATGAAGGTCATGCGCGCGGACAGGAAGGTCATCGTCGCGGTATGCGACTGCGACTGCATAGACAAGGTGTTCGAGGACGATGAGACAGGACGGATTCTTGACCTCAAGGCGCATGCTTCGTTCTACCGCGGCGAGAGGGCTACCCCCGAGCAGGTCAGGGTGAGGCTCCGGGACGCGGATTCGATTAACCTCGTCGGCGAGAAGGCTGTCGCGATAGGGATTGAGCTCGGCTTGGTCAAGCCGGAGGGTGTTTTCAGGATATGCGGAGTGCCGCACGCCCAGGCATATTTAGCTGAATAGTCTCGACTGGAAATAAAGGTTGGGCGGAAATAGAAAGATTTATAAATGGCTCGGCACATAAAAATACCTCCCTTCTGATGGATTGGGTTTCCACGCAGAGGGAGCATTGGTTTGTTGAGGTGAAAGATGATAGAGCACGACCCTTGGATGGTAAAAATACTAGAATACCTCATGAAGGAGGGAATTGCGCACACTGCCCAGATTGCAAGGCATGCGCACATGGCTACGACTACGGCCAACAAGTACCTTAGGAAGCTGCTCGACGAGGGCTTTGTTGTAATGAACAAGCTCGGAGTCGGCAAGCCGGTATACTGGACCATTAAGAAAAGGGAAGAAATCGTTAGGTTTCTGAAGAAGGTTTAACTCCAGCACTGGCAAAGGCGCCTGATTGTCGCTTCGTCTGTCGTTCCTATGTTCCCCTCTGCAGATGCGATTACGTCATCCGACGGAGGGCCCTTGCAGCCGCTTGTGAACCAGGCTGAGCCCTGGCATGAGGAGACAAACCGGGTTTCAGTGTCAACCACGCCCTCGGTCTGGCTGTCGACAAAGCTGGTGGTATCCTCCGCTTTCGGGAAGAACCGAATCATAATAACTGCTAGGATTACTGCGACCACGACCACCCCGAGCTTCCAGCCGAGGCCTGACTTAATAAGTGACTTTTTCGCGGTATCTAATGAGGGGACTATTGGCTCTTCGTCCCCGCCAGGTATCCCCTCTGGCATTTCCTCAGGTTCCATGCCCAAGAGAAAGGGTTTCCTAATATAAAAACCTTTAAATAGAGGAAGCGCGAAAACTGCTACTATCCTTTAAAGGAGGCATATAAATGAAGAGATATCTAGTACTGTTATTGCCCCTTCTCGCACTCGGGTGCATAAGCGGAGGCGGTGGCGGAGACGCCATGGGCACCTGCACGCCCGACGATGTCAGCGGGGTAGTGATACAGCTTTTCCAGCCGGATGTACCAAGCATCCTCGTTGGGGAAGACATTGTATTTTTGATGAAAGTTGAGAACATGGGCGACGCCCAAGCAACAGGCACAGAGGCTGAGATAACAAGCCTTGGAGGTCTCACTAAAAAGGCGGGCGAAAGCCTAGTCCAGAGCCTTGGAGACCTTGAGGAGCATGTCGAGGGAATAGAGGCGCCAGCGGTGACTGAGTGGGAGCTTAAGGCCCCAGCAGACCTTGGCACGCTTGAGTCCCAGACTATAAATGTCAAGGCAAGGCTCAGCTATGATTATGTTTCATCCGGCCAGGCCGACGTAGTCTTCATACCGAATGACGAATGGAGGCAGAGGCAGAAGAGCGGCGATACGGCAATAGACGCCGGCGTCCAGTGCTCGAACGCCCCGATTTCCGTGTCGGTGATAGCGCAGAACCCGCTCAGGGCAGACCCTGAGGGCGACGGCGCGACAAGCGTCAGGTTCACCATAAGGAACGACGGCGACGGGATAATAAAGAGCATTGACGGCGACCTTGATGTCATAGACTCCATAAGGGTAGACATCAGCGACTTGTCAAGCGACTTCGAGCCGACCGCGGACTGCGACTTCGACTATGATGACGCGAGCAGGGTTCTCCTCGCAGAGGACCTGAAGCTCATCAACGGGCAGAAGACGCTCAGCTGCAAGTTCAGCCTGGTTGACGCGCCGATAAGGGAGACAAGGTTCCCGATGGTCGCAAACGTCAGGTACAGGTACTTCCAGGAGAGCGAAGCAACCGTGATGGTTGAGGCAATCTCCACCTACACCGAGCTCAACCTCGGGAAGGACGACGCTGTGGACCTGTACGCAGGCGGCACCGGGTATGTCAAGAGCATAAAGGTTGCCGGAACGCCGTACAATTTTAACTTCATGGCGAAGAGGATGGACGGCGCTGCGCCCATAAACGTTGACGGCACAAGCACGACCGCCTGGCAGATACAGGACACGGACGAATACCTCGTAGTCGTTGCGCACGCCAGCTTCAACGGCATAACGAGCAATGAGACATTCAGCAACACGGGCATCTGGTCTGCAAGCATAAGGAACGAGAACACCAAGAGCTACCCGCTTACGGTGCACAAAGTTCTTGAGGCTGATGATGTATTGAGTACAGCATCGCCAGATATAAACGCCGATAATCTCGGCCCGTTCCTGATATACCTCGACTTCCCGCAGGGAGAGGGCTGGCCGGCGAGCACGTCATCGATTTATTCGACGACTGACCCAGCGACCCTGACGATAGGGTTCACCTACCAGGGCAAGTCGGCAAGCGGGACCATAACAAACCTCTACCTGTCGAGCGCAAGCACATAGGCGGAGGCAAAAGGCAGGATATCTCTTCCTGCCTCCTTTTTTCTTTTTTTATAACTCCGAGCGGAGCGAGGACTAAGATAGTTTTTCTTTGGATAGCGTACCATTTCTTTTTTCTAAAAAGAAAGGGTCGGACTATTCGGAGAATCTTCCGTATTTTGTGAGCATGAGCAGGGTGCCGAACACTGGGAGGATTTCAAGCCTGCCAAGGAGCATCTCAAGGATGACCACTATCTTGCTCGCAGTGCCGAGCTTTGCTGTGATTCCAAGCGTCAGGCCGACCGTGCCGAGGGCGGATGTCGACTCGAACAGGGACTCCATGAATGTGAACCCGTCCGCGACTATCACAAGCGTGCCAAGCCCCAGGAGGATTAGGTAGAGGAGAGAATAGCCGACGAGGACGAGGACCGCCGGCTGCTCGAATGAGTTGTCGCCTATCTTGAACGGGATGACCGACTCGGGCGGGAGTATCGCCTTTTTCAGGGCGTAGGAGAGCGACTTGATGAATATCAGGAGCCGAATCATCTTTATTCCGCCTGATGTCGAGCCGGAAGAGCCTCCGAGGACCATGAGAACCACCAGTATGTACTGCCCGAGGGTTGACATGGATGCAATGTCTATGTTCACGAAGCCGGTTGTGGTAAGGGCTGAGAACGACTGGAAGACCGCGTTCTTGATGAAGTGGCTCTGCCCCGCAAGGTACTGGTCGTATGCGAGGATGGCGGATGCCAGGAGGATTATGATGTAGAACAGCCTGACCTCGCTGTTCTTGATGAACCTCTTGTAATCGCCGCGGAGGAGCTTGGAATGGAGGAGGAAAGAGGTCGAGCCCGCGACCATGAGTATTATGACTACCATGTCGACGAGGTATGGGTTGCCGAGCGCCTCAAGCGCCTCGACGCTGAAGTTGTATGAGGAGAAGCCGCCCGTGCTGACGGAGGAAAAGACATGGATTATGGAGTCCTTAGCGGAGAGGCCTATGAGCATGAAGGCGCCTGCGCCAAGGGCGGTATAGAGGAGGTATATCCCGAACTGCTCCCTGCTTGTCTTGACGATTGAAGGCCAGATGCGCTGGTCTTTTCCCTCGACCTTGGAAAGGTAGTAGGAGGAGATTCCAGGCTGGACAAGGAGGGAAAGGAAGAGGACGACGATGCCTATCCCGCCAATCCACTGGGTGAAGCTCCGCCAGATGAGAAGGCTTCCCGGCAGGGCTTCAACGTTTGTTATCAGGCTCAGCCCGGTTGTGGTGAAACCGGACATTGACTCAAAGTATGCGTCGAGCAGCCCGCCTGTGAATCCCTCTGAAAGGAGGAAGGGGATTGAGCCGACAAGGGCCATAAGCAGGAAGATGGCAGTCGCAAAGATGAACGCCCGCCCTAGGGAGAGGTCAGACCTGCGGCCGAGTTTAAGGAGGATCAGCCCGGGGATGATGCTTGCGGCAGAGGCTATGAGGAATGGCGCCACCGGCTCGGATAGTAAATAAGCCGCCGCAGCCGGGACGAAAAGGAGAAGACCGAGAATGGAAAGGGACAGCCCGGTATAGTATAGTACGCTGCGCATGTTACTTCTTTATCTTCTTGACAAAGTTCTCGACAGCCTCCGACTTCGCAAGCACGTACAGCATGTCGCCCTCCCGGAGCTCCGTCTCGGACGGGTTGAATATCGTCTCGCCCCCGCGCTCAATGAGGATGCTCATGTGTATTTCAGGGATTTCGATTTTTGAGGGCGTCTTGCCAATCATCTTTGAGCCGGCGGCTATCGGCACCTGGACGAGCTGGACCTTCCCCTCGCAGAGGGTGTCCATGACGTATTCGCTCGTGACTGTGATTGCGTTCAGGAATGCTGAGACCGTGACGCTTGACAGGTCGATTATGGTGTCGGCAACCCCGACGAAGACCTGCATGTTGGACGACTCGTTCAGCCGGGTGAGTATCTTCTTTACCTTCTTCTTTTTTGCAAGCTCGCAGACCATGAGGTTTTTCGTGTCGGCGCCCATCATGGCGATTACGGCATCCGCCTTTTCTATCCCGGCGTGCATAAGGAGTTCAAGGTTGGTCGCGTCGCCTTCGAGCACAAGTGCGTCAAGCCGCTCGGCAAGGCCTTCGGCTCTGGGCTTCAGCATCTCAATGACAACTACGTCGTGCTTCTTCTTTACAAGGATTGCTGCCAGGGACTCGCCGAGCTTGCCCCCTCCGGCAAGTATAATGTACATGGTTTACCATAATCGCCGGGGCTATAAAAAATTATCTTATTTTGTAGTAGTTGGGCGCCTCGTCGGTTATAAGGACATCGTGGGGGTGGGACTCCTGCACCCCGGCCGGAGTCATGCGGATGAACCTTGCCTTTTTCTTAAGCTCCGGCACGCTCTTTGCGCCGACATATCCCATCGCCGCCCTGAGCCCGCCGACAAGCTGGTGGAGTACATCCGCTACCGGGCCCTTGTACGGGACAAGCCCCTCTATTCCTTCCGGGACCGTCTTTGCCTTCGCGACCCCGTCCTGGAAGTACCTGTCTGCGGAGGTTGCCATCGCGCCGAGCGAGCCCATCCCGCGGTACTGCTTGTATTTCCGCCCCTCTACGATTGTGAGCCTTCCCGGCGCCTCGTCCGTGCCGGCGAGGAGGTTTCCTATCATGACGCAGTCCGCGCCTGCGGCTATCGCCTTGGCTATGTCGCCGGAGTAGACTATCCCGCCGTCCGCGATTACCGGGACTTTGTGCTCGTGGGCGACGTCTGCGACTGCTGCGATGGCAGACAGCTGCGGGACCCCGACGCCTGCGATTATCCTCGTGGTGCAGATGCTTCCAGGGCCTATGCCGACTTTGACTGCGTCAGCGCCTGCTGAGATTAGCGCCTCCGCCGCCTTGGAAGTGGCTATGTTCCCGACCACGACGTCGCAGCTGACTTCCTTGATTATCTTCTTTGCGCCGTTGACGACGTTCATGTTGTGCCCGTGCGCCGTGTCGATGACTATCGCGTCCGCGCCTGCCTTGTCGAGCATCCTGGCGCGCTCTATGTCAAACGGCCCGACCGCGGCAACCGCTCGCAGGCTTCCGGTCTTGTCGCGCAGGGCGTTTTTATGCCCCTGCTCCCTGCGGATGTCCCCCTCCGTGATTATTCCAATGAGCTTGTTGTCCTTGAGCACCGGGAGGCGCGAAATCTTGTTCTTCATCATTATCTTGAGCGCCTCGTCCATCTGGATGTCGAGCGGGACGGTGATGAGGTCCTTTGTCATGTAGTCCCGCACCTTGCCCTTCTCGCTGTCGGCGAATCGTATGTCGGTGTAGGTGATTATCCCTGCGACCTTGTCGCCCTCAAGCACTGGGAGGCCGGAGACATTGTTATCCTCCATGGTCTTTCTGGTCTGCTGGACTGTTGAGTCTGGTGAGCATGAGAGCACTGAGAACTTGATGAAGCTGGCGTCCTTGACCTCCTGCACCTGCCTTGCCTGCTCCTCGCGGCCCATGTTGCGGTGTATTACGGCTAAGCCGCCGAGGCGGGACATTGTCACCGCCATCTGCTTCTCTGAGACCGTGTCCATCGCAGCCGCGATGACCGGGAGGTTCAGCGGTATGCCCTTGGAGAAAACTGACGAGACGTTGACCTGCGTAGGCTCTATGGAGGATTCCTCCGGCAGAAGGAGTGCGTCAGAGAAAGAGAAGCCGTGTTCAGCATTGTCCAGCTTTTTTGAGTACATTATTGCCTCCTGAAGTTTATGCGCACCTTCGTTTCGCCATACCCTATTTCGCCAAGCGTCCTTGCCAGCTTCACGAACTTCACCTGGCTTGCAGAAACGCCGTCCGTGAGCTGGGTGTCGTATTTTTTCAGAATTTCCTCGGCATCCTTGTCGGTCTCGACCTCGAGAAGTATGCGCTCCCCAACCATGTAATTGTTAAGCTTCCTTAGTTCTTGAATGTTTCTGATAACCTCTCTGACCAGGCTCTCCTCGAGGAGCTCCTTGTCCTGGGCTATGTCAAGGTAGACCCTGCCGGCGGCAGTCTCCTCAGCGACAATGCCCTTGGGCATGGCATCCTCGAACTCGACGTATTCAGGGAGTATCTCGTACTTGCCGAGCTTGACGGCGCCCTTCTTCAGCTGCTTCCGGAGGGCAACCGGGTCAGCTTTGGATATCCTGTCAACTGCGTCCTTTGCATTAAGCCCGAACTTGGGGCCCAGTTTCGCAAACAGCGGCTTGCACCGGATTGAAACATCGGGGGTCTTGAATGCGACTTCCTTGACGTTGCACTGGCTCTTGAGGACTGAGGCAACAGGCTCGAGCGCCTTCGGGGCGTAGAGCGTCCTGAGCGGGTACTTCAGCTTTATCCCGGCGCGCTGGCGCGCCCTTGAGACCGCCTCAAAGACCTGCTTTGCGCTTTCCATCGAGTCCTCGAGCTTCCTGTTTATCGCCTTCTTGTCCGTGGCGGGCCAGGGCTCGGCGTGGACTGAGGCGCCGCCCTCAAGGTCGCGGTAGATTGCCTCGGAGATGAATGGCATGAACGGGGCGAGCATGCGGGTAAGGCGCGTTATTGCGTAGTACAGGGTAGCCAGCGCCGCCGGGTCGTCTGTCCTGTTGCGTATGAGCTTAATGTACCACCGGCTGAGGTCGTCAGATATGAAAGTGGAAAGCTTGCGTGACGCCGTAAATAGGTCGAAGTTCTCGAAGCACTCCGTGACTTCCTGCACGAGGCTGTTCGTCCTTGAGACGAGCCATTTGTCCTCGGCTGACGCTCCCGGCTTCTGCATCGGGTCGAAGGAGGCGAGGTCCATGTAGGTCTTGGAGAAGCGGTAGGAGTTCCAGAGGATGTTAGCCATCTTGTATGTTATCAGGACGTTGTCCCAGTTGAACTTGAGCTGGTCCCAGGGCTGGGTCTCGCTTATCAGGTAGAAGCGAAGGATGTCGGCACCGTGCTTCTTCATGACGTCGTAGGGGTCGACGACGTTGCCGACCGACTTGGACATCTTGTTCCCGTCCTTGTCCTGGACGAAGTCGTTCATCAGGACCGTCTTGTAGGGCGCCTTGTCGAAGCAGACGACGCTTTCGACCATGAGTGTGTAGAACCAGCCGCGCGTCTGGTCGAGCCCCTCGGTGATGAAGTCCACTGGGAACCAGCGCTCGAACTCCTTCGGGTTTTGCGGGTAGTTCAGGGTTGTCCAGGTGGTGGAGCCGGAGTCAAACCAGACGTCGGCGATGTCCGGGACGCGCCTCATCTCCTTGCCGCATGAGCATTTCCATTTGAGCGAGTCCATGAAGGGCTTGTGCAGGTCAGGGCTGCCTTCGAATTTTGCCTTCTTCCGTATCTCTTCCAGGGAGCCGAGCACCTCGTATTTCCCGCACCCGCACTGCCATATCGGAAGGGGTATGCCCCAGTACCTCTGCCTTGAGATGCACCAGTCGCGCGCGCCCTCAAGCCAGTTGTGGAACCTCTTTTCCCCAGCCCATGCAGGGACCCACTGGACCTTCTTGTTCTCCCTGATGAGCTTGTCCCTGATTTTCTCGACTGCGATGAACCACTGGGCAGAAGCCCTTGTGACTATCGGCGTCCCGCACCTCCAGCAGTGGGCGTAGCGGTGCTCGATAGCGCTTTCCTTCAGCAGGAGCTTTTTCTGGTTGAGGTCGTGTATTACCAGCCGGTTTGCGTCCTTGACGTACTCACCTGCATATTTCCCGCCCTCTTTAGTCATCCTGCCCTTCTCGTCGACCGGGCTGAAGAGGGATATCTTGTACTTAACGCCAGTGTTGTAGTCGTCAGTCCCGTGCCCTGGTGCGGTGTGGACGCAGCCGGTTCCGTCCTCGAGGGTGACGTAGTCTGCGAAGACGACCGAGTGGATGTTCTTGTCCCTGAAGTCCTTCTGGATTGGGACCTCATCACGGAGGGGGTGGACGTATTTCGTTCCAAGGAGCTTCTCGCCCTTGAACTCGTCGAGGATGGCGTACTGCTCAATGCCACAGGCTTTCATGACCGCCGGGGCGAGCTCCTTCGCCATTATGAGTATCTCGCCACCGTGCTTGACGCGGGCGTAGGTGAATTTCGGGTTGACCGCAACGCACATGTTTGCGGGAAGGGTCCAGGGGGTGGTTGTCCAAATCAAAAGGTGCTCGTTCTTTTTTCCGGAGACTGGGAAGCGGACGTATACCGAAATGTCGCTGACGTCCTTGTAGTTGTCAGCAGCCTCGTAGTTCGAGAGCGGGGTCTCGCACCGCGGGCACCACTCGACTATCCTTGAGCCCTTGTAGAGGAGCTTCTTCTTCTCCGCCTGCTTGAAGAAGTGCCAGGAGGACTCGATGAACTTGTTGTCCATGGTCATGTACGGGTTGTCGAACCACAGGTGGAGGCCAAACCTCTCGTAGAAGTCAGACCAAACCGAGACGAAGCGCTCTGCGCGCTCCCTGCACTTAGCCAGGAACTTGTCAATGCCGTACGCCTCAATGTCGTCCTTCGTCCTTGAGCCTATCTCCTCCTCAACCTTGACCTCTATGGGCAGGCCGTGGCAGTCGTGCCCCGCCTGGAGGCGGACGTCGTAGCCGTTCATTCGCTTGTATTTGAGAATCAGGTCGCGGATTGCCCTCGTCCTTGCGTGCCCGACGTGCGGGGGCATGTTCATGTAGGGCGGGCCGTCGAGGAAATAGTACTTCTTCTTGCCCTCGTATTTCTTCTTTAGGAGGGCGGATAGGTCCTTCTCCTTCCAGTACGTGAGGACTTCCTCCTCGATTTTTATTGGGTCGAATTTTTGGCTTGCCATATAAACCCGGGGGATTAAGGAAGTTTTAATGGGTTTAAGAGAGTTTGGAGGGATATTGGTCGCCAGAATTAAAAGGTTATTGGCTACATCTCAAGGGTGTAAGTTACGCGCTCGATGTCAGAGCCCTTGTTGTCCTTGCCGAGGATTTTAATCCTGCCGATTTCGGAGGTGTTTGAAATGTGCGTGCCGGCGCACATGCAGCAGTCTACGCCGTCTATTTCCACCATGCGGAGGATTTTCACTGATGGCGGCACCCGGTCGATGTACCCCCGCCACACCCTGGCAATCTTCTGCTTTGCTTCCTCTCTCGGGACTTCGAATATTTTTATTGGATGGTTTTCTGCGATTACCCGGTTGCACTCGTCCTCTAGCTTTTTCAGCCCGGCATCGTCAAAATGTGCTGGGTAGAAGTCAACTCGCGACCTGTCGGCATGTATCTGGTTGCCGCGGGTATCAAGATTGTACATGCGCGCGCCAACAGCAGATATCAAATGCTGGGCGGTGTGCATCCGCATGTGCGCGTACCGCCGGTCCCAGTCTATGATGCCATGGACTTTGGCGCCTTTCGGGGGAACCTCCCCGTCGAGGAAGTGCTTGACGCCGTCCTTTTTTGTTACTTCCTTAACGAATATTTTTTTGCCTTCGAGTTCCAACCAGCCCTGGTCGGTCTCCTGCCCGCCGCCGAGGGGGTAGAAGGCTGTCCTGTCGAGGATGACGTAGCCGTCTCCTGCTTCCTGGACTTGGGCGTCGAACTCTTTTACGTAGTTGTCAGTCATGTAGAGCATTTCAGTCATTTTTCCAGCTGTTTGGAGATTTGTTTCTCCTCGACTTTAAGGTTGTCTTGTTTTAGAAGATCGCAGAGATAATTGTGAAAATTTATCAACCAATCAATTTGCTGAGGGTTCTTTAGATCTGGGAGTATGCATGCATCGACTCCTTGGATGCTGATCAACTTTAGCATACTACTATTTTTTGATATTACGAATTGCCATCGGAGATCCTCGCTTCCATAAACGTCAGCTCGGTCATCAGTAATTTTTTTAACGGTCTTGAGTATGTCCTCTGTTTTGATGCCATCAAATTCTCGTTTAAAGATTCTCTCAACCCATTTCCCCTCCACATCTATAAAGAAGCCCATCGGGCAGGTTCCTTGCATGGCAGTTATTGTGAAAAGACCAAACTCTATTTTCATGTTATTATCAAGATTATGCTGTTTTAGTTTTTATATTTCTGGTCTTGAAATAATAAGGACTAATTATTAAATATCTGTAAGGTAGTAAGCATAGTCATGCGACTTGATTTAAGGCTTGAGAAGGCTGACTTTCTGTCCATGTTCAATAATTTAGAAGACCTCCCAGATGGATTTTATATTGAGGGCTTGAATGCGCAAAACAAGGAACGGGTGCTAAAAGAAGTCTATGGAACAAAGGGGGAGAGGAAAATTGTTAACATGGGTCCATTGGTAAAGAAGTTTAACGAGAGCGATTCCGAGTCGCTTTATTTGGGCTGGTATTCCCTTCATTTTGAGGATGTGAAAGGAGAAATAGGATTTTACTGTAGGGGATACCGGCTCCCTAAACATGTTGCTGAGGCATCCCCGAACGAGATAGAAGCTGCCCTAGAGTACTACAAGAGCTCCCTCAATAGGCGGCAGCCGTACACGGTAATAGTTGCATTTATCGGTGGCAGGCCGGTAGGAGTTATGGAAACTGCCTTTTTGAAGGATAGGATAATTGGCTTTAGCATTTATATCGCCCCACGATACAGAAGCTCCAAAGGGGTAAGGGGCATCTTTGTTGCTATGAATGATTTTGCTTTGGCTGCCGCCTATGTCCAAAGGAAAAAGGTTATGTCGGTTCATGCGCCAGAGGATGAGATGAGAGAAGTGCTAAAAGAGAAGTTCGGCTTTGAGCAGAGAGGGTTATTGGATATAGAGATTGAAAAGGCATTGGAGAATGTTTTGGCAGATGACGAACTGGTCATTCTAAAAAGTTTGAGAAAATAAGTAAATATCATATTTCTTTAATCTGCTTGTAGCCTGGCTCGAAGGCCTTGAGTTTTTATATTTCGGTAGAGGCAAAGACTATTGGTTTCTTTTGGGTGATCCAGAGCCTTTCTTCCAAAAGAAAAGGCTGGGTTTCGGGTCTGGAGCTGGCGTTTCATAAGGAGGATTACCGCCTGCAAACTGCATCCGACGGCGTTCGCACCGATGATTATGTTATCTTGTATGTGGATGCCGTACAGGAGCCATAGGAGCATGCCGGCGAGGATTATCAGGAACATCCAGCCGGAAACGTCATCCATCTTTTTCGTTTTCCATCCCTTGTGTATCTGGGCGAGGAAGCTGGCAGAAACCAGAGCCGCGGCGGTTACTCCGACAAAGTCCCAAAACATGGGATAGGGATACGCAAGGCGGATTTATACATTTCGAGCTAGGGTTATAAACTAGTAGCAGCAATATTTATGTCATGCCGGAAAAGACTATCAGCCTAAAGGACTCCGAGCCGCTGTCGAGGATAGACTTCAGTGGGGATGACATAGTAATCGTTGGGAAAGAAAGCGCCAAGGAGATGTGGCTTGACAAGAGATGGGTGAAAAGCAGGCTTGGCGGAAAACTCACCGTGTCGATAACTGCGGGCGATATGGCATCTTTGTATGAGCTTGGGTATAAGATTAAGAAGAGCGGACCGGCTAACGAACTTGCGCTTCCAGGGTGGATTGCTGGTGCGCTTCCAAAAGGGTTCTGTCCGCAAAAAGGCAACTTGATTTACCCTGCGAGACTGGGCTTCACTTTGGAGATGGCGGTAAAGCTTGCGTACACTGGCCGCCTCTGGAAGAGGCTGCGGAGTTATGTTTTGGAGCTGCGGTTCAGAAAACGCGGCACTAATTGATGATGCCTGCCTGTTTAAGGTAGGCTACGCTCTTTCTGATGTCCGCTTCAGATTTCATCTCGAGGATGAATGCACCCTTGTAATCCTTCGCGGATTTTAGGAATCTCATTACGTCAAGTTTCCCCTCGCCGAGGGCTATGTGCGCCCCCTCCTTGTCGATTGGACTGTCGTGGAGGTGGACATGTATCACCCTGGCGCCGAGCCTTTCGAAAAAGGATGTAGCATCCTCCCCGCCCCATATGCTGTGGCCTGTATCGAGCACGACGCCGACATCCTCCAACCGCCCATTGACAGGATGCGCTCTATTTCTGAGAGCGTGACACAGTAGCCGCACTTCGGGGACATATTCTCGAGCCCGAGCAGTAACCCATTGTCTGACGCGACTGAGGCAAGCTTCCTAAGCGACTCTGCAAGAGTGCGGTCAGTATGCGTCTGGACTACCTTAGCAGGCGAATCAATTATGTTTGGGTGGACGACTGCTATTGTTCCTCCGACTGTCGCCGCAATTTGGATTTGATTTGAGAGCTCGGATACTGCTGCGCTGCGCACGGCATCGCTTGGGCTTATGAGGGATGTGCCCTGCCAGCAGTCAGTGTGGACGGTGAGGGAGAGCCCGGAAAGCGTTTCGCGGATCAGGCTGGCATTTTCTGCGTAGAATGATGGAGGGAGTATAGGCGAAACCATCCCGAGCTCCACGTATCCGAGCCCAATCTCATGCGATATGGCCGCAAGCCCGTTTATGACTGCGGCTGCAGCCCCGCCAAAGCCGCCACACCAGTGAGAATCCATGTCAAGCGCTACCATGGAAGAAAAGCTCACCCCAAACCGTTTGAGCGGTATTTTCATTTCCCTTTGATTTGGCCGTACCCGAGGTCAAACGCCTTCAGGTTCACTTCCTTGTATTTCGGCAGAAGGGTGGCAATCTCCTCCCTCAGGTCCTCGGTCTTGAAAGGCAGGACGCCAAGGGCGGCAATGGCGCCGACCATCACGACGTTGGTTGCGATATTGTTCCCGGCCTGGGCAGAAAGCGCTGTCGCGTCAAACGCGCGGACGTCCTTGCAGAATTTCCCAAGTGAGGAGATGAGTTCACTATTTTCAGCGTATTTTGCAAAGCCGAGCGAAACTGGGACCGGGACTATCCGGTGTGTGTTGCACAGGATTGTGCCTTTCGAGGACATGAAGTGCGCAAACCTGAGCGCCTCTGCTGGCTCCATCCCTATAAGGACGTCGCATTCTCCCTCCGGGACGAGCGGCCCCTTCGCGCCTGGACCGAACCGGATGTGCGTCTCGACGACCCCGCCCCGCTGGGCCATCCCGTGGGTCTCGCCAACCCTGATGTTGATGCCGGCCTTCATCGCAGTGTTGGCAAGGAGCCTTGAGAGGAGGATTGCGCCCTGGCCGCCGACGCTGCCGACAACTATGTTGAGGGTTTTCATTGCTCCCTCCCTATCGCCTTAACAGGGCAGACCTGCTCGCAGACCCCGCAGCCGTTGCACAGCATGGCGTCTACGTAAACCTTGTCCCCGCGCAGGAGGATTGCGGGGCAGCCGAAGTCGTTTATGCAGTGCTTGCACCCGATGCACTTGTCCGCGTTGACCTTGTAGGGTATTATCTTCTCGCGTGTCTTGACCCTGCGCCTGTTGAGGAGGTATGCGCACTCCTGCCTGCATATGACGACGGAGACGCCGTCGTGGTGGAGCGAGCGGCTGATGACATCCTGGACTTTTTTAGTGTCAAAAGCGTCAACGACCTCTACGAATTTGACGCCGCATCCGCGCGCAACGTCCTCCGGCATTACCATCGTGGTCTTTCTCCCGCCGCCGGCTACGCCTGTCCCGGGGTGCGGCTGGTGGCCGGTCATTGCGGTTGTAGTGTTGTCAAGGAGGACTAAGGTGAACTTTGCATTGTTGTAGACCGCGTTTATCAGGCCGGGTATCGCGCCGTGCATGAACGTCGAGTCGCCGACCGAGGCGATTACCGGCTTGCCGCAAACCTTTGAGGCGCCGCAGGATATCCCCGTGCTCGCGCCCATGCAGATGCAGGTGTCCATCGCCCGCTGCGGGGGGAGGGCGGAAAGGGTGTAGCAGCCGATGTCGCCCGGGTAGACTGCGGACTTCTTCGTGGCTTTCTGGATTGCGTAGTATGCCGACCTGTGGGAGCAGCCGGGGCACATGACTGGCGGGCGGGTGGGGAGGAGGAGGGTTATCTTGCGGACGAGGGCGTCGCGCCTGGAGTAGTCGACTGGCGGCTTCTTTTTCCGTATTGCAGCGAGCGCTTCAGTAACTATCCTTGTGTTGAGCTCGCCGTCGAGCGGGATGTGCTTGGATGCCTTGCCGAGTAGTTTCACCTTGGGGTTCGCGTCCTTCGCAATTGCGCGGAGGTTCAGCTCGAGGTACGGCTCAAGCTCCTCAACGACGAGGGCGGTCTTGAGCCCCGTGAGGAACTTGGAAATGAGCTTTTCTGGGAGCGGGTGTATTGTGCCTATCTTGAGCACCTTCGCCTTGAGCTTCAGGGAGGAGAGGGCCTCAAGGACGTAGTTGTAGGAGACTCCCGAGGTGAGTATCCCGAAATCGGAATTCCCGGAAAGGCTGTTGAACCAGGATTTCTCGTGCTCGGAGCGGAGCGTTTCAAGGCGCTGGATGATTTCCTTGCGGTTCTTCCTTGCGTTGAGCGGGAGCATGACGTGGTGCTGCATGTCCTTTGTGAACTCGCCCTTTAGCTTTGGCTGGGGCTTCGGCTGGATTTTTATCTGGCTCGCCGCATGGCTTACGCGGGTGGTGGTGTGGAGTATGACCGGGCACTGGTGACTCTCGGAAACCAGGAACGCCTCCTTTGCCATTTGCCCTGCCTCCTGCGGGTCGGAGGGGCTGAGGATTGGAAGGTAGGAAAGCTGCCCGTAGAGCCTGTTGTCCTGCTCGTTCTGGGAGCTGTGGCAGCCGGGGTCGTCGGCTGAAACGATGACTAAGCCGCCCTTGATTTTCCCGTATGCGAGGGACATCAGCGCGTCTGCAGCGACGTTGAGCCCGACATGCTTCATGCTCGTCATGGATTTCACGCCGCAGAGTGCCGCGCCGGCTGCCGCCTCAAGGGCGACCAGCTCGTTGGTAGAGTATTCCATGTAAATCCCGGCGTCCCTGGCAATCCTGGAGAATGTGTCGCAGATTTCTGACGATGGCGTGCCAGGGTATGCCGAGACGAATGACACGCCAGCCTCGAGCGCCCCGCGCACTATGGCTTCATTTCCTAGAAGAAGGAGCTGGGTGCCTGGCTTTGCGGAAACGAGAATATCTGCCATCTTACAATTTAGCGATTGATTCTTTTATCCTTTCCGCCCCCTCTTTTATCTGCGCCATTGAGGTGGCATAAGTCAGCCGCAGGTAGCCCTCACCGTGCGCGCCGAACGAGTTTCCGGGGACGGTGACGACCTTTGCGTCGGTGAGCAGGTGCTTGGCGACCTCGTCGGATGTCTTGCCTGTTTCCTTTATGTTTGGGAAGACGTAGAAGGCTCCGCCGGGGTTCGGGCAGGTGATTCCGTCGACATCGTTGAGGGCGCGGACGAGGAACTTCCTCCGCTTGTCGTACGCTTCAACCATCTTTCTTGTAGCGTCCTGGGGGCCCTTCAGCGCCGCAACGCATGCCTCCTGCATCGGGGTGCTCACCGCGGCTGCTGAATACTGCTGTATCTTGTAGAGCTGCTTCATCATTCCCGCGGGGGCGGTGACGAAGCCGACCCTCCAGCCAGCCATTGCGTAGGTCTTTGAGAAGCTGTTGATTGCGATTGTCTGCTCGCGGAGGATTTCCCCGAAGTGGACCGGCTTGTAGCCGTCGTAGACTATGGGCTCGTAGCACTCGTCCGAAACGACGATGATATCCTTGCCCTCGACGATTTCGGCTACCTGCTCAAACTCCTTTTTGGACATCATCGCGCCCGTAGGGTTTGATGGGAAGTTGAGGATGAGCATGCGGGTCTTTTCCGTTATTGTGTTCTCGAGGGCGTCAATGTCCACCTTGAACCCGTCCGTCTCCTTCATTGAGAGGAAGACCGGCTTGGCGTCGGCGATGTGCGCCTGCGCTTCGTAGGTGAGGAACCCCGGGTCGGGGATTATCAGCTCGTCGCCTTTGTTGAGGAAGCAGAGCGGTATGACAAACAGCGCCTGGCAACCGCCGACGGTTATGAGTATCTCGGACTTCGGGTCGTAAGTGGTGTTGTACTGGGTCTGGTATTTCTCCGCAAGCGCCTTTCTGAGCTCGAAAATCCCGGCGGTCGGGGAGTAGTGCGTCTGGTTGCTGTCGAGCGACTTTTTGCAGGCTTCCTTTATGTGCTCAGGGGTGTTGAAGTCGGGCTCGCCTATGCCGAAGCTTATTATGCCCTCGACTCCCTGCGCAAGGTCGAACAGCTCGCGTATGCGGGATGGGCGTATGCGTGCCATCCTGTCAGAAGGAAGAAATTCTCCCATGGCTAAGGATATAAATTTTATGTTTATTAAGAAATCGGGGGAGTGAATGATGTACCACGAAAAGATGGAAAAAATGAAACTTTCGGAGATAAAGAAGCTTCAGCTCCAGAGGATAAAGAAGAGCGTGAAGCACTGCTATGACAATGTGCCGCTATACAAGAGGCGGCTCAAGGAGGCAGGGATTATGCCTTCCGGCATCAAGAAGCTTGAGGACGTTTCAAAGCTCCCATTCACCGTCAAGACAGACCTCCGGGACCACTACCCCTACGGAATACTCGCAGTCCCGACTGACAGGATAAACAGGTTCCACGCGTCCTCCGGGACGACAGGCAAGCCGACAGTCGTGTCCTACACGAGAAAGGACCTTGACGACTGGTACGAGCTTATGGCAAGGTGCTATGCCTGCACTGGCGCCACCTCAAAGGACATAGTCCAGAACTCGTACGGGTATGGGCTGTTCACGGGCGGGCTCGGGTTCCACGGCGGGGCAGAGAGGCTCGGCTGCGCGGTCATACCGGTCGCGACCGGGAATACCAAGAGGCAGCTCATGATAATGAAAGACATGCAGTCGACTGTCCTGTGCTGCACCCCGTCGTATGCGCTCTACCTTGCGGAAGCCGCAAAGGCGGACGGCATAGACCCGAAAAAGGACCTGGCGATAAAGCGCGGGATATTCGGCGCTGAGCCGTGGTCGGACGGCATGAGGCGGGAGATACAGAAGGCCTTCGGGATGAAAGCGTACGACATGTACGGCATGTCAGAGCTGTACGGGCCGGGCGTCGCGATAGAGTGCGAGGAGCAGGACGGCCTGCACCTGTGGAGCGACTACTTTTATGCCGAGGTAATCGACCCAGAGACCCAGGAGGTCCTTGGGCCTGGTGAGAAGGGCGAACTCGTCGTGACGACGCTGATACGCGAGTCCATGCCGCTGATAAGGTACAGGACGAGGGACATAACAATACTCAACGAGGACAAGTGCGCCTGCGGCAGGAGCCACCCTAGGATAATGAGGATTGGCGGCAGGAGCGATGACATGCTCATTGTGGGCGGGGTGAACGTCTTCCCGAGCCAGATTGAGCACGTGATAACCCAGGTGCCGGGGGCAAGCCCGAACTACCAGATAGTGATTGACAGGGACCTCCTCGACAAGCTGACCATCAAGATTGAGACTGACGAGAGGACGAAGCCGACGCCTGAGCTCCAGAGGGCGCTCCAGGACGGCATACAGTCCATACTCGGGATAAAGGCGAGCGTCGAGCTTGGCGGGTTCAACAGCCTGCCGAGGAGCGAGGGCAAGGCAAAGAGGGTAATAGACCTGAGAAAAGAAAAGGCTTAGGACCAGAGCTTCTTTATTATCTTTTCAGAAGGCTTCTCAGTGAACAGGCTGACGACTATCAGGACTATTAGGGCGACTGCAACGCCCGGTATGAAGCCGTGCACCCCGTACGGGTTCCCTGCAAGCATCCATGACATCGCGAACAGCGAGCCTACGACCATTGAGGAAGTGACGCCCCAGCGGGTTGCGCCCTTCCACCACGCGCCGAGGACTATCGGCCACAGGCAGGTTGAGGCGACGACAGCCCAGGAGAACGCAGCGAGGACCAATATCATCGCCGGCGGGTTGAGCGCGACCATGATTGCTATGATTCCAACTATGAGGCTTACGACCCGGCTGTACCGGAGGTAAATCTTCTCGTCAAGGTTCTTGTTGATGCTCGTCTGGTAGATGTCCTTGACTATGGAGCTGCTGATGACTATGAGGATTGAGGAGAACGCGGACATGCCTGCCGCGACCACCGCGGCGAGGAATATTGCCGCCAGCCACGGGGAAAGGACCATCTTGGAAAGCATCGGGATTGCCAGGTCCGGGTTTGCGAGGTCTGGAAGCAGTAACCGTGAAACTGCGCCGTTGAAGAACGGGAGGAAAGCCATCAGGGCGCCAACGCTCACCAGGACTGTGCCGAGCTTCAGGGTCTTCAGGTCCTTTATCGAGTAGAACCTCACCAGCAGCTGGGGCATGCCCCAGGCGCCGAAGCTGAATATGAATGCGTATGATATCAGGCCTGCCCATCCCCATACCCCTGGGGTTGAGACGTAGCCCGGGTTCACCGCCGCAAGCTGCACGTGCGCCGCCTCGAAGCCGCCGACCGCCTTCAGGGTTGCGAGTGTCAGGAGGATTAAGCCGATTATCTTTATCCACGCCTGGATGAAGGAGGTCCAGACGACTGCAAGGTACCCGCCGATTGCGACGTAGACCGCGATTATCAGGCCGGAGATTATGACTCCCGTCTTGTAGTCCATGCCCATCAGCCCCTCGAAGATGTTCCCCATCCCCTTGAGGACGCTGATGCAGTAGATTATAAGGAACATGGACAGGATGACCGCGGAATAGCTCTTTGCGAACGGGGCGCCGAACCTCTTTGAGATGAAGTCAGGGACGGTTATCGTGTCAAGCCGCGTTGTGAATTTCCTAAGCCTCGGCCCGAGCAGTATCCAGGCAAGGGTGCAGCCGACGAGCACGTTCATGGCGCTTATCCACAGGGTCGCCATGCCGTACTTGTACCCGAAGCCGCCCCCGCCGACGACAATCACCGAGCTGAAGTACGCGGCGATGAATGAGAATGAGGTTACCCAGGGCCCGATGCTCCTCCCGGCAAGGAAGAAGCCGGCCGAGGTCTTGTGCCTCTTTGAGGCGACGTAGCCGATGAGTATGAGGGAAAGAAGGTAGACGGAGATGACTGAGCCATAAATCATGGTCTCTTCCATCTAAATCTCCTCTGGGGTGTACCATCTAGCCCAGACTATTGCAAGGGCTACGCTTCCCAGGGCTACCACCCAGGCAAGAAACGTTGACCAAGGAACTGAATACGGCCCCATTGCGCATAGGATGGGCATCTCATTTAAAAAGTTTTTGAGTTCCGGCTAATCAAGCTTTTTGTCGTCGATTTTGCCCAGTGCAGCGTGCATCGGGTAGAATTTTTCTCTGCCGCGGAAGGGTTAAATACTCCGCGCTTCAGATTACTATCATGGGCGTTCTTGCACTGGTTTCGTATTATAATATAGGTAGGGTGGCAGTCCTCGCGCTCGGCGCGTTTTTTGTCCTGGTGATGTTTGCATTTGCTGCGGGGTTCTGGATGTACCGGAAAGAGAAGCTCTTCCTGCCGACAGCCGTCCTGTGGGTGTTTTACACGCTTTATTTCCCGATAATAAAGATTGGGCACTATTTCGGCGTCGAAAAGGACACCATCGACAAGCTCTGCCTCGACATAAGGAACAGGGCTGACCTGCCGGGGTTCAGGAAGACCGCGTACAAGGATAGGATTCTTTTCCTGCCGCAGTGCCTCCGGGCTGAGTCCTGCCCTGCGCCGCTGAACAAGGACGGAATCCAGTGCAGGGCTTGCGGGGCGTGCTCCATTGGCAAGATAAAAAAGAGCGCGGAGAAGCTCGGGTACAGGGTTTTTGTCGTTCCGGGCGGGAGCTTCGTGGACAGGATAGTGAAAAGGCTGAAGCCAATGGGGATTTTCGGCGTTGCCTGCCTGAAGGAGATGCAGCTCGCCGGGTTAAGGACGCACGAGAAGAGGCTTTGCCTCCACGGCGTGCAGCTCACGCGGGCAGGGTGCGTCAACACGGAAGTTGACTCGGAAAGGGTTATCGAGGAGCTTTCTCTAAAGTAGGGCGGCGCTTGGTAGGTTTATATAGGCGAAGGGAGAATATTATTGTATGGTGACTGAAGACGGCGTAGGCAAGGACTTTGGGCGGGGATTCGGGTATGTCTTCCTGCTGGTAGGGTCCCTATTCCTGTTTACTGAGGCCTACAACCTGTACAACAACATCAAGCCATCCGTGCCGTTCATGATTTACATCGCCCTGTCCGTGACTCTCGTGGGGCTTGGGATGATGTACGTCTACAGGAAGACGATGGAGCACTTTGCTTTCCATGCGGTATGGATGATGTCGATGTCTGCGACCATGTTCCTGACGCAGATTGACAAGATACCGGTCTTTGAATTCCAGGGCACGAAGCTGTACCCGGTGCTGTTTGTGTTCATCTTCTGGTGGATGGTGGACACGCTGGTTGGAAATAAGTTAGAGTAGTAGTTCTAAAAGAAAAGGTTGAGCGCGGAGGTCGAGATTTGAACTCGAACGGGCCAAAGGCCCACAAGCTTAGCAGGCTTGCGCGTTAACCAGGTTCTGCCACCTCCGCATGACATTGATTAGACTGATTGTATCTATATGTTTTTTCTTTGGGCTATGGAGACTATGTTGCGTAGCATTTGAACGTCTTGGCAACGACTGAGCCATCAAGCGCGTCGATTATTATTTTATCGTATTTTGCGTCAGAGCCTGTACAGGAAAAGTCGATGGTCCACAACAGCCAGTAGTCTATGCAGGTTTCATTGCTCCATACAGTCTTGAATGACATCTCGGCGCGTTCGATTATGGGTGTCTGAGGTATGCCGTCCTGGAGCTTTGCGATTCGCTCCGCGTCGGATTTTGATATTTTGGGGGTTGCGGGGAGCTCAAGGTCTGGAACAGCGACTATAGTCCCTACGGCATCCTCGGAGGCGAGAAAGTGGTAGACTACGCCATAGTTGGATATTGTGAATTGGGCGCCGCCTGGAATTGAGACGGCGCCGTCCTTCTTGCGCGCTATCCCCATTTCCCAGGAGGAGTCCCAGTCATGGTATACCGGCTTCCCGAATTCTATTTCGCTAAAATCTGTGTTGAAGTATCTTGCGCGCTTTTCCATGTACCCCTTGACAAAGCCCTGCACTTCGGACGGGCTGAATTCCGTCTCGGCATCCGCTGGCACCAGGAATTTTAGGCTGACCATCCGCTCAACGCCGTCGGGTGCGTAGTGAGTATCTACTACAGCGTAATCCTTGTACAGGTAGGTGTACTCAAGGTAAACTTCCTCTGGGATCTCAAGGACGTTGTTCATTGTTATGCCATGGGCCGGTGAGTATTCGACATCCCGCCGTATTCCATGATAATAGCGTCTCGGTTCGACAAGGTCCCTAAAGACATCCAGCATCTCGTTATTCAGCTCAGCCACTTCGGCGTCAGAATAGCAGTAAGATGCTGCAGGAGTGCCACTGAGGTTGAATGCGCCAGCGCCGCCCTGGTCTGCGAATTGGCCAGGTTTGGTTGGCTCTGAATAGCTAGTGCAGCCGCAGGTAAGCATAATGGAGAATATTAGCAGGGGTACCCAAGTCTTTAATTGTGTGTTGTCAGTGGAATTGGTCATTTGTCCAGTTTTCTTTTTCGCCAACGTTTTTCTTTTTTAAAAAGAAAAAGGTTGAGGTGGTGGCACCCTTAATCGACGCTAGTGCAAACTAATCCAATACCGATCCAAACTCCACCCCGTGATCCGCAGAGCGTAATACATAAGGATTAGGGTTGCACGGTTCCCCGCCTGGCCCGGTTCGTCCAGATGCACCACCCCTGAGGGCAGGGCTTCGACGCTTGGAAACGGCTAGATTAGAAAGCCTATCCGCCTCAAAAGGGCATTCGGCCGCGCTGAAGTCGATTTCGCGTAAAGGGTACGACTATCTCCCCGCCTAGCCACCAAGGGTAATTTGGGCTGGGAAGTATTTAACGTTTTTGAATTTCCTTCAGGTAGGAGCATGGCCTGCAGACTGCGCCGGACGCAGGCTCGCCGCATTCCGCGCAGGGGTTTAGCCTCTCGAGCCTGTATTTCGCCTTCAGGAGCGGAAGGAGGTCGTCGAAGGAGTTCAGGAGGGACTGCTTCGTCCCCGGGTGGATTGACTCGTACTGGTTGAGCATGCGCTTCACGTCGTTCCTGCTAGCGTCGTGCGAGTAGGGGCAGCGCTTTTCGTAGAACGGTATTCCCTTTATCAGGCAGTAGGCGAGCGTCTCGCGCTCAGGGACATTCCGGATGGGCTTAATCCTCTGGACGAAGCCCGGGTAGACTGGGTAGGACTTGGCGCCGAGGCGGGCTGACCGCTCAAGGTCGCCGCGGAAGTAGTTCATGACTATGGACTGGACCTCGTCGTCGAGGTTGTGGGCGATGACAAGCCTGTCCGCGCCGATTTCACGGGCGGCATTGTTCAGCGCCTTCCGCCGGTATACCGCGCAGTAGGAGCAGGTGCCCTTCCGGAGCTTTTTTCCTGCGACCTGGTCCATGGTGATGCCAAACATCTGCTTGAAGGAGACTACTTCCTGCCTCACACCGAGCTCCTTGCAGTACTTTTTCGTGAGCTCAATGCACTTGTCGCGGTAGCCCTTCGTGCCCTCATCGACCGTGATTGCCGTGATTTCCATGGGGAGCTTCTTCGAAAGCTGGGCAATCTTGTAGAGGGCGAGGCCGGAGTCCTTCCCGCCGGAGTACCCGACTGCGACGTGGTCGTGCGTTTTTATCATTTCGTGTATGCGGATTGTCTTGCTTATCCGCTGGTCGATTGTCTTGGTGAAGCAGCCTGCGCAGTAGGACTTCGCCCCGTACCTGCAGTCTATCACCGCGGGCTTTTTGCATAAGAAGCACTTAGCCACTGGAAGCCACCCGGTGGAGTTTTATCTTCATGGAGGGGGAGATTTTTGTGGAGGGGTGGGAAAGCCTGCCATCGATTGTTGCGAGGTAGTCCTCGGAGGTGTAGCCGAGTTCGGTTAGGAGGCCATCGACATTCGCGCCTGGCCTTAGGCTTAGCTGCCTTTTTTCGCCGTCTATCTCAATCCTGAATGAGTGTTTTGCCTTTGGCATTTGGTATAACCTTTTTCTTCGCGCCGGAGTGCGTTTTGGAAAGCTCTGCGCCGTTCTGGAGCCTGTCCAGGAGGATTGCGAGGGCTGCGACCTCGGAGTGCGGCTGGAGTGTGACTGAAATATTATAGTCAGCCAGCTCGTAGACGTCGCCCGGGACTTTCCCGGCGCCGACGATTATCAAAAGGTCCTTGCCGCGGAGCTCGGCGGCCTTGTCCTGGACTGGCATGCCGTACATCGTCAGGTGGACGACAGTTCCGTTGAACTCCTTGATGACCTTGCGGTAGCTCTTTGCGTGCTCCGCCTCGAACTTTCCGCCCCAGTCGCCTGCGACCTTGCGGAGGGACTCAAACAGGTGCTCGTCCTTTTCGCCGGTGTAGATGACCTTGTCGGCGCCGAAGGCGCGGGCTACAAGCCCGAGGTGGGTCGAGAGCCGCTTGTCCCTCGAAATGCGGTGGGAAAGCCTAAGAATGGTTATCATGAGAGATTGATAATTCTTTCCAATTAAATAGATTAGCCAAGCGTATTTAATGAATAGAGGTAATTGCGTTCGCCTTTGCTTCTATCTATTTGGATTATATTAAATCTTTCAAGGTCTAGTATAAAAGGTTTATATTTATCTTTCAGATAAGATTTTGGCGCAAGATTTAGCATCTTAAAACTAACAGGTTCATCAAATTTCTTGATGAATTTTAGTACATAGATATACGTGTCTTTCTTCGTTCTGAGCCTTCCGATAATAGTCACCTCATCCTCAATTTTTTGCATTTCAGCCCTATTCTCTGGAGAGAGATAGTCTTTTCCACAGACAGTTAAAAAGTCCTGTATCGCGTGCTCAGCTGTATCTCCTTCCACTCCAAAACTCTCGCATATTTTAAGGAGTTTTTTAATTTCTTTAAAAACAACTTCAGTCTCATCAGATGGCTTTTCTCCTTAAGTTGTTGTTCTTGTTCTGCTATTAAATAGTCTACTATTTCATCTGCATCAAGTTTAACGAGACGGGATCGCCAATTGGCAGGGGGAGTTTTTGACATAGGATGTATTTTGTTTGTAGAGTATTTAATGTTTTTTCAAATCACTACAGATTTAAATAACAAAATGCTTAGTATATGCATGAAGTTTTTCGAGATAACCTTCATTCCCTCGCATGCGAAGTCATTTGAGATAATAGGAGATATCCTGACGGACATAGAGCTCGTCAAGGAAGTAAACGAGCAGATAACCGAAAAGGGGACGTTCCTTGCAAACATCAGGGTGCAGGAGCACGACGTCCCAACGGGGCGGCAGGAGACTGACGAGAACGGCAAGCCAATGCCGACGAGGCGGTTCGGGGCAAAGGTCATCGGCTCAAAAAAGAAGTTCCCGCTTAAGAAGTCAAAAATCGAAGCTGACCTGCTCTTCACGGTCGTCGCAGGCAAGGGCGCCGCGCCGCGGGACACGATAATAGTCGAGGGTGAAGAGGAGCACGCAGACGTTGCAAGGCTCCTGCTCGGGCACCTGAGGACTAAGATACTTCCGAACGTCGACCCGCTCGGGAACGTGACAGTGGTAAGCTCAAGGTCCATAAAGGACATGATGCCGCCAAGGTAGCGGCTAAAGCCTTTCTATTGATGTGGCTTTGACCTCAGGCATGCCCTTGTACATTGAAACGGTTCCGTCAACCGAGACGTAGTCGCCGTTCCAAAGCTCGTATTTCCGTGCGGTGTAGACATCTATTTTTCCAGTGTGGTCCTCGACGCTTATGAGCTGGCTGTCTTTGTATTCCTTGGAGGAGACGACCTTGCCGAGGATGCGGACGCTCCGGCTCTCCCAGGAAGCGCCTATCTCGGAAACGGAGACGAAGTTTTTTTCTTGGGCGGGGGGCGCCCGCAATATTGCCGACGGGATGACCTCAAGCGCGCCGTTGTAGAGCTGGACCTTGCCGGAGACATCAAGCGCCTCTCCGATGGAGAATTCTTCCGCCTTGTCGAAGACAGGGACGAGGATTGAGGCTTCGCCGTCGGATAGTGTAAGGAGTGTAACTTTCTCCGTGGATTTTATCTGGCTGACTGAGCCGGAGACGACCACGGGCACGCCCTCGTAGGATGGTGTGATTTTTTGGATGGGTGTGTGCGGGACGCCGTAGCCCTGGGGTATTGCATAGAGCATGGCGGTGCCTGCCGATGCGAGGATTAGCGCCAAAAACGCGGCCTTGCGCTCAATCATGGTTTGCAGGTGGCTGAGGGGATATAAATATTCTGGCTCAGGATGGGAAAAGGGGGTTTAATTGGATTTGTTGCCAGGATACTGTTTCATAACCGTCGGCTGGACCTTGTTGGACTGGAGGAATTTCGGCAGCCTTGGCTTGGAGCTCATGCTCTTTAGGATGAAAGTGACTATAAGGAGGAATATTGCGAACCTTGCCGTGACGCCGAATGCGAATGCGTAAAATGGGCCGAAGCCGAGGTGGAGCCCGAGGAGGGTGAGAAGGGAGGTGCCTATCGCGGTCTGGGAAATCAGGTTGCCGGGCATTATGGTAAGCCTGAGCGGCAGCATGACTAGGAAAGCCCCGACTAGGAGTGCATATTTGTAAGGAAGGTACTGCGCGGCGATGACCGTGGTGGCCGCGACGATTACTGCGGTCTTGTGAACCATAGGCTATTTTAGCTCCCCGGATTTATAAGTTTTTAGTATAAAGATTAAATAAATGGTAGCGGGGAGTCGATTCGAACGACTGATCTACGGGTTATGAGCCCGTCGAGATAGGCCAGACTACTCCACCCCGCTATCGGAAATGCACAGTAATCATAGTACTTGGTTCAGCTTATAAAAGGTTTTGGTTGCGCAAATAGTTTAAATCCAGGGCAACAAAGAAGGAGTATGCTCATTGCAGGAGTGGATGAAGCCGGCCGCGGGCCAGTCATCGGGCCTATGACGATTTGCTGCCTTGTGGTTGACGAGGCAGGGGAGAAGCGGCTGAAGGAGATAGGGGTCAAGGACTCGAAGCTGCTCACGCCGGAAAAAAGGGCTTCCCTCCGGAAGGAGATAAAAAAGATTGCGCACACCTACAGGGTGGAGAGGATACAGCCAAAGTACATCGACAGGTACCGCGACGACGCCTCGCTTAACGAGATGGAGGCGGAGTTCATAGGCGGGCTGATAAGGAAGCTCGGGCCGGACAAGGTTTACGTCGACTCCCCGGACCGGCCGCCGATCGTTTTTGCAAATAGGATACGGAAGTACCTCAAGGACCCGATGATAATACACTCGCACAACAGGGGGGAAAGGTTCCCGGTTGTCGCGGCGGCGTCGATTCTGGCAAAGGTCGAGAGGGACAGGGAGATTGAGAAGCTGAAGAAGAAGTACGGGGAAATCGGGAGCGGATACCCCTCGGACGAGGTTACGATAAAGTTCCTCCAGGACTGGATAAGGAAAAATAAGGAGTACCCGGAGATAGTGAGGAAGTCCTGGTACACTGCCTGGCGGCTGAACGAGGAGAAGTGCCAGAGCAGGCTTGGCGAGTGGTTCTAAGGCAGGATAAAGTGCGTGAGCGGAGCGAACCCTGAGGTAGTTTTCTTTTTCGCCAGCGTTTCCTCGAAAAGCAAGGCTTTTCGGGGCTCCAAGGAACTTTGTTCCTTGCGGTTCTTTTTCTAAAAGAAAAAGGCTGTGGGCAAATTATTTTAACCCCTAATCCGTATGTTAAGCATGGAACTTACCCTGGAAGAGAAGAGTCTGGCAATCCATGCGTCCGCTGGGGCGCTGATGGGGGCTGCCAGCGGGTACATAGGCACCGAAGTATACATCGGCTTCTTGGCGCTTGGGCTGCTGTTTATGATATGGTATGCATTCCAGCGGGCATTCAAGCTTGACCCGAAGACGCACGGAAACAAGTGGTGGTTCGGGGTAGGAGTGTGGCCGTACATGATATTCTGGCTTTTCGTCTGGGCTTTGGTTTACTACGCAAAGGCGACTTGATATGGTTGACAATATGGGGGACTGGCGGAGGACATGCTTTGTTGCCGACGTCAGGGCAGGCCAGGACGTCATCCTCATGGGATGGGTCCACGAGGTCAGGCTCCTCGGAAAGATAAACTTCTTCCTGCTCAGGGACAGGTCGGGGATTGCGCAGATAACCGCCAAGAGGGAGGAAGTCCCGCAGGAGATAACCGAAAAGATAAAGCAGCTTGGGCGGGAGTTCGTCGTCGCGGTCAAGGGGAAGGCGCAGGCGAGCAAGATTGCCAAGCGCGGGATTGAGATAATACCGCAGGAAATAAGGATAATAAACACTGCCCAGCGCCAGCTGCCGCTTGACGTCACCGGGATAACGCCGGCGGACTTGGACACGCGGCTGAACGCCAGGGCAGTCGACCTGCGGCGCCCGGAGATACTTGCGATATTCAAGATACGGGACAAGGTGTTCGACGCAGCACGGGAGTACCTGTCCGGCGAAGGGTTCATAGAGGTCCACACCCCGAAGATAATAAAGGCAGGGGCGGAGGGCGGGGCTACGCTCTTCCCGATTTCATACTTCGACCAGCAGGCTTACCTTAGCCAGTCGCCGCGGCTTTACAAGGAGATACTCACCAGCTGCTTCGACAGGGTTTACGAGATTGCGCCCTTCTTCAGGGCTGAGCCGTCTGACACAGTCAGGCACATCTCTGAGTTCACTGGGATTGATATTGAGCTCGCCTTCGGGGACGACGAGGATGCGATGAAGGCGCTCGAAAACATGTTCTACCACATAGTCACGAAGGTGAGGGAGGGCTGCGCCGAGGAGCTGAAGATGCTCGGCAGGGAGCTTGACATACCAAAGCCGCCGTACAGGCGCGTGACCTATGAGGAGGCGCTCGAAATCCTGGACAAGTCCGGCAAGAAGCTGAAGTTCGGGGACGACATAGACACCGAGTCCGAGAAGGCGCTCGGGGAGAATGTAAAGGGGCCGTTCTTCATAACAAATTATCCTGCGGACATAAAGCCGTTCTACATAATGCCGGCAGACAAGCCGAAGCTTTCGAGGTCGTTTGACTTCGACTTCGGGGGGATAGAGCTTGCCTCAGGCGGGATGAGGATACACGAAAGGGAAATGCTGCTTGAGAGCCTGAAAAAGCATGGGAACGACCCTGCAGACTTCGAGCACCACCTCAAGGCGTTCGACTGGGGGATGCCGCCGCACGCCGGATGGGGGCTTGGCGGGGACAGGCTTGTCATGGTGCTTACTGGGGTTTCAAACGTGAGGGAGTGCATAGCATTCCCGCGCGACATGAAGAGGCTGACGCCGTAATGAAGAGCAAGATGCGGGTTGACAGGCGGAAATGCCTGAAGTGCGGGGGCTGCGTCTCGGTCTGCCCGAAGAACGCGAACGAGCTGCTTGAAGAGGGGATAGTTTTCTATGATTACTGCATCAACTGCAGGGTTTGCGAGAAGTTCTGCCCGGTGGGGGCGATAAAGTATGAAGGATGAGTACGATGTTGCAGTCGTTGGCGCAGGCCCAGGCGGCACATACGCCGCGAAGAAGCTTGCAGAGAAGGGGCTATCGGTATTATGCATTGACAAGCGCGAGGAGATAGGTGCGCCGGTGAGGTGCGGCGAAGGCCTTGCGAAGGCCCACTTCAAGAGGTTCGGCATACCAGAGAAGGGGAACCACATCGCGAACAACATATACGGCATGTCGCTCATCAGCCCGAACGGGACAAGGCTCACGCTAAAGGACAAGACCGACGACGCGCTGTGCGGCTACCTGCTTGAGCGGAAGATGTTTGACAAGTACCTTGCCATAGAGGCTGCGAGGGCTGGCGCTGAAGTCCAGGCAAAGGTCAGGTGCACCGGGGTCCTGAAGGGAAAGAACGGCATCGAGGGCATAAACTGCGACCGCTTCGGCGAGGAATTTGAAGTCAGGGCGAGGCTGACTGTCGCGGCAGACGGCGTGGACTCCAAGGTCGCAAGGTGGGCAGGGATAGACACAGCTGAAAAGCTTGAAACTTTTGATTCCGGGTTCCAGTACGAGATGGCAGGGATAGATATCCAGGACCACGAGGTCCTTGAGTTCTACATTGGGAACAGCATCGCGCCGAGCGGGTACATCTGGGTCTTCCCAAAGGGAAAGGACGTCGCCAACGTGGGCATAGGGATAAACGCTGCCTCTGAAAAAAATGCAAAGTACTACCTTGACAGGTGGGTAAAGCAGCACGGGTACGGAGATGGCTCGATAGTGGAGGTAAATGGAGGGGGGATACCGGTCGGAGGCGTGTCAAAGGAGTTTGCGACCGATGGCCTAGTGGTTGTCGGTGACGCGGCAAGGCAGGTAAGCCCGATACACGGCGGCGGGATAGCGTTTGCAATGGGCGCTGGGAGCATAGCGGCTGAAGTCGGAGCCAAAGCGCTCGAAAAGGGGGACGTTTCGAAGACGCGGCTTGACGAGTACAAGGCGTTATGGGACAGCGCATATGGAAAGACATTCAAGAGGCACTTAAGGCTCCAGAAGATAGCCGCCTCGCTGAACGACGCGGAGATTGACCAATTGGCTACTGTCTTTGACACAAAGACGGTGCTGGACATGATGGATGGAAAGACCGCGGCGGTTAAGACGCTGATAAAGAAGAGCCCGAAGCTTGGGAAGCTGCTGTTTAAGTTTATTATTTAGGCGTTCTTTGGTCGAGCTTTCTTTCAAGAAAGGTCGCTTGGGAAGCTGCTGCTTAAGTTTATTATTTAGAAAGCGACTGCCTGAAGTCTGCAAACTTTTTTGCAAGGGCCTTGTCCTTGAGCGATAGAATCTGAACCGCCAGGTAGGCTGCATTGTCCGCCCTGTCCACCCCGACGGCGGCGACCGGGACCTTTGGCGGCATCTGCATTATCGCGAGAAGGGCGTCAAGCCCGCCAAGCTTGACGTTAACCGGGACGCCGATGACAGGCTTTACTGTCATTGAGGCGACCGCACCAGGCAGGGCTGCGGATAAGCCGGCAATTGCTATGAAGACGTCGGATTTGGATGATGTGACGATTTCCTTGAGCCTGTCCGGGGTCCGGTGGGCGGATGCGACGTGGGTCTGGAATGGGACGCCGAATTCGGAGAGTATTTTTTCAGCTTTCTCGGCAACTGGCCTGTCTGACTCGGAGCCGATTATTATGGTTATCATAAGGTACTTATTGCCGGAGGTCTTTTATAAATTTCCAATGGCAGGGAAAATCGACGTTGTCTACTCGCCCGAGTACCTGAGGCACGTATCAGGGGGATGGCACCCTGAGGCGCCAAACAGGCTCAAGGCGATATGGGATGAGATAGGCAGGCGGGGGCTGGGGAAAAAGATAAACATTGTCGAGCCTGAGCCGGTTGACGATGATTATTTGCTGAGGGTCCATACGAAGGAGATGGTTGACCTCGTGAGGTCCAGGAGCAGGGCGGAGGAAATGATAGACGCCGATACAGTTCCCTGCGCCGCGACGTTCGAGGTTGCGAAGCTCGCGGTCGGCGGCCTTGTAAAGGCGGTTGAGCGGATAAAGAGAGGGAGCAGGCACGTCTTCTGCCTGGTAAGGCCGCCGGGGCACCACGCGACAAGGACAACGCCGATGGGCTTCTGCTATTTCAACAACATTGCGTTCGGGGTGAGGGCTTTCGGGGGGAGAAAGGCAATATTCGACATCGACATCCACCACGGGAATGGGACGCAGGACATATTCTATTCCGAGCCTGTGCTGTATACATCAATACACGAGTACCCGTTCTACCCCGGGAGCGGGAGCGTAAGCGAGACCGGGCAGGGCGCTGGCAAGGGTTACACATTTAACCTCCCAATGCCTGCCGGAACGGAGGATGATGCGTTTTTGGAGGCTGTCGACAAGGCGGTCGAGAGGATAGATAGGGAGAAGCCTGAAATCTTGTTTGTCTCAGCCGGGTTCGACGGGCACAAGGACGACCCGATAGGCGGGTTCGGGTTGACAACAGACTGCTTCGTAGAGACGTTCAGGCGGATAAAAAAATACCCTCTGGTGATAGCACTGGAAGGCGGGTATAGTTCAAAGGCGCTTGGAGAATGCGTTTGCGGGATAATAGAAGAGCTGGCGAAAGGCTAGCCCATTATTGTCTTCATGTTGTCGAGCCGTTTCTGGATGAGCGCGCTTGTGCCGATATCCTTCCGGTGGAAGAGGTCGCCCTTGATGTGGCCGAGTGCAGCCTCTGCGATTTTCTCAGCCTCCTCGATTGTGTCCGCGATTCCGACTGTCGCGGCCGTCCTTGATGTGCCCGTGATGAGCTTCTTGTTCTTCTCAGAGACTGAGGCGTAGTAGACTTTCGCGCCGAGGCCGGATATGGCGGACTCGTCGACTGTGATTGGGACTGGCTTAGATAGGGTCGGGTAGCCCGCCGGAGCGACGTACTTGCAGACCGTGGCCTTGTTCTGGAAGCTGACGTCAGACTTCTTCAGGTCGCCGTGCGCGATGTTGACGTATATCTGGAGCGGGTCGGTCTCGAGCAGGCTCAGGACGTTCATTGCCTCCGGGTCGCCGAAGCGGGTGTTGAATTCTATGACCTTCGGCCCGCCTTTGGTAAGCATGAACTGGCCGTAGAGGATTCCCTTGTACGGGAAGCCTGTGGCGCGCACCGCTGCGGAGATTGTCTGCTCCATTATCCCGATGCACTGGTCGTAGGTCTTCCTGTCGAGGAATGGGAGAAGATGGTTTGAGTCGGAGTACGAACCCATGCCGCCGGTGTTCGGGCCCTGGTCGCCGTCAAAGGCGCGCTTGTGGTCCTGCACGACTGGCATCGGAATAAGTGTCTTTCCGTCGGCGAAAGCCTGGATGGTTATCTCCTCACCGATGAGCTTTTCCTCAAGAACCAGCTTTGCCATCCCGCCGACCTTGTCTTCGAGAATCTTCTTTGAGTAGGCTACCGCACCCTCGATGTCGAGGTGCTCGCCCATCATCTGGACGCCCTTGCCCCCGGTCAGCCCTGCGGGCTTTATTGCCCACGCCTTGCCGGAGTTGCGGATTACTTCCTCTGCCTTTGCAGGGTCTGTGAGTATGTGGAATTCTGGGCAGCCGCCGATTTTGTTCGTCTGCATGAGGTTCCTGGCGAAGGCCTTGTCGGACTCGAGCCTTGCAAGGACTTTCCTCGGACCTACGCAGTCGATGCCCTCCATGACGAGCTCGTCGACGATGCCGTTTGCGAGCGGCACTTCGGGGCCGATTATTGCGAGCGTGATGTCGCTCTTCTCCGCGAACTTGCGGATTGAGTCGTTGTCGGTGATGTCGCAGACCTTGTAGTCCTCGGATAAGCGGATTATGCCTGGGTTCCTGGTTGAAAGGATGGAGTAGAGCTTCTCCCCGGACTTCGCTATGCTTTCCGCTATGACATGCTCCCTTGCACCGCTTCCGACGACTAGGACTTTCATTTGTGTGTTCTCCAGTTCAGTAGGGGGTTGGCCGTTCCCATAGATATAAGCCTAAAAGAGTAACCCCGTATTAGTTATAAGGAAAGAGCTTAAATATATTTCCAACGGATATATTTCCCATGAAAGAGCCCTGGATTGACACAACCGAGATATGCAGGAAGTGCGACCGCCACTGCTGCGGGACGTTTAGCGGCCGCGGCCCTGACATCACAATGAGGGACGCCAAGGCGATAAGCAGGAAGACTGGGATGAGGCCGCATGAGTTTGCCGCCATCGAGCAGGTATTTGAAATTGCGGAGTGGCTAAAGGGCATTAGCTACGTGGAGCGGGACATACAAAGGTGGATTTACGAGACGCAGATTGCCTACAAGCTGCATCTGAAGATTGAAGGTGGGAGCTGCATATTTTATGACAAGAAGTCAGGGCTCTGCAAGGTGCACAGCGCCAAGCCGTTCGTCTGCAAGTGCTACCCTGCGTTCCATGTTGTCCTGAAGCACGTGGATTTCTACAAGGCATGCCCGGCGTGGAAGCACGTGCGGGACGGGCTGAAGGAGGGCAAGCTGGAGGCTGTGCTGCGGGACAGGTGCGATACTAATTTTGCAGAGGCGGCTGCCTCGTTTAACAGGCTTATGCGGGTGTATTTTGAGAAGTACCACGAAAAGGCTGCGAAAAAGGGCTTTGATAAGGTGAGGGACAGCGTTATAGACGAGGCTGTGTCGGATTAGGACAGAATCAGGTTGGCGACCCCGAATACGTGCAGGAAGAACCATAGGACAAACATTACCGCCATTATCCCGTTCAGGTAGTTGACGAGCACAGCTTTGCAGTTCATATGGTTATTTCGACTTTGGCGTTTTTAAGTTTTCTCTATACCGAATACAGGGCAAGGAGGGAGATTGCAAAGGCGAGCGCCCAGACCGGCTTGCTCCAGCGGAAGACCTTCTTCCCGTCGAGGACGCTGAACGGTATGAGGTTGAAGAACGCAAGGAAGCCGTTGACCATGATGCCTATCTGGCAGAGGGAGACGAGGGCAGGGCTCAGCGGGAGGAAGAGGTAAGCCGCCGAGAAGAGCAGGACTATCAGCAGGTTTGCCATCGGGCCTGCAAGGGAAATCCTCCCGCTCGCGCCGCTGTCGGCCATCCTGCCATGCCTGTTGACTGGGAAGATGACGACCGCGCCGGGGGCAGCAAAGATTATCGGGCTAACCATCGCGAGGATTAGCGCGAAGAACAGGTTGCTGTAGCTTATCCTGAACTCCGCCCAGAACCCATACCTCTGGGCTGCGAACTTATGGGAGAGCTCGTGGCCTATGAAGCCGAGCCCGAGGGTTGGGAGGATGAAGAGGAAACGGGAGAGGAAGTCGCCGGATGCTGCAAAGCCTGCGCGGTAGGAGAAGATAAGGGAAAGGAAGACCCATGCCACTATGAGGTCCTTAAGCTCTGTTTCGCCGAACTGGTAGACGTTTTTTTTCATTTTTTGCTTGTCTTTTTAGCTTTGGTATCGCTGTCGTACAGCATTGAGCCGGCGGCAGGGCCTGGCTTTATTGTGTAGACTTCCAGGACTTTGAATTCGACAACGCCTTTCGGGCTCTTAGATGGGCTTATTGACTGTATCCACTTTTTGGCTGCCTCGAAGACCTTGCCGCTCGAGTAATAGGTAGCCTCGCCTTTTAGCTTATAGGCGTCTTCGGTGGAGGGGTTCCAAAAGGAGATGCATGCCTTTTTGTTCTGCCTCAGGTTTCCAGCGGTCTGGAGCATGTAGTTGTCTATCAGCCATATTGTCGAGCTGTCGACTATCTTTTTCCAGTATATCGGGACCACGTTTGGCATGCTGCTTTTGTCTGCAGTAGCCAGCGCGACAAGATCCTGGGACTCAAACAGCTTTTTTACGTCGCCTGTCAGCATTTTTCACCTCGAGTATCCTCTTTATGCCTGAGGCGTGGCCTGCGCCGACGACGGCGACCACGCTCTCGAACGGTAGGCTCTTTAGCTGGCGAGCCATAAAACGGTTTCGGTCTTCGACAAGGGCTTTGTAGGTCACTGGCATCTTCCTGCGCATGGCCTCGAGGATTCCTGAGACTGTCTTCTCCTCGGTGAGCTCGTCAATGGTGGCCTTCTTGGGGATGCCCCCTGTTAGGAAGAACATCCTGAGCTTCTCGCGGAGGGGGATTTTCCTGAAGCTCCGCATGATGGTGAAGATGTCCTGGTCGATGAGGAAGACGGGGAGGTTCCTCTCGCGGGCAACCTTCACCGCCTCAATCATTTCCGCCCCTGGGAGGAGCCCTATTTGTTTGGAGAGGCGGTTTTGGAGCATGCTTACGATTGCTAGAAAGAGGTTTCCCCTGCGGATGAGCTCCTTTGCGGTGGCGCGCCTTCCCGAGGCGAGGGCGTAGTAGCGGTTCCTGCAGAGCTCGACCGCCACGGCCTGTGGCTTGACTTCGTCGATTGTCCGCCTGACGAGCTGAACGCTCTTTTTCGAAAGGTGCGCGGTTGGGATGAGTATGACTGTCCTCGCCATGAATAATTTATATACTAGTTGGATTTAATGAGTAGCGGTTGATATGACAGTTAGCAATCTCACCGAGATAGGCGGAAAAAGCGTTTACACCAAGAACGCCAAGTTTATAGGCGTTGTCGAGGACACCATGCTGGACACTGAAAGGGGCGCAGTATACGGCGTCGTCGTCCAGATGGACCGGGGGAGCTTCCTCTACCAGATGTTCGAAAAAAGCGGGGACGCAAAGAGGGCAGTACTGATACCGCACAAGCACATAGTTGCGGCGGACGACATAGTTATCATTTCAATGCCGAAGAAGTACGAGACCCCGCTGTCAATCCCGACAGGCGAAGATGAACGGGTTGCAGAAGACATTTAGCGCTTAGATGAGCTTCTCAGGCATAGTTAGAAGTGGGGCGGGGGAAGGCGCAGCTTTTGTCTCCATGACGGAGTATACCAAGCAGTTCAAGCGCATCCTTGGCTACACCCCTTTTTCAGGGACGCTTTGCCTCCAGGTCACCCCTACGGTAAGGGAGCACCTTAGGACGCTGACAGGAGAGCGGCTCGAGGGCTTCATGAAGGTTAACACCCGCAAGAAGGACATGGTGGACGACTACGGCGGGGCGAAGTGCGTGCGGATATCCACCCTGGAGCACGGCGAGGCGCAGACGACCAGGTGCGCAGTCATATTCCCCGACAGGCAGAGGGAGGACGACGAGGTAATCGAGATACTCGGGCCGATAAACCTCAGGGCAGCCCTTGACGTGAAGGACGGGGACATAGTAACTATTTATCCGTGATTATTCCTTGCCTGTGAAAGTGTTTACTGCGTCTATGCAGGCGTCCAGCTTGTAAAAGAAATATAGGAGGAGCAGGGCATTGGACTTCTTGTCGAGCGGGAAGTAAAGCTTTCCGTCGTCCGAAGCTGGATCCTTGGACCAGGAGAAGTCGAAGACAGTCCGTTTGTACAAATCCTTGATAAGCGCGTTCTTTTGCTTCTCCAGGAACTTCGAAATTACTTCGATTGCCCGTTCCCGCTTATCCTTTGCCTTGTCGTCTGCGTCCGGGTCTTCGGGCGGCATTTTTTCCAGCGCCTTCGGGATAATCTTGTGGTAGACTTCAAGGTCCTTCTTTATGTTTATGAGGTATTCCCTGCTGAAAAGGAGGCGATAGTGCCGCTCGTCCTCCTGGAGTTCAGGGGGCAGGAAATAGACCAGGCCCTTCAGCTCCTCGCATATTTTCATCTTGTCCTTCTTTAGCAGAATTTCAAAAAGCGGGAGGAATGACGGGATGCGGGCTTCGTCTTTTTTGAGGGGAATGCCCTTTTTCTCCTTCATCTCAATGAGGAATTTAATCTGCTTGGCAGTGTGCTCAAGCCTGGCGTGGTCGCCTGCCATGAAGAAGTAGTAGGTGGAATTGAAGAAGTTCGTTAGGTCAGGGTTTTTCGTGAGCTCGATGCCCTTCTTCGCTGCCCTCGCGCATGCCTCCTCGTATGCCTTGACGGTCGGAAATTGGCTGACCATAATAGGACTTTGATTTTAGTATTTAAAAAGCTATTTGCCCGTGAGTTCGCAGTGGAGAGCCTTCATTTTGCGGATGTATTTGGAATTCTTGCCGAACTTCAGGGAGTCCGCCTCAAGGGCTTCCTCGTACGAAAGCTCCGTGTCGCCCCTGGCGAGGATGTCGGCGAAACAGACAAGCTTTTCCTCAGTCGTGATGGGGGAGTAGTCCGCGGGAGGTAGGCCGAGCTCGACCGCGGTCTGCCTGTCGATTCCCGAGCCGACGTGGTGGAGCGCGATGAGGCATATTTCAAGCGGGAGGTCAAGCTCACGGAGGGCTTGATAGCTGTAGAGCCCGTGCTGGATGCCGTGGTCCTTAGCCCTGCCGATGTCGTGCAGGAGCGAGCCGGTTTCAACGAGCTGGCGGTCTGCCTTTATCCGGTATTTGTCAAGGAGCTTTAGGGCGATGCGCCTGACGGTTTTGCAGTGGAGGATGACCTTCTGGGAGCAGCCTGCTTTCTTTAGGAGGGCGAGCGCCTGGGCTGGGGTTGGCACGTTTGGGTTGTAGGTTGAATACCCGCCGAGGTATGCCGCGGAGCAGACAAAGCTCTTGAGCTTGCAGAAGAAGTGCCCTTCGGAGATGAAGCGGGCGCAGTCCTTTGCGTCAGCGGCTTCGAATGCGTACTCGTTTTCGGAGAGGGAGGTAAACGAATTTGTCGAGACAATCCTGCACGAGCCTGCCCGCAGGGGGAACTCCTGGATTTCAATTCCGCCCTTTCGGATGATGCCAAGATAGCCTTTGCTGCCGAGGAACGCGCCCGCAATCCGCGGGGTGTTGTGCCCGTCCTTTTCGTAGCCCATCCTGCTGAGTGCGGAATAAATTGCCTCCTTCATGGGCATGCCTGAGCTGAAATTTTTGGCTATGAGGTCGGTGTGTTTCCCGTTTGAGGCGATGACGGCTTTGCCGACTTTGGCTATGCAGTTGTACTCGACGTATTGGTTGGATGTCTTGATTCCCGGCTTGAGTGAGATTTTCACCTTGCCGCGCGATATTTTTGCCGCGCGGTCAGGGAACGAGTTGGAGGAAACCCTGTAGCAGACAAATGGCGCGGAGGTCTTGCCTACTGCAACGACTCTGCCGGCGTACATTATGCCTTCTCGCCCCGCAGGTAGATTGCCTTTTCCCTGATTACAGAGCCGATGACCATCGGGTCAAGGGCGGAGAGAAGCTTTTTCGCTGATGCGACCTCTGACTCAGGGAGCACAACTGCGAAGCCGGTCCCCATGTTGAACGTCCGGTACATCTCAGCTTCAGAGATGCCTGCCTTTTTCTGGATTTCCTGGAATATCTTCTGCGGCTTGCGCGGGCTTGGTATGTCTACGCCGTAGTTCTTGTTGAGCCTGCGTATCTTGTTCAGCCCGCCACCCGTGATGTGGGCAAGGCCGTGGACCTCGCAGGACTTGAGGAGCTTGAGTATTGGCTTGACGTAAATCCTCGTCGGGGTCAGGAGCTCCCGGAGGGTTTTTTTGTCCGAGAGGTCGAGGACCTTCCGTGCAAGTGTCAGCCCGTTTGAGTGTATGCCGGATGACGCGAGCCCGAGGATTGCGTCCCCTGGCTTGACCTTCTTGCCGTCGATTATCTTGTCCTTGTCGACGATTCCGATGGCGGTCCCGGCGATGTCGAAGCCCGTCTTCGGCTTTGCGCCCTTGATTGTGTCCGGGAGGCTTGCAGTCTCGCCGCCGATGACGGCGACGCCTGCCTCGATTGAGCCCCTGGCGACGCCCTGGGCGATTTCAAGCGAGCGCCTTTCATTTATCTCCTCGACTGCGTAGTAGTCGACGAGTGCAATCGGTTCGGCGCCGGTGCAGATGATGTCGTTGACGTTCATCGCGACCATGTCTATCCCGACTGTGGTGTAGTCGTCAAGCAGCTCGGCAATTATCACCTTGGAGCCGGCTCCGTCGGTTGACATTGCAAGCGCCTTGCCGTTCCCGATGTCAATTAGGTTAGCGAAGTAGTCTCCGAGGTCGATGACCTCCCCGAGCTTTCCCTTGCGCTCTGCAAAGGTCTTCTGCAGGGCCGAGACCATCGTAGAGATTGAGGCGTTTTCCTTTTTGATGTCTACTCCTGCCTGGCGGTAGTCCATCAGCGCACCTCTTTGAGCGCCTTCTCGACGGTCTGGACTGCATTGCCGATGTAGGTGTGCGGGTCCATCAGCAAATCGATTTTCTTCGGGGAAAGGATTGAAGATATTTTTCTGTCTGATTTCAGCAGGCTGGCAAGCGGCTCGCCTGAGGAGTAGCACTTCATCGAGAGCTTCCGGACGAGCTCGTGCGCCTCCTGGCGCGGCATGCCGTTTTCAGCCAGGGCAATCATTACGCGCTCTGCCATGACAAGCCCATTCGTCATGTTGAGGTTCTGCTCAATCCGCTTCCTGTCGAACCCAAGGGAGGACAGCCCGCAGATGGACAGCCCGAGGATGTAGTCAAGGAGTATTGTCGACTCGAGGAATGTTATCCTCTCGGGAGAGGAGTTTGTCAGGTCGCGCTCGTCCCAGAGTGCGATGTTCCTCAGCTGGGCGAATGCGTTTGCGGTTATGATTCTCGAGAGGCCGCAGATGCGCTCGAAGTGTATCGGGTTCCGCTTGTGCGGCATGGTCGAGCTGCCGACCTGCTTCTTGGTGTCGAACTGCTCGAATACCTCGCCGATTTCAGTCCTCTGCCAGGTGCGGATGTTGACGCCTATCTTGTTGAGCGTCTCCGCGGCAAGGGACATGAAGAGCAGGAACTCTGCGTGGCGGTCGCGCTGGATGACCTGGTTTGACGCCGTGACCGGCTTGAGGCCGAGGCGCCTGACTGCGGTGTCCTGTATCCTTGCGGCTTTTGAGCCGAACGCCGCGCCAGTGCCGACTGCGCCGTTCATCTGCCCGACGAGAAGCCTTGGTGTCAGCTCGTCGAGTCGCTGGAGGTGCCTGTGGACTTCAAGCGCCCAGATTGCGAAGCGGAGCCCATATGTAGTCGGGACTGCGTGCTGCCCGTGCGTCCTGCCGATGCAGACGAGGTTTTTCGTCCTGCCGGCAAGGGTGGCAAGGGTCGTTTTGAGCGAGACAAGGTCGGATCGGAGGATTCTGGCTGCCTCCTTGAACTGGAGGGATGTCGCAGTGTCGAATATGTCGTTTGATGTCGCGCCGAGGTGGACGTACTTCCCAGCCGAGCCGCACTGCTCGGAGAGCGCCCTGACGACCGCCATCATGTCGTGGTTGATTTCCGCCTCGATCTTGTTGACGCGGTCAAGCCTGACCTTCTTTGCGCCGGCTTGGATTTTCAGAAAATCAGATTTTGAGATGTTTCCGGCCTTGGAGTGCGCGTATGCGAGCGCAACCTCGACCTCAAGGACCTTTTTCAGGCGGGACTCGTCGGACCAGACGTTTTTCATCTCCGGCCTTCCATACCTAAACTCGATTGGATGAATTGCCATTTTACCCCCAAGAAGTATAGGGGGGGTGATTTTTTATTGTTACTGGTCGAGCAGAATTGATTTGCTCTTGGTCCTCTCGAGCCGTTTTGCCCTGGCCTTGAAAACAAAGATTTTGTTGAGGGACGCGTCGTCTTTGAGCTCTGCGATTTCCGCGACGTAGCGGGCAGTCCGGCTTTTGTTCAGCTTCCTGTCGTACTCATGCCTGCGCGTGAGGAGGACTAGAAGGTGTATGGCACCAGGCAGGTCGACTTCGGAGATGCCGTAGTGTTTCAGCCTCCGGATTGCGGTCTCGAGCGTCTCGCCGTGAAACGTGGCATACGAAGCCTCGCCCGGGCCAGCCTGGGCTAGGGAGAGGAAGGCGCGGATTTCCGCCTCTGTCCTGACCTCGCCGATGACGACGCGGTCCGGCGTCTCCCTGAGGCTCGACTCAATCAGCTGCTGCATGCCGATTCCCTGCGACTTCCTTGCCTGGTGGTGGAGGAAGTCCTTGTGCGGGGGGTGTATCTCCCTGACCTCTTCCAGGGAGAGGATGCGCCTGTCCGGCGGGACGTATTTCAGGAGGGCGTTGAGCAGGGTTGTCTTTCCTGTGCCGGTGGCGCCGACGAAGAAGACTGTCTTGCCAGACTCCATGATTTTTTTTAGGTATTCGGCTGCGCCTTTGGAGATTGTGCCGGAGGCTATCAGGTCTTCGAGGGTGAGGTTTTTCTTCGGGAAGTGGCGGATTGTAAATGCTATGGAGCCGACGACGGGGTACAGCAGGGCGTGGAGCCTGTCGCCGTTAGGGAGGGTCGCCGGGAGGATTGGGTTCTTTTCAGAAAGGTTTGGCTCCCCGACGAAGTCGGCTATCCGGTTGACGATGTTCTCCTTTGCGTATTCCGCGCTCCTGAAGAAAAAATTCGTCTCGATTCTTCCGTATTCCTTGTGCTTGGCGAAGAGCTTCTCGCCGATGCCGTTTAATGTCACTTCCTCAAACCTGTCGTTGTACAGTAGGAAGTCCAGCGGGCCGAGGTTGCCTCCGACGGAGGAAGTGATTATCTCGGCTAGGTTCTCGCTCCTTTCAGGAGGGAATGGCTTGGAGTGCCGCACGAGGTGGTCTGCGAGGAGGGTGGAGACCTTGGTGCGGATTTCCTTTCTGGCGGCGAGTGGGTTTTCGCCTGACAGCGGGGGCGAGAGCATCTCGCGCCTTGCGAGCTCCTTGAAAAGCGAAGAGACCGCCCGGAATACCCCCTCCTCCTGCTGGGTCAGCTCGGACAAGCCAGTGTAGAAATAGCGGATGTCGCCCTTTGTGTCAATGAAGACTGCGTCTTTGTCAGTGCGCTCGAGGGTTTTTCTTATGAAGGAATCCGAGAGCGGCTGGAAGCCCCAGCCGAGCGGGCTTTCCCTTTCGGCGGAAATGACGTACAGGGCGTTCTCTGGGCAGGCTGGGATGCACTTCGGCTTGAGCTCCGGGTAGCAGAGGTCGCACTTCCACGCCTTTCCTTTGGTTAGGGTTATTGCGCCGTAGGGGCAGCGCTTGGCGCACTCGCCGCAGCCGCCGCACATGCTCTGGTCGATGACAACCACAGCGCCCTCCAGCCGCATGGCGCCGCAGCCGAGGCAGGGCGGGTCCTCGCAGTGGCGGCAGAGGTTTGGGAATCCGGCAAGCTGGATGCCGTGCCGCTGGCACGCCATTGCGCAGATTCCGCATGAGTCGCAGGCTGCCTCGTTTAGACCTATCATTTTGTTCCAAAAGGGGTGGCGGAGCGGCGCAGGCTTTCGCTGGCAGGATTGCCAGCCCTGCAAATCCCATCCTGGAATACGCCTTTTTCGCCAACCATATAAATCCGGTGAGTTCTGAAATATATAAAGGCTAAAATGGGGATACTAGAACGGCCGCTGGTGGTCATTGGGGCGGTAGCCGGGACGGCAGCCTTGCTCATCGCCTTTCTGTTCTACACGTTCGGCGCCCAGCTGAAGTTCGGGGGGGCGCTGCTGCTGATGGTAGCGATCGGGGCGCTGAGCAGGGTCCCGCAGAGGTTCGCAGGCGGGGACATCGGGATAGAAATGATAATGCTTTTTACAGTCTGCACCGCTGTGTCGGAGGGCGCGATGCTTGGCGGCCTTGTTGGCGCTGCTGCGATGGCGCTGTCATGGTTTTTCACAAGGGAGAGGCCTGACGACGTGCTGATAGGCGTTTTCGGGTTCCTGCTCGCAGGGTTCCTGGCAGGGATGCTGAATGTGGGGGGCATCCTTGCGCTCGGGGTCCTGGTGACTGTAATTTATGATGTGGTGATATGCGGGGTGTACGTTTTCACCGGGCACAGCCCGGCAGGCTGCGCCAAGTTCGTGCTGACGCACATCGTCTGGAATTTCGTGATGTTCCGCTCGTTTGCGCCGTACGTCATGCTGGTGCTAGCTTAGCTGGCTTTAAATATGAGTTTTTAGATTCAATTAGCATAATGAGGTACAGGACTGCGATAAGGCGGGCGGTGACATACGCCCACAGCCGGGAGAGGATGGCGCCGTACGCCGTATTGTTCACGCTTTCTTTTTTCGCGCTTGGAGGGCTCCTGTTCATTTCGAGGGCAGTGGCGTCTATGGAAGCGTCGGTGGCGGCCGGGCTGGTTTTTATGGCATGCGGGGCTGCGGCAGTGCTGGCATACATCGCACTGGAGGGAGTCATAATCAGGAATGCGAACCAGTATTTCGGCGGGAGGGCGGAAAGCCTCCGAAAGAGCTGGGACGGGTTCAGGGCGCATTACCCGACGTTCACGGCTGTGACGCTGAGCCTGGCGGTTGGGTATTTTGTATTCATAACATTCATTCCGACGTATGGTGGAATGCTGTGGCTGTTTGTGGGGGTGCCGCTATTCTTCTCCTACCAGCACGGCGCGCTGATAAAGAAGGACTACGCCGACATAGTCATAGACTCTTACATGCAGTTCAAAGGGCAGAAGGCGAAGATATTCTGGGACTGGATGGCCTATAACGTCCTGATGCTTCTCGCTATTTTTGCGGCGGCTATTCCTGCGATAGCCCTTGTGCCAAGCGTTGTGGTATACGAGCTTGCTTTTGGGAGCGTCTGGATTACGTACCCCTACCTGCCGAATATGGTTGTAGGGTTTGCCCTGTTCGGGGTAATTTATGCGTATTTCAGGGTGCTGCTGGGCGGGTTCAAGACAGAGCTGTACCGGCAGCTGAAGCAGTAATTTCTTTGGTCGAGCTTTCTTTTCTAAAGAAAGGTCGGGACTGAGCTGTACCGGCAGCTGAAGGCTTAAACCTTCAGGTCAATCATTACGATTCCGGCAGTCGCCAGGGTGTTGATTACTTTTTCGACGTTTGCCTTCAGCTCGACGCCAGGAGGTATCTGCATGCCGCTGTCGGTCAGCGTCTTCCTAAGCTGGCTGGTGATGTCGTCCTCGTTGTTCTCCCCGTTGCACAAAGAGCAGATAAAAAATGCAAGGGGGTCGATTGGCTTGGCAGAGTGGTCGTCGCTTGCAGTGTCCCGGTAGGCAAAGCTCTGCCCCTTGAGCTCAAACTTTATTGAAGGGTTTAGTTTCGGATGCATGATTGTTATATGGCGAGGTCATATAAATTTCCTTTTGCCCAGGACTTCGTACTTGTCGGCTGCGTTTTTCAGCGCCTGACTGAAGCCTGGCTCTGCGCCGAAGACGATTATCGTCTTGTTCTTCTCCTTGGCAAGGCGGAAAACCGGGAGGTAGTCCGAGTCCCTTGAGGCGATGATTATGATGTCTATCAGCGGGTTGTGTATCAGCTCGACCGCCTCGACAGCGACGTCGACGTCGACGTCCTCCGAAATGGACATGACGGGCTCGAAACCCTGGTTTGCGATTGCCTCTATGAGCTTCTCCTTGGCGTACTGGTTGAGGAACGCCTTTGCGATCTTCAGGTCGCCGTACTTCTGCGCCTTTTTGCGTATCTCGTCGAAGTCGACAGAGAACTCCTTCCGCACGATGTTCGGGCCGTCGATGAGGAGCCCGACGTTCTTCGGGCGGGTCTTTTCCTGGCGTATGAACTCCTTGATGTACGGGTGCAGGTACTTCCTGATGTTCCGTATGTCCATGCTTTTTGCCTGTTTGAATAGGTCGTTAAGGCTGTCCATAGGTAAAGTTATATATCACACAGTTATATTTAAGGGCTATGCAAGAGCGGACCTTTTGGAGCATTGTCGTATTGGCGTCAACCCTGTTTGTAGCCTTCCTGAGCTGGAAGGTGCTGGACTTCTTTGCCGGGGTAGTGATTATGGGCGCCGTAACCGCGTACATAGTCTACCCGCTGACAAAGAAGGTGAATGAGCTAGGGAAAAGGACCGGCAACAGGATACTTGGCTCGTACGCCCTATCGGCATTCCTTTCAATGCTCATCCTGATTATCCCGCTCGTTCTGCTTTTCTTCCAGACGATTTCCTTCTTGACCACGTCAAGGGGCTCAGGGCTTCTCATTGATTTAATCTACTACTCGCCGGCGATTGCGGCAAAGATACAGAGTGCGCTGAACGGCATGGGCCTCGAGGTCTTCTCGGAGGTAATAGGCCTGCGGGTCAGGGAGATGCTCCTTAACTTCGGGGTAAGCGTGACTGGCACGATAGCCTCGTTCTCAAGCAGGGTTTTCATCCAGGTCCCGGTCTACCTGATAACGACGTATTATTTCATACGGGACGGCCCAAGGATAGTCGACAGCATAAACCGGAGGATCCCGAAGAACCAGGAGTTCCTCGTGGAGCTGATGAAGCACGTTGAGAGGATTGCGCACGGGCTCTTCATAGGGCACGTTGTCACCTCCCTGATAGGCATGTTTATTGCGACGGCCGGGTTCATGGTCATGGGCGCCTTTGGGATTGTGCCTTTCATGACAACGGCATATGCGGTTTTCCTTGGCATACTAGTGGGGGTCTGCATGCTCCTTCCGCTGATAGGGACGCCAATCATCTTTGTGCCGATTGTCTTCTGGCTGCTGAGCACGCAGCCCGCGGCAGTGGCGGTGGTTAACTCAATCATAATACTAGCGTTCGATGTGGTATTCCTGATGCTCCTGCCTGACTTTTACATAAGGCCGACGCTGGCGGGAAAGTCCGGAAGCATACACCCGCTCATAGTCCTGCTCGGCTTCATAGGCGGGCCGCTCATCTGGGGCGTTAAGGGCTTAGTCCTCGGGCCGCTCGGGCTCGGGCTTGCGCAGGCTACGCTGCAGACGTACATAAAATACAAGAACTAGGCTTTTTCCCTGGCGTGCCTTCTTTCCTTCTCAAGCCACTTGAGGTAGAGCATTTGTATGCGGCAGGGCTGCCCTTCGCGCTCGCAGCCTTTGCAAATCCCGTGGGCGCGGGCATAGTTGTCAGAGACGACGTAAGGCTTTCCGCTGAAGAGCCCGAGTATCTGGTAGGTGTTGAACGCGCTTATCTTCGGCTCGTGGTCAATCAAATTATGCTCGAACAGGCGGAGAATGGACTTGGAGTTGACCCCGCGCAGGCAGCCGAGGTAGGACGCTAAAAAAACGCGTTCGTGGTTCGAAAGGTGGCCGATCCGCTCCATCTTTTCAAGGAGGGATGATGCGCAGGCGCCGTGGTCGTCTGGTAATGCGGACGTCTCTGCCCACCACTCCAGGAGATTAGGCTCCGGCGGGCTCTTGAACTTCAGGAGGACGTACATCCTGTGGGCAAGCTTCTTCAGCAGGTCATACGTGTCTTGCTCTGGCTCCCTCTCAAGAAGCGAGTCGAGCATGTCCTTTTCGAATATGAGGCCGGTGCGGAAGAATATCGAGAGGAACTCGCCCGTCTTGAACGCGCGGACCCAGTCGTCAGGCATGACTGGCGGCTCGGGCTGGGGCTTTTTTGCGGTTAGGTTGTCTTTTGAGTAGAGGCTCCAGAGAATCTCGTCGAGGGGCTCCTTGCCAAAGCCCTTGACCTCGCGGGAGACCGCTGGAGTTGCGCTGCCCTGGGCGTAGCTGAAGCTCCCCCTGCGGAATATGGTTATTGTCGGAACCTCCGTGGAGACCTCGCGGAGTATGTTGTACTCCTTCTGCTGCCATGCCTCCGCAATCACCACGTCGCACTTCTCCCGCTTGAAGGCGCGGAGGATTTCAGCCTTCTGGTCGCCGTAGAGCATTATCTTCTTCACCTTCGCAGGGGGCATCTTCTCCTCAAGGTAGTTGAGCGCGTAGTTGCCGCACAAGCCGTAGAAGAGGAACTTGGTGAACGAAAACACCTTGGCGTATTTTGCAGGGAGAAGGTAGGCAAGGACGACCTCGTCGGCGTTGCTCTTTGCCTTTTCAGCGGCTTTTTCCGCGCGCGACGAGCACGGGAAGAGGGGGACAAGCGCCCTCAAAGGTATATCACCTCCACCCCAAGGTCGCCGGCAGGCGCCTCCGCGACGGGAAGGACGATTTTGTCGGCGCGCTCCTCAAGGGCGACGCTGGTGAGCTTTTCCTGGAAGTCAGTGCCAAACTCAATCCGCATTTTCCCGCCCCGGAGGTCGCGGAGGGAGCGCAGGTGCTGGTGGGCGCGCAGGAGGCGCCCGTGGAAGTCGTAGAACCTCCATCCGGAGATGTCAGAGATGTCTATGAAGTACATGTAGACAACATCCGAGAGGTGGTGGATGTGCCGCTTCAGCTCCGGGTAGGGCGCCCTTACGGCGAGAAGGGTCGTCATGAGTAGTATATAGGTTTATTAATATAAGATACATATCGTAGTTATGGAAGAGAGCGTAGAGGACATAAAAAAGAGCATTTTCAGGGATCTCCCGCTGAAGAGCAGCAGCTCAAAGAAGCTCCCGAGCTACGACGAGATGGACAAGGTGAAGCAGCTCGAGCTGGAGAACAAGAAGTACAAGCTCGAGATTGACGAGCTCACGAAGAGGATAAAGGAGCTTTTTTCAGAGAACCACAGGCTGAGGGAAGAGCTTTCCGAATCAGGAAGGTCAATGTCAAAGGCGGTTCTGCAGAAGGGCGCGACGTGGAAGGATAAGCTCGGGCTTTCTTAGGGTTTTGCCTTTTCCTCTTTTATTTTTTTGAGCCTTGAGACCATGGTGCCGAGTATATTTCCAAGGTGCCACTGGGACGCCCGATGCGGGGTGCCGAGCGCGTATAAGACTTCCTTGCCCTCGATTGTCAGGTCCCAGGAAGACGGCTTGCCGTCCTTCCTTGACATGCACTTGACTATGCCGTTCGCTTCCATGTCGGTAAGAAGAGCTATTGTCTCGCCGATGTCCTTCTCCCAGAGGAGCTCCTTGAGGTACTCCGTGGTCAGCGGCTCGGCCCTGCGCTCGAGCGCCTTGATTATGCGTATCCTGCTCTCGTCAGAATTGAGGTAGGCGACGATTTCGTCCCGCTTGTACGGGTCCATTGTCGTGAACGGCTTGTCCATGCCCGTAATTAATAGCACCTAGTAGATTAAACTTGCGATGGCTTTGAGTAAGAGGGGGAATAGTGCGGTAAGGGGGGAGGCGTCCCCCCTTGCGCTGCGATAGGAAGGTTTAAAACAGGGCGGTATTTAGACATATCATGCCTGAGAAAAGGTTCAATATTAAGATGAACGAAAAGAAGCTCGAGGTCTATTTCGGGCTGGCTGCTATGTTTGTCGCGTACGCCGTGAAGGACATGAACGCCGTCATGTTCATCGGGCTGCTCGTGATAATACTGAGCATGTACCACATCGAGCAGATTCTTGAAGCGAAGAAGAGATAGTCACTCGTACCTGAGGGATTCCACAGGGTCGAGTTTTGCTGCCTTTATTGCGGGATAGATGCCTGACGTTATGCCAACGGCTGCCGAAAAGACGTAGGCTAGGATTATAGTGTAGAGCCCGAGCGGGGTCTGGATTGTCGCGCCGGCCATCTTGACGCCAAATGCTATCGCCCTGGTGAGGACGTGGCCGAAAACAATGCCTATTGTCCCGCCGATTAGCGAGATGACGACAGCCTCCGCCAGGAATATTGATATTATCTGGCGCTCGGTCGCGCCGACCGCCTTCATTATCCCGATTTCCTTCGTCCGCTCCACGACGTTCATGAGCATTGTGTTCATTATCCCTATGCCGCCGACGATGAGGGAAATCGCGGCGATTCCCGTAAGGACTGTGGTGAGCGTTTTCATCACGTCGGCAATCTGCTCTGCCAGCTGGTCCATGGTGAAGACATCAAAGTCCTCCGCGTCTCTGTACCGCTCAAGCCGCCTGTCGATGACCTCGGCGATTTTTTTTGGGTCGGCGCCTGGGGTAGTCCTTGCGAGTATTGCGGCATACGTCCCCCTCTGCCCGAAGATGTCCCAGAACTCCTCAGTTTCTATGTAGATGTTGGTGTCGTCCTGGCTGTTGCCTATCTCATCGACAACGCCGATTACCTTGAACTCTGTCTCGCCGATTTTTATTGTGTCGCCAAGGTCGACATCCTTCGTGTACTGGTCGTTGTGTACGAGCCAGCCGATGAGCGCGACGTGGGACTCCCCGCCCCTAGGCCACCTGCCGGAGTAGAGGTTCATGCCCGTGCCCTCAAAAAACAGCTCCCTGGCCTCTTCAGCGTCCATGCCGGCTATCCATGACGTCTTCAGCTCATTTCTGAACTCCACTGGAGTCTGGGCCATTGCCATCCCCCCTACGAGCTCGACGCCCTGGACTTTGTTTATCGTGTCAATATCACCCTGCGTGAATAGGTTGGTGGCCATCATGTTCATGCCGGCGGCGTAAATCATTATCTTGTCGTAGCCGAGGCCCTCGAGCTGGTCCTCGAACTCCTGCGTCAGGCCCTGCGAAGCGGAGACGAGCGCCACGACGACGGAGATGCCGATGATTATTCCGATGAGAGTCAGGGCTGTCCTCCCCTTGCGGACGCGCATGTTTTGGATGACGATATTCAGCAGTTCCATTTCAGTACCTCAGCGACTGGACTGGGTCCAGCTTGGATGCCTGGTAGGCGGGATATGTCCCGAACAGGATTGACACTATGATGGCGAAGCCCATGCCTTCAGCTGCAAGGGTCGGGGTGACTTTTGTCGCAAGCTCGATGCCGTATGCTGCGGTTGCGGCGGAGATGCCCTTCGAGAGCCCGTAGCCTGTGACTACGCCTATGGCCCCGCCGATGACGCCTATGAGCGTTGCCTCGACTATGAATATAGAGATTATCTGGCGGCGGAAGGCGCCGAGCGCCTTCATCACCCCGATTTCCTTTGTCCTCTCAAGGACGGACATGAGCATGGTGTTCGCAATCCCGACGCCGCCGACGAGCAGGGAGACGCCTGCGATTCCGCCTAGGACTATGCTGAGGATTCTGGTGAGGCTGCCAAGGGTCTCAAGTATCTGCTTTGTTGTCAGGACTGAGAAGTCCTCCCTGTCTCTCTTGCGCTTGAGCTTTTCCTTTATCGTCTCGGCGACTTTTTCCGGGTCGTAGCTGTCGTCGACCTTGACGAAGATGAGCTTGTACTCGCCGTTTGCGCCGTACAGGTCCCAGACGTCCTCAATCGGGACGAGAATTGCCTGGTCTGCCTCCCGCTGGCCTAATTTTTTAATGACGCCGACGACCTCGAACGTCTGGCCGCGGATTTCGATTGTGTCGCGCACTTCCACCTTTTTTTCAAACACGCTCTCGTGGAAGTCCCAGCCGGCGACTATCTTGTGTGTGTCGCCCTCCTGAAGGAATCTGCCGTCCACTATTTCGAAGCCGCCGCCGGCGCCGGACATGACGTCCTTGATTTTCCCAGGGTCGACTCCCCTGACGAGGGCCTGGGTTGATTCCCTCCTGGTTTTTATTGTATCGTAGGACGCGTATGCGCCGGTCACCGCCTCGACGCCAGAGACTTTTTCTATTGTTTCTACGTCAGAATCGGCGAACGACAGGCCCATCGTAGGGGCCCCTCCGCCGGGGCTCACGATTATCCTGTGGGTGCCGAGGTTTGAGATTAGGTCGGTTATTGTGCTCTGGAGGCCTTCCCCTACTGAGACTAGGGATACTATCGCGCCAACGCCGATGATTATCCCTAAAAGGGTGAGGGCGGTCCGTGTCTTTTGGGAGGAGAGGTTGCGGACCGCAATCCTCAGGAGCTCATTCATGTTTTATTTCTTTGCCTTCCGCTTCTTCTTGTAGTACCAGTAGCCGGCGCCTCCGAGCACTAACAGCAGGAGGATGACCCACCCGCGGCTCTTTGGCTGCTGCTTCTTGTATTCTGAGGGGGACAGAACCTTGACGCTGACAGTCTGCACGTCCTCAGTCGCCTTGTTGAACTGGTCCTTGTAGGAAAGCGTTACCGTCACCGGGTAATCGCCAGCCGGCTTGGACGTGGTTGCGGCAAAGTCTACCGTGTCGTAGTCGTCTGATTCGAGGTTGCCGATGTAGAAGGATGTCGGGCTTAGAACAAAGTCGTCTGAGCTGACTTTTACCTCGAGGTACTGCGCTATGTTCGGGCCGGTGTTCGCGATTTGGACCGAAACCGCGCCTGTAACCCCTGCAGTCATGCTGGTCTGCTCGTCAAGGAACGCCTTCAGCTCTATGTTGCTGCTGACCTTGACACCGATATTCCGCAGGACTGCAGTCTGCGCCGCGCCTGAGCTGTCATCAAAGTTTATTGTAACTGCCAGCGTCTTTGAGCCGCCTTCTGTGTCCCCGGCTATGGAAAGGGGGAGCCTGACGGTCTTTTGTATCCCTGGCGAAATGCTGTCGACAAAGCCGACGGCCGCGCCGACAGGCAGAAGTGCCGTGGATTCCGCATATGTTACGCGGACGTTCTTAGCCTCGCCGCCGCCCACGTTCTTGAGCACGAGCTTGAGCTCGATCAGGTCGCCAGGGGAGATTTTCTCCGGCGAGATCACGTCGACTACCTCGATGTCCGGGGAGGACTGGACGCTGATTGGTATTGCCTTTTCGACCTTCAGCCCGGAGCCGTCAAGGACTGCGATTTTCAGGTTGTAGATGCCGGTGTTCGTGCCGTAGATGGTAAAGAAGTCGAACGAAACCACCGCAATCTGGCCTGCGTTGAGGGTTGAGATGCTCTCCTTGGTTTTTGTGCCGGCCTTGACCTCGAACGGGCCCTCAATCACTGGGTATACTTCCATATCGTTTGCTGCGCCCTTCCCGCTGTTCTGTATCTGAATCTGGAGCGAGAAGCTCGCGCCAGGCTCGACAGAAGCCGGGGAAGAGAGTGTTGAAACTGTGAATGCCGGGCTTTCTGCGGCAAACACTGCGCCTGCCAAAAGCAGGGCGAATATAACTGGCAGATACTTCATTTTTTCCTCTCCTCCTTTAATACCAGCCCATCGCGAAGGTAAATCCTGTGCCTTGCCTTTTTGGCAAGCTCTTCGTTATGGGTGACAAGGATAAGGGTTACCCCCTTCTTTTTGTGGAGGTTCATGAGGAGGGTCTCAATCTCCTCGCTTGTTTTGGAGTCGAGGTTTCCGGTCGGCTCGTCCGCGAGTATGATTTCCGGGTTGTTGGAGAGTGCGCGGGCTATCGCAACGCGCTGGGACTCCCCGCCGGAGAGCTCTGACGGCCTGTGCTCGACCCTTTCCCCGAGGCCGACGGTCCTGAGGAGTGCGTGCGCCTTTTTCAGGCGCTCCTCGGACGGGACCCCGCGAAGCCACATCGGGAATGAGACGTTCTCAAGCGCGGTGAGCTTCTCAATGAGGTTGTACTTCTGGAACACGAAGCCGATTTTTTCCCGGCGTATCTTGGCGAGGTCGTTCTCGTGCAGCTTGGACACGTCCTTCCCTGAGATGAGTATCCTGCCTGAGGTCGGGGTGTCAAGGCAGCCAATGAGGTTCAGGAGGGTTGACTTGCCGCTGCCGGAGTGGCCGACTATCGAGATGAACTCGCCCTCGCGGATGTGGAGGCTTATGCCGTGGAGGATAGGGACAGCGAGCTTGCCGAGGTAGTACGTCTTTTTCACGTCGCTTAGCTCTATGATGTTTGCCATGCAATTCCTATGTAACGCGAATTTAAAACGATTATGCCGGAGAGCACCTACTTATATTTAGTAATCTAGAAGAGCAGCATGAAGGGGCGAAGAAAGAAAAAGCACGTCAGCCGCAAAAAGCTCGGGAAGCGCGGGAAGATGGACATGCTACTGAGGAGGGCGGAGGTCATAGTAGAGGTCCTCGACGCAAGGAACCCGCAGGGGACGAGGGCGGAGGACATCGAGGAACGGGCCAGAAGGTACGGCAGGAGACTCATTTTCGCTGTGAACAAGTGCGACCTGATAGAAAAAGAAGAGGCTGAGCGGATAAAGCGGGAGCTTGAGAAGGTTGCGCCGACGGTTTTCGTGTCGGCATCAAAAAAGCTCGGCACGACCATACTGAGGGACACCATACGCAGGGTTGCGCCGCAGCTGCCCGCAAAGGTCGCGCTGGTCGGCTACCCGAACGTCGGGAAGAGCCAGCTCAGCAACGCGCTCAAGGGGAAGAGCGCTGCCAAGGTTTCCCCCGTCCCAGGCTACACCAAGCACCAGCAGTGGGTAAGGGTCTCGAAGAACATACTGCTTTACGACACGCCCGGCGTGATACCGCGGTGGGAGTCAGAGGAGAGCCTCGCGTTCAAGTTCGCAGTCGACCCCGACCTTATGAAGAGGCCGGAGAAGGCGGCGCTTGACATACTCAAGTACCTGATGGAGAAAAATGAGGAGGTTGTCTTCAACAGGTACGGCGTAAGCGGGGATCCTGAAGAGGTCCTGATTGAAATCGCAAGGCGGCGCGGGAAGCTCCTGAAGGGGGGAGTCCCGGACACCATAGCCGCGGCGAAAATAGTAATCCGCGAGTGGACCAGCGGGAAGCTCGTCAAGCCTAAAGAGGACTAGCGCCTAAGCGTCCAGCTGGATGCACGCCAGCAGCTGCCTCAGCGCGTTAAGCTGCTTCAATGGGAGGCTTATCCCCTTCTTCGTGAAGCCAGTGTATTTCTCGGTCTTGACGAACTCGCGTATGTCGACCCGGTCCACGTCCTTGAAGTTCGAGACCCGTATGACGATTTCGCTGTCGCCGCTCTTTTTTATCCGTCCGTATTCCTTTTCATCCATTAGAATCACCAGAATCCCGGCGGGTTTTATTGCTTATAAATATGGCGTTTCAGAACTGGAATGGGCGCCATAAGTTATAAAAAGGCGTAAGGATAAAATAGGGGTGCGGCCGGAGGGGCTACAAAGTAGCTACGATGATGAGCCGAGTTACCTTTTGTTTGTTTTATAGTTCCGAGCGGAGCGACCTTCAGCTTTGCTGGAGGGTACGAACGGAGTGAGTGGAGGACTATGGTAGTTTTCTTTGGGGTAACGTAGCACTTTCTTTTTCTAAAAGAAAGGGCTCGTGATGAACCGAGCACCTTTATCAAAGTTTTTAAATGATGACTGATAAGTATAACCTATGGCATGGCCGATAGCGCACCTGTACGTCGCAGGGCAGATATACAACGAGGCACAGAGCGACTGGCGGCTTGGGCAGAGGCAGTACGTCTTTGGGCCTTTTGACATTAACTCCTACCTGTGGGGCTGCCTGTGCCCTGACCTGTACCGCCTTGAGGGGAACACCAGGATAAAGAGGGAGCACACGCATATATCGAAAGACACGCTGGCGGCTGACGCTGATGAGGAGTTTCACAGAAGGCTCATGGTATTTAAGGCGCGCGTGCGCACGGAGGAGTTAGCCAGGGGGGAAGAGCAGCGCAGGATACGCGAGTTCGAGAAAAGGGTTGGGACGATGGCGGCAAGGTCGGTGGCGCTCAAAGGCAAGAGCTGGAACATCGAGAGGTATTCTTTCAGGCTCGGATACCTGGGGCACCTCATCCTGGACGACTACGTGGAGGAAAATGGGCTTATGCAGTCAGACGCGGAAAAGTTCGCGGTTGACCTGCGCATAAGGGCGAGGCGCACGATTCCAGTCCCGTACAAGCTCAGGCGCAGGTTCACGACGAAGCTGAAGTGGGTCGGCGTCGTAAAAAAGGTTTCAGCCGGGGTAGGGGACTTGGGCCTTGTGGAACATTTGCACAGGAAGGGCATCCAGAGGAAGGAAGCCCACGAGAGCCTCGACCGGTTCAGGAGCCAGATGGTTGGGTACATTGAAAAGCCGTACTATGCGTCGCAGGAAAAGCTGGACACGGGGGCAGCCAGGGACCTGATGCGGGAGCATGTATTGAGCGGCAAGGTTGCCCGCTACATTCTTGAAAATCTGGACGATTACAAGATTTAGTCTAGCTTCTTGTCGAAGTCGACGATTTTCTCCTTGATTCTAAGCAAGGCTTTTTCGTACTTCTTTATTTTCTCGTCCTTGGCGGAAATCTCGTCCTTCAGGCGCCTGATGTCCTCGTCCAGTGCGCCCTTGTCGTCCTTGAGCTTGACTATGTCGTTTTCCAGGTCCTCGGCCTTCGCGTCCGCGCGCAGGCGGGCTTCCTTGTGCTCCTCGATTTCGGTAAACCGGTCCTCGAGCTCGTGGACCCTGTCCTTGAGCTTGTCGCGCTCGGCCTTTATTGAGAGCGCCTGTGTTATGTCCTCTTCAAGAAGGTCTATAAGGTCCTTTTTCTCAGTAGTTTCTTTCCGTTCCATTTTCTCCTCCCGTGGGGGCATTTCCTCGAAGGAGCGCCGGGCATAGGATTGCTGGAACTCCGCAGCCTGGGGCATCTGAGGCGCCTTCCTAGAAAGCCTGCTCTTTAATCTTGAGATTGGCATCATATAGGTAATGTGGGGGCTCCTTTTTAACTTTTATGGGAGCATATTGCGCAGTCCTGGTCGAAGCCGGGCTGGAGATCTGAGTGGAACGGGCAGAAATGGTGCGCGCCCTTGAGCTTGCGGCAGGTCCTGCAGAGCTTGGCAAGGGCGGTGTGCGTGTTGAGCTTTTTTGAGTAAATCCCGTCCGCGATTTCCTTGGCTGTGGATTTTATCTCCGGAAGGCGGCTTATTGCGCTGCTTGTCGGATCGAGCTTTCCGGAAAGGTACTTGCTTACCGCCGCCTGGGTGACGCCGAGCACCTTGGCTATCTCGGACTGGGTGAGGCCCTTCTTGTCGAGCTCCTTCGCGACCTGGGAGCGGACCGCGGGAAGGTAGAACTTGACGATTAGTTCGCATGGCGTGCGCATAAGGGTAATTTGGTATAACTAAGTTATAAGGTTTCGCTATTTGGAGGAGCGGATGACTGTCTCCGGGCTGATTTTCAGGGAGATTATCCTCGACTGCCCTTTCATTCCCTCGCCGGTCGGGCGGGTCTCTATCAGATTGAGGGTTTCCAGCCGGGAGATGTAGTTGCGGAACGTCCTGTCCGCGACCGGCTCCTTGGTGAGGAGCGAATATTTCGTGAATATCTCGCCGGAGATTGCGTCCGGGTATTTGGCTATGGTCCGGAGGATGAGGCGCTCGTGCCCTGAGAGGCTGCGTATCATCTCCTCGACGTGCAGGTCGCCGGTCTTTCCGAAGACAGTCTTCATGTGGCTTGCCTTGACCTTTGAGCCGTCCTTGTCTGCCTCTCGCCCTGCCTTCCAGAGGCACTCGAGGGCGAAGCGGACGTCTCCGCCGCGCATTGCGGCCTCTTTCGCGGTGAGGCTGATTATCGCGGGCTCGTAAAAGCCCTTCCTGAATGCGATGTCGAGGCGCTCCTTGATTATGTCCTCAAGCTCGCGCTCGGAGTAGGGCTTGAAGCTGATTTCCTCCTGCCCGAGCGAGCTCTTGACCCTTGCGTCGATGTTGCGCATGATGAAGAGGTCGTTGGAGATTGCGATGACGCTGAGGTTTGAGTTTTTCTGCTGCTCCCTTGCGCGGACAAGGTCGTAGAGGAGCTGGGAGCCGTCGCGGCGTATCAGCTGGTCGACCTCGTCGAGCGCGATTATCGGGGTGGTCTGCCTCAGCTGGCGGAGGAACCTGTCGAAGACCTCGTCGGTCGCGACCCCGCGGCGCGGGGCGATCCCGCCCATCTCGTTGAGGAGCTTGGACAGGACTGCGTGGCGGGTGTTGTACTCCCAGCAGTTGACGTAGATTGGGGTGACGCGCTCGAATTCCGAGAGCTCCTTGAAAACGAAGTTGACCACCGCAGTCTTCCCTACGCCTGGCGGGCCGAAGATGAAGCAGTTGTAAGGCTTGCCGCCGGAAAGGGCCGGCTTGATGCAGTTCGCGACCTCCTGAATCTGGTTCTCGCGGTGGGGGAACTGGTCAGGCAGGTATTCCGGGGAGAGGACGCTCTCGTTGCGGAAGACCGTTGCCCCGCCGGCGCCTGTAAAAAGGTCGGACATGGATTACTGGAATGCGAGTGGGTATTTAAGCCTGCCGGTATTCGTCAGCGGAGCCTGGTTTGCTGGAGCTTTTTGTCAAGAATGATTGCAAACCCGCCGAAGATTATCGCCGCGAGCCCCATGCCGAGGAAGATGCTTGGCGGGAGGCCTTGGACGTAGGTTGGCGTGTAGTAGGTGAGCTCGCCGAGGTAAATCGCCGCAGTCTCGAGAGCGTAGTCTGCAGACGCAACCGCCGCCCCGACCAGGGCGAGGGGCCTTGAGCCGAGCTTGTAGAGGATGGCTGAGGCGAGGATGAACTTCCCAAGGAAGTGGAGGCTGCCCTTGAAGGCGAGGGGGCCGAGGGCGTAGAGCAGGAAGCCGAACAGTAGGGCGTACTTGAACGCAGGCCAGTCCTGCGCACGGTCGTCGTAGCGGGAGATTGAAACCGCTGCGATTATCATGCCGCCGACCGCATAGGAAAGGATTACAGTGATAGGAACCTGGAGGACTGACGGCCCGCCGAGGGACCAGGACCATATGCCTGATGCGATTCCATTCTGCTCGACGTAAAGCGCGATTGGGAGGAGGGAGGCAAAAGCTATTACGCTTGCCCATTTGAAATCGGAGTAGAGCAGGTATGCCGCGGCTGCGCACAGGAGCAATAATGAGAGTTCTATGAGCATGCTTGGAAGATGGCGGGCGGATACTTAGCTTTTTTGTATTACCGGCAAGCTGGTCTGTGTTCCGGTTTATATAGCGCCCAGGAATAGGAGTGGTGGTGGTTCAAATGTTCATGGAAATAGGTGAAGTGATTGACCTCCTCTACAAAAGCCAAATGGATGTCGCTGAGACGGAATTCAGGTGCTGGCTCGATAAAAGGCGGAATGTTCTCAACTAGGCGGCAGCATTGACGTCTGCCCTTCCTGCCCGGTAAAGGGAGTTAGCTCAATTTCCTGCCCGGGCTTGAGGACGTGGAGCTTTGTGGCGACTGTTTTTTCCTTCAGCCTTGCCTTTAGCTCCTCTGTGTCAGCCTCGATGACGCCCCAGGTGTTGTAGTGCATCGGTATGAGGTGCGCCGGGCGGATGAGGCTTGCGGCTGAAGACGCCTCTTCGACTGTCATCGTGAAGCTTCCCCCGATTGGCAGGAAGGCGAGGAACGGCGCGCGGATTTCCCCGATATTCTGGTAAAGGCGGGTGTCGCCTGCGAAGTAGATTTTCTCCGGGGACTCTATCATGAAGCCGATTGGCTTCGCCGAGCTGCCGTGCTCTGCGTGGACGGCACGTAGGCTTATGTTCTCGTCGGCGTACTCCTGGTTCTCGAGCATGGTGATGCACGGGTGGTGGATTTTGGCCGCCGCGTCAGGGGTGGTTATGATTTTTGTCCGGTCCGAGTATATCTCGTCGATGAGCTGGGAGTCGCAGTGGTCGAAGTGCTCGTGGGTTATGAGGATGTAGTCGTAGACGTCCTCCGCCTTTATCGGGTCGTATTTCCGCGGGTTGCCAGGGAACCTGCCGTAGTAGAACGGGTCAGTCAGGATTCTTATGTCCTCGCCCTTCGGCTTCGGGAGGATTATCTCAAAAGAGGAGTGCCCGAGGTACCGTATTTTCATGAGAGTAGTATATCAGGGGCTTACTTAAACTTTCTGAGCTGGCGCTCTATCCTGCCGATTTCGTCCTCAGGCTTTTTGCTGAAGAGCGCCTTGAGCTTTTTGCGGGAGAGGTAGGCGCCGGGGATGAAGAGCGCCGGCGCGGAGAGGAGGGTGTAGAGGATGCTCCTTGGAGTTGACTTCTTCTCTGCGGCGATGTAGTCGGTGTAGATTACTGCTTCGAGGTATTTGCCTTCGGCGTATGAGCCCGAGGCGAAGGAATAGAGCAGGTCTGCGTCGCCCTTGAGCAGGCCGCGGCGCATGAGGATGGCGGTGCCTTCTATGGCAGACTCGGCTGTATCGTTGAGCGTCTGGACGTCGCGAAGGAAGCTTTCTGCAGGGGAAGCGTCGGTTTGGGCTGAGGCGAGTATGAGCGCATGGACAGGGTCTGCGGAGGTTAGGTTTGCGGCAATGCCGTTCAGGATGCCGAGGGCAAAGTCCCTTTTCTGGAAGAGGTTTTCGCGGATTTGCTGGTACTCCCTGCTTTTCGCCCATGCGTAGACTTCCGGCTTGACGCTTGTGCTGGCGATTGTTTCTAAGTCGGCGGCCTCGACCCTGGCCTTAAGGGACAGGATGCTGCCAGAAGAGGTTGAGTTAGAGAGCGCCTGTCTGGCGAGGGATTCCGCAAGGGAGTATGCCTTTTCATGCTCGAGCCTGAATTCTGCGCGGCTTTCCGCGACGGCTGATATGTCTTCGGATTCGACTGCCGAGGTGAACCTCCCGAAAACCTGTTGGAGGCTGGCGAGCGGGCCTGCGAGCTGTTCGGCTTTCCCGAAAGGCGCAAGGGCTGCACTGGCGGCGTTGAGGAGGTCGACGCCGGCCTTCATCTGGGTTTTCTCGGCATCAAGCAACTTCAGGAATTCCTTGTCAAACACTTTCGTGGCCAGCGCCTTTTTTGCATTTGATATTGCGGAGGCATTGTTGCCGTTCTGGTATTCCAAAAGGGCGGTTGCGGCGTATTCGAGTGCGGCGGTGTAGTTCCCGCCCGTGATTTCGCTCTTGATTTCCAGCGCCTCTGCAAGCTCGAGCGCGCTTTCGACCGCAGGCAGGGTGCTGGTAGGGGGGAGAACCTCCTGGGGGGCGGTGTTGTAGAGCGTCTTCCGCAGGAGCTTTTTGCCGTAGGGGGTGGTGCTGATGTAGCCTGGGTTTGATGGGTCCTCGAAGATTGCGGCAAGCTGGTCTGAGTAGCTGAGGAGGAGGGTGTAGCCGGTTGAGTATCCTTCGAGGTCGTAGTCATAGTCAAGCAGGCATTCGATGATTGTGTCGTTGCCGTAGGCTTTCTTGGTGCACTCCTCGCCGTAGTTCTCAAGCAGCTGGCTCTCGTAAAAGACTGCGGCTTCAAAGTCGGCACCGGGCGGTGTTGCCGGGAAGCGGAGCCGGATGCTTTTTCCGGATGAGTACGCCAGGAGCCTGCCGCCTGGGGTGTCCTGCTCGTAGTAGAACGAATCAGCAGGTGGGTAGAGGGGGGAGACTTCCGTTTCTGCCGGCGGCAGGGGGGCGGCAGTCGGGTTTTTGATTTTGAATGCCAGCTTTATTACGGCAGGCTGGTCTGAGTAGATTGTCTTGCTGGTTGAGTATTCGGCTGAGGAGTCGATGAGGTTTTTGAGGATGAGGCTTGCCTGGGTGCTGAGCGTGGTGTTGAGGGAGGCGTAGGCTGAAGAGTAGGCGGCATGCATTTTCTTCAGGTCGCAGGCGGCGTCAAGGTAGGAGAGGGTGCCGGAGGCGAAGTAGTGCTCGTATGGCGCGTAGCCTGAGTCGCTGATTTTTAGCCCGGCGGAATTTAGGAATGATGAAAGCTGGATTGTTTCCTTGCGCATGGGTTCGAGGCTTGGGTAGGCGAGCATTGCGGCGCGCTCAACCCCTGCAAGCTGGTAGTAGCCGGAGCCGTAGAGGGCGGCGCAGTATTTGCCTTCCTGGGAATAGCCGCTCCCGTCTTTTTTGTCTGCGCTTTCGAAGAAGAGCTGCTCCTTGGGCGCGGTAAGGCTGCCGCCGATGCAGGCAAAAATCTTCTTGGCGCGCCCCTCGCAGCTAGTTTGCTTTTCTTCCGCTGGGGAGTATGCCGCTCTAAAATCCTGGGCCGCCTCGATTGCGGAGAGGATGGAGTAAAGGTCCTTTTTTGAGAGGCTGATGAGGATGCTGTTGTAAAAGCTGTCGGTGTCGGCGCGCTCGAGCTCTGACATTTTTCCGCGGATTTTCTCAAGCTCGGAAAGCTCGCTTGCGGCGCGCTTTTCTGCGAGCGGCTGGAGGGCGGAAGCCTTCTCCAGGGATGCGACGTTGGGCTCAATCTGGCTGACTGCGGATTCGAGCTCGCCTGCAAGGACGTACTTCCTCCCGAAGACTGGCGTTTTGCCGAGCTCGGCCAGAGATAAGTCTGCCGATGAGATTTGCTCCCGGATTTTGGCGCAGTTTTCTGAGGGCGTGCCCGATGGGGAACTGGAGGGGGCGGCAGAGATGGAGTTCTGTTCGCTGACTGCAGGCGGGTTGAGAAGGAGCAGGTGGTGCTGGGTGATGTTGCAGTAGTATTCAGCTGGCGCGAAGCGCGCTTTGAGCTTCTGGAGCGTAGCCGAGCTTTGGGCTATTTTTTTGTCTGTACGGATGTCCTCATCTATCAGGTCGAGCCTGCACTTGTTGTGGCGGCTGAGCACGAGGAAGAAGAATGAATCTGTTTTGGCTCCAAGGGCGGCGTTGTACCGCTCTGAGAATTGGGGCGCCTTTGCATAGGTGCAGTAGGCTGGCAGGACGGATGCAGTGAAGCTCCGGTAGCCTGTGTTCATGCAGGACTTGTAGGGGTCCTCTTTCATCAAGTCGGCGAGCTCTGCCAGGTCGCCGGCGCAGTCCTTCAGGGTGCCGGTGTAGCCAGGCACGTCTGCGCCGTTTTCGATGAGCATGGAGAGGTCGCCGTCCAGAACCATTGAAAGCGAGAGCATGGTGGAGTCCGCTGCTTTTATTGTTTCGTTGACTTTTTTGAGCCAGTCTGGGAAGCAGTAGAGGTACTGGCCGGACAGGGACGGCTTGAACATGCACCGTACCTTGTCCTCTTTCGCTGTTCTCGCGGCGTCCCAGTAGGATGAGATGAGGCTGGACGGGGCGCCGTCAGTCGGAGGGTGCCGGCTTGACAGGTAGTTAGCTGAGCTATAGCTGTAGCTTGGGGGGAGGGCAAGATTTTCAAGGTCGTAGGTTGAGTAGGCTGCCCCCATTTGGGCGGCTGCCATCTCCTGGGTGTCCCCGAGCGCGTCAAGGAAAGAAAGGAGGGCGCTGAGGAACCCATAAAAGCCAGAGGTCTGCATGTCCCAGTAGTAGGCTACTCGGTGCAGGAAGTCGCCCTCCCTAAGTGCAAGCGCTGGGGTAAGGAGAAGGAACAGGCAAAGCAGGCATGCGAGCTTCTTCATGGAACCGCTGGGGGGTTCGGCGGTTTATAAAGTTTGCTGTATTTGGCTTCGTGTACGCTGCTTTTCGCAGCATCACGCTAGCTGCACGAGGATGCCAACGAGTATTGCCCCGCCCAAAAAGAAGCTCACCAGGTTCATTATGAGGCTCAGCCTGAACGCCTGCTTGAGCGCCAGGTATTTTTTATTCATCCAATGGATGAAATAAGCCTCAAAGACAAAGGCAAATATCTCGGCGAACGCGATTATGCTGAAAAAGGGCAGGGATACTACCAGAATCCAGACTGCTGGCAGGGAGATAATGTTTGCATAGAGTATTGACCGCAGAATCTTATTCGCCTTATTTTTAAGCTTGATAGTTGGCAGGTATACTAAGGCAACCAAAGATTCGAGGATCAGGGTAATGGCTAGGGCAAGCACAAAATAGGTGAACGCGCTTAATTCAGCACTTTCGGTAACTTCAACATCAATTATTTTCTGGATGCCGGTGGCGTTTTCTAAAACCTGTTCTGGGAGGATAGCGGAAAGGTCAATGTGGTACTCGTTGCGCCCGAGGTCCGCCCTGAGCTTGTTTGTTATAAACACTTTGGAAATGGCTGGGGCGTAGATTGCCAGCATAAAATCCTTCCCGTAGGGCACGCCCTCGTTAACAAAGCACACTTCGTTCCGGCATTTTGCGACTGGGCTGCCCCGCTTCCAGTAGCAGCCGTTTTCAGGATCGTATATGCTTATGTTAAGGTCAACAGCATCGCGGTCGATATGATAGCTGGTTTCGAAGGTTGAATTTCTGCATCTAAGCAGCTCTATGGAAAAATTTCCGGCTGAGGCGTATTCACTTCCTAAGTCAAGGTATACTTCAGCCATCGGAGGGATGGCATCTGCCGAAGCAATATTGGGAAGCAGAGAGAGGACTAAAACTGAAATGACCATAAATGCCGTTGTGTTTTTCATTTTTTCCGCCTAGCAGACTATCCTGAAGTTGACGCATCTCCCCTGGCTTGCTGACATTGCGGCGTTGCTTGATGAATAACAATGACCTTCACAGTAGTAGGGGCTATAGGACGAGCAGCAAATTCCGTTTGAAAGGCAATCGCCGTAGGGGCAGGGGTTTTTGGCGGGGGTGGGCGAAATGGCTTTGCAGATGTCGGAGGACGAGGTAGGTTCGTTTAATGATGCTATTTTGATATTATCTATGAATACATTGTGTTCATCGCGTTGTGCGCTTCCTATTAATGAACTGCCGGACAGCATGAGCGTGTAATCCCCGTCTATATCAAAGTTATTTCTTTGGAATTGCACGTACCCGTCCTGAATCCATTCCGCAGACCCGTTTGTGTGCGCCCTAAAGATGAACGAGTGAAAGTTGCCGTCTATTGGGCCGGCTTGATTATGGACTAAGGGGGCCGGGGTTACGCAATGCCCATATATGTGATAACCCAGGTTTCCGGTAGGGGTGACGGTATAAAACTTGGCATAATTGGAGGCGAATGTCTTTTCTACGAAGGTTACCGTAAATGTGCCACTGGGGTTGCTTGGGGAGAGGAAGTCGAAGGAGAGCTCTATCCCATTTTTGCTTGGAAAGCTGGTTGAGGTCTCTATTACGAAGGAATCGGAGCTTACAGCGCCGTCTATGATTTTTGGAGCCGCTGAAATTTTCCAATTGTCAAGGGATGCTGAAAAGTCGTCTGAAAACAGCAATGTTGCGGGCAGTTCTGGCGGCGCATCGCTGGTTATTGGCTCATCCGGTTCATCGACTGGTTCAAATTCATCGGCTGCTGGCTCGTCTGACCCGCCGCCTATTGTCAGATCTTCGCCGGCGCCTTCGGGCTGTGGCACGGTGTAGTTGTAGGTTGTAAATTCATGCAGAATGGAGGTAGCTGCTAAAAACAGAACAACTGCAACGAGTATAGCCCCGCCATTCATCCTGCACTATTAGTAGCTGGGAGATATATAAATCTAACACCGCCGGCTTTCTGCTGGCTTCAGGTACGGGAGGAATGCCGGGACTTTTTTTCTGTATTCGGTATAAGCCTTTCCGAACTTCGCAACCATGTCAGCCTCTTCTGAAAGGGCGAGCCTGCGGTAGGCGAAGATGAGGACTGGCCAGAGGACAAGGGTCGGGAGCGTCGGCCAAACCAGCGCCCAGACGGAGATTATCAGCATGATGCCTGTGTACTGCGGGTGGCGCACGACTGAGTAGATTCCGTCGGTGACGAGGGACGCGGAATTGTATATCCGCTTCCAGCCGAGGATTATCAGCGCGCCTGCGAGGGCGGAGACGGCTAACCCGACGAAGGTGTTGAGCTCGAGCTGGTAGGGCATGCCGAGGAATGAGCTTGAGAAGACGACAGGCGGAGCCTGCTGGGCTGGGGATGCCGGGAGGAGGGGGGAGAGGAGGTAGATTGTCAGTGGGTAGCCGAACATCTCCGTGAACAGGGCGGCGATGAACGCGACGTAGAGGGAATGCTTTTTCCATTCGCCCTTTTTTGCAGGGTGGTGCATGAGGAAGAATGCTGCGGAGGAGAAGATGAGGATGTAGATTGCCATCGCCCACCACTGGTACTTCAGGACGTATGATATCCCGTAAAGGCTGAAGATTATCCTGATGTGGACCATGAGGGAGGGGCCGATGCTCAGGGCGAGCAGGAGGAAGAGGGCTGCGTAGAGGAAATAGAACCGGTACCTGCTCGCGAAATTTGCCAGCTTCATGCGAAATCTTATAAAGGGCGCTAATTAATAAAGATGCACACGTAGCCCCGTGGTGTAGTGGTCAAGCATTAGGGACTCTGGATCCCTCGACAGCAGTTCGAATCTGCTCGGGGCTATTCTTTTCCAGCATCATCTGCGGAGGCTTAAACGCCAGAACAGGGAGTTGGGCGCGATAGGTATTGGGCATGATAACTGTAGAGTTCCTGTACTACGATAAAACTGCGTGCGAGAGGTGTGCTTCCACAGACACGTCTGTAAGGTTATCCCTGAAGGAGCTGAAAGAAGCCATAAGCGCCGCAGGCTTGGAGATCTGCCTAAAAGAGACAAGGCTGCCGGAGTCAAAAATCGGCCTTTCACCGTCTGTTCTGATTAATGGTGTAGATATTGAAAAGCTGGTAAATAAAAATTCAAAATTAAAAACCAGCCATTGCCGGGATTGCTGCCAATTGGCTGGCCATCCAGTAAATTGCAGGGCTTTTAGCTACAGGGGGAAAAAGTATAGCTATATACCCAAAGGGATGATAACCGAGGCAATCAAGATTTATTCTAAAAAGCATGATACCGGGCGGCGCCCAGCCAAACGCTGACGGAATGACGGCCTGGGCCATTGGCTTATAGCAAGGTATTTAAGAGGCTGCGCGTTTATTGGGTGCAGGAGAGAGATTACTACGCCAAACGAAAAAGAGCTGAAAAAAGAGGCGCTTGATGCTGTGAAGCGCCCGGGCACCATAGAGTACAAGCGGCTTCTGTCGTGGCTCATTTTTGCCGGCGTCATGGGTGGCATACTGTTCACCCTAAACTTCGACACCCCGCATTTCTGGGATTTAAATGCCGATGTGATCGGCGGGGGAGAGGGCGACTTAGACACGTGCCCAAAGACGTCGGCTGAGGCTGGGACAGAATGCTGCAAGGTCCTGGAAAGCGGCGAGCTTGCGCCGGCGGTTTCCGCGATTTACGTGCGCGCGGAGTGCGGCTGCCCGCCAGCAGACACTACCTACTACGGACCTGCCCCGCTGCCGGCAGAGTACATAGCGAAGAATGGCGCATTCGTAATATGCGACTGCAACTGCCCCGGCTCCTAGTTTTTAGACCCATTATAGTTAAATACGCGCTAAGCTTTTAGCTATTTGATGCCGAACTATAACGTGGAAATCTATGTCCATGAGGAGGGCGAGCCGGAGGTCCACAAGATTGTGTGGGTCGCGAACTACAAGGACGCCTCCACTGCGATTGAGACCGCTGGCAGGCGGGCAATCGGGATTGCGAATTACATGAAAAACACCCACGCCAGCATCCACAACCTCGGCGGGCAGACATACGAGGAGGGAAGCCTGCACAGGGACAAGCGAGTGGTGGACATAAGCGGAAAAATTGGCGAGAAGGTAAAGAACCTGGACGAGTATTTCTAATTATGCTGCATCAGCTACAGGTCTTCGTCAGTCAGGGTTCCGCCTTCATTATTTTCTAACGCGCCCTCCCGCAGGAGAACATCCGCGTCCTCGCCTGGGCACATGCAGCTGAGGGGCCGCAGCTTTCTGACATCCAGCCCAGCAACAACATCTAAGCACCAGAAATTGCAACTGATTGCGCTCCCTTTTTCAGCCGTGTTGCCGACCGCCGTATCTGAAAACTTCAGGAGTTTGGAGCCGGCGGCGCGTAAGCCCCCGGAAAAAAATACCCCGACGAGTAGCAGGACTATGACGGCAAGGGAAAGCACTACTACGGTCTCTATTTCGATGGCTGCCCGCTTGTGCTTTGGCATGCAAGGTAAGCGGCGCCCCATTATGGCGCCTCCCCGAAGCTTATGACGGTTACGCCCAGCTGTGTTCCGACGAACATTCGATCGCTTCCTGGGTCGTAGGAGACCGACTTGACGAGATTGTTAATAATTCCGGGGGTTGTGGAGGTTGTGTAGTCTGTCCTTGAGTTGTCGGTGAGGTCGATGACGGTTAGTCCTAGTACCGTGCCTACGAACAATTTCTCGGTTGTCGGGTCGTAGAAGTGCGAAAGGACCCAATCGTTAATAATTCCGGGGGTTGTGGTGGTCCTGTAGTTGGTTGTTGAATTGTCGGTGAGGTCGATGACGGTTACTCCGCTCCCTGTCGTGACGAACATTTTCTCGGTGCCTGGGTCGTAGGAGACCGACCAGACAATGTTATGAAGAATACCGGGGGTTGTGGTGGTCCTGTAGTTGGTTGTTGAATTGTCGGTGAGGTCGATGACTGTTAATCCATCCTGGGTTCCCACAAACATTTTCTCGGTGCCTGGGTCGTAGGAGACTGAGGTGGCCCACATGTTAATAACCCCTGGGGTTGTGGTGGTTGTGTAGTAGGCTTCTGAGCCGTCTGTAAAGTCGATGACGGCTACGCCTGCTAGCTCTACCGCGACGAACATTTTTTCTGTGCCTGGGTCGTAGAAGACCGAACGGACGGCATCCCCTAGACCATCAAGCCCGGGGGTTGTGGATGCGCGGTAAACTGCTCGTGAGTTGTCGGTGAGGTCGATGACTGCGACACCGGATATTTCTTGCCCGACGAACATCTTCTCGGTGCCTGGGTCGTAGAAGATTGAGAAAACGCGATTGTGGATAATGCTGGGGGTTGTTGAGGTGGTGTAGTCGGTCCGTGTGATGTTTGACGTTGGCTGGGTCCCGTTTTGGACTGGTGGCTTGGTCTCCGGCGTAGTCGGCGTTGCGCAAACATCGATATGGCCAAGGAAGCCGAATTTCGCGCCGTTGTCTGGGACGCATGTGGTGTTGTGCTCAGCGTCGCTGATGCACTCGGCGTCAGAGTCGCAGTCGCCCTCGGCCTCGGCGCATTTCTGCCCAAGGAGAACCCTCGCCCTGCAGAAGTCCATGTCGCCGCTCTGGAGGTTTGCCGGGGCGGTGCACACGTCGGTTTTCTCCTCGCCAACGCCGAAAACCCTCCCGCCTATGTCAAGGGCGCAGATTAATCCGCTTTGGCACTCGTCGTCCGAGTCGCAGTCGCCCTGCCCCTCGGCGCATTTCTGCCCCACAAGGGCCTTCAGACTGCAGTACGCCTCATTGCCATTGTAGGCTCCGCCCACGGCATCAAATACCGCTGGGTTTATGCAGACATCATAGTTTTGAGGCATGCCATAATTAGAGCCGCTGTTTATCGCACATACCAGGCCGGATGCGCACTGGGAGTCGGAATCGCAGTCCCCCTCGCCAGCGGAGCAAACTGCCGTGCTGCAGTAGTCCTTGTCCCCTAAGACAGCAGCTATGGCAATGGCTGAAAAAAGCGCGATAATGAGGATTGCAGATAGAGCAATTGCCTTCATGGCTCCGGTATTTTCGTTTTCTGTTTCGGCAGCTCGCCCCAGATTGTCTCGTGCTGCTGCTCGAGCAGGTCGAGCTTCCTGGAAATCTCGTTGACGTGGTAGTCGTAGGTCTTGAGGAGCGACTTGTGGAGCTCGGACTGCGTCTCGAGTGTCTCCATCTCGTTGCGCATGGAGTCGATTTTTGAGATGAGCGTGTCCAAGCGGCTTGCGAGGTTGGCGAGGTTGCTGTTTAGCCCGTCCGCATCGCGCGAGGGCGGAACCGGCGTCGGCGGCTCAATGTGCTGGGTAATCGGCGTTATGGATTGTGGTGTGGGCTGAATTTGAGGGGGCGCCTGTTTTGGCAGAGGTTCTGGCTCTGGTTCGAGTTCTGGTTCCGGCTCTGGTTCTGGCTCCTTCGCGCCAGTGGACAGGTCCTCGCCCATGCCCTCGTCAAGGTCTTCGTCGTCGTCATCTTTCCCGAATGGGAGCATATCCTTTATCGACGACGCCTTGTCTTTTACCTTGTCTATCAGGTCAGAAAGCCCCATAGCTAGCATGAAACTATTTTTGTTTAAATACTTTTGTTATCGGAGCCGCTCGAAGAAGCGGACAATCAGCTCTGCCCTGCGCTCCCAGTCCTTGAGGATCCCTGGCTCCATGACTAGGATGAGTATCAGCCCGACAAAGAGCCCGATTGCGTGCGTCGACTCCGCGGTCTTGACGTACTGCTCCCTTGTCTGCGCCTCCTGGACGCTTACGATGATGAATTCCGCCTGCTCCTTGATTTCTGTGTTCTCCGCCACTATCTCCTGCATCTGCGGCTCGGAGATGTAGCCTGACTCGTAGCGGCCCTGGGCGATTTCAATGTTCTGCTCTGCAACTGCCTGGCCCGCCTGCGCCTCCGCGAGGGAGAGCTCCTGCTGGGCGTGGACTGTGGAGGAAACGCCATAAGGCACGACGACAAGCCCGAGGATCAGGTAGGCGGCGAGCGAAAAGACTGGGCGGACGGCGATTGCCGCGCCGAGGAGGGTGAATATCGCCCCGCTCGCGCCGACGATGACGAAAAGCCTGCCGAGGGTTGCGTAGTCGACCGCCTGCGCCAGGAGGCCAGTGACTATCGCGCCGACGAAGTAGAACATCAGGAAACGGTACGGGCCCATCCTTGACTCGATGATTGCGCCGAAGAGGCTGAGGAAGAGCAGGTTTGCGAAAAGGTGGACCGGCCAGAGGTGGACGAAGGAGTAGGTGAAATAGGTAAGCGGGCGGGAGTACTTCAGGGCGTAGGGGTAGACGTCGCTCGGCGTGCCGACCAGGGTGCTTGAGAGGTAGTAGAAGAAGAGTATGTTAATTAGTATGAGGAGGATTGTCGCTACCGGGGGGCTTGGCTGCTTTGTAAGCCTTGAAATTGAAAGCCTCTTTCGCATTTTGGGTGGTCCTGGATGAGACATTTTCAAAGGTCGTATTTAATACTTGTGAAATCTTCATTGCGGACTTTTCGACGTATATCGGCTCGTTCCTGCTCGCGCGGATGGGGGAGAGGAACGGCGCGTCAGTTTCCAGGAGGAGGCGCTCGAGCCCGATGGCTTTTGCAAGCTCCTGCTTGTCCTGGGCGAAGCAAACTGTGGTCGGGACGGAAATCCAGTAGCCGCGGTCGAGGCACTCGCCGGCGAGCGCATTGTTGGAGAAGCAGTGCATTATGACGGACTTGAGCTTGTAGGAGGAGAGGACTTCAAGCGAGTCCTTTTCTGCCTCGCGGGTGTGGGTGACGACCGGCTTCTGGAGCTTCTCGCAGAGGGCGAGGATTTTGGAGAATGTCTCCCGCTGGGCCGCGCGGTTTTTCTCGTCCTTCTCGTGGTGGTAGTCCAGGCCGATTTCGCCGACTGAGATGATTTGGTCTTTGTGCTCCATAATCTGGGCGCTGACCTTTTCGACCTCCTCCGGCGAGGAGTCCATCGGGTGGAGGCCTAAAGACGGGTGTATGAAATCAGCGTGGGAAGACGCGAGTGCTAGCGCCTTTTCATTTGTCAGGAAGTTGACGCCGACCTCGACGACGAACTCAAGCTTCTGCCTTGCGCGCTGGATGACGGTCTCGCGATCCTTGTTGAAGTTCTTAAGTGTTAGGTGCGCATGTGTATCAATAAGCATATAAAATAAAATAAGTAATAGTAGTATAAATATGTCAGCTAATGGTAAAGTCCGCCTTTGGGAACTTCCTGCCAGCACTACCTACATAATACCCAAAAGAAAAACCTACGACAGATTTAGACAATCATTAAAAAAAAGGTATAGTCGCGCCGAAATTGAAAAAAGGACCGGGCTACCGCAATCCGTTGTGGGGGGGATTTATTTGTATGACCGGGTTGCCCTATCTACCATTAAGAAACTATCTAGACTAGAAGAATTCAAAAAAATATTCCCCAGGCGATTTGAAGACGCTGTTGAATGGATAGGCACGCGGACGGGGAAAGGCATAAGGGACCCAAAACTCCCGTTTGAACTGAAAAACAGTGCAGGCGCATGTTTTATTGCGGCTGTTTTAGGGGACGGAACTATAAAAAGAGGGGGTGGAGTAAGCTACACGAATACTAAAAAGGCGGCGAGAAAAAAAATAATGGAAGCCAGCCGAGAGATTTTTGGGGGGATAGAGTTAGTAGAGGATCCGGCGCATTATACTGTGAATTTTCCAACGATTGCTGGGAGGATACTCGCAAGACTTGGTTTAAGAGGGGGGGCTAAGGGAGAAACAAACCCAAGAGTGCCTTTTTTTATACGTATTGCAAGCGAGGATGTAAAAAAAGAATTTTTGAAACAGTTCTTTACTGATGAAGGAACCGTTTCCTCTGGAAAAAGTGCGTATTATGTTGGATTAAAGCTCGGAAGGTATGTGGATAAGCGAATTTTTGGGGGTATCTTGGAGAACCCGCAAAAAAATACGAAATGGGCCCCGGAGTTGCTTAAAGACGTAAAGGCTATGTTAGGCGAGCTTGAGATCGGGGCTTGCAGGATACACCTAACTGGGAAAAGAGTCTTTCAAAGGGATGGAACAACATATTTTTCAACATATTGGGGTATTTGTGTTCAGCGCAGGAACAATCTTATTAGATACCAACAACTGGTTGGATTCTCGGATAATGATAAAGAAGAAAGATTGACGCGATTACTAAGAAAATTAAAAAATGACTATGTCAGGTGTGGCTTAGAACGCGCCATTGCTAATGTGGCTTGCGTAGAAAACGAAAAAGGTTATGTGGACAAGTATCTACTCTCGAAACAATCCGGTTTTAGTAGGCGATGGGGTGAAAAATGGCTTTCTAAATTGGCTATAGGTGGCTATTTGAGGACAACCGAAAGGAGCGCATACATTCGTGGAGGCGAGCTGAATAAACTACAGGGGAAAACTCTACAAAGGTACAGGATGACCAAAAAGGCGAGGAAAGTATTGGATAAACTAAGCCATACACCAATTTTCTATTAAGCTTCGGTTAAAACGCGAGCTGGCTTAAACCTTTTCGAGCGTCTTTATCGCTTTTTTCAGGAGAGGGAGGTCTTCCTTGCTAAAGACAATCTCAATCTCCATGTTGGACTTTATCCCTACGGCTATTGGCTTTGCCGTCGTTGGGTGCTTCTTGTGGTAAAGCTTCTTTTTTGATTTTGGCATCATCTCACCTCGCTGCATTAAAGGGCTGGCTTGAATAAAAAGGTTTGTTATCTCGGCACCAGCAGGTTGCTGGTTGGTCTGCTGTAGTCCTTTACCATGTAGTCGAACGTTTCGTCGAGTAGCGGCAGTATTTTTTCGCTGTATTGTTCCTTGGCTGCGAATACCCTCGCCATGCCAATGGCGTCCGCTGTGAGTTCCTGCTCTAGCAGATAAACATACAAAAACGCTTTTAAAATCATGAGCTTCGTCCGCGTACCTGTAGCTTTTGCTCGTATGTGCCCGCTTGCTACGTCGAACACGGCATCAAACCGCTCTATCATTTCCTTGTTGCCCTTAGCGGTTAGTATCTCGCAGATCTTGTCTTCATTCCCCTTGGGAAGGTTGTACCCGGCCCAGCTGGCAAAGTTCCGCCATGTTGTTTCCAATTGGTCGTGTGTAAGTAAAATTTTTTCTGCCATGCGGCATATTTGGCGCGTAGGGTATTTAAAGGTAACTGCGTAGAGCAGCTGGCACGGTTTTTGTTGGGGCCGCCGCCCACGCCGGTTTAGGCATTAGCAGGCCAGCAGCTTTTCGGTTGGGTCCTGGTAGTGCTCAACCATGTAGGCGCACTCTTTGTCGAGGCACGCAAATAGCTCTTCCCTGTTCTTGCTCTCGGCTAGGAGCGCTTTTACAGTGTCAATGTACCCGGCGGTAATGCCCTCGCCAGTCAAATACTCATACAAAAACGACCTTAGAATCATGAACCTTGCCATCTGGGCGTAGCCGGCCATGCCTTCCTCTATCACATCGAGCGCAGTGTTCAGCATCTTTATTTTTTTCTTGAAGCGCCTGCAGTAGGGTATCTCATGGAGTTTGCATTTTTTCACAGGGAGCTTTCCATACGCCCAGTACTCAAAATTATCCCACACTATTTTCAGCTGTTCGTTGGTGAGTAAAGTTTTGGCCATGCTAGGTATTTCGCAAAAGCTTCACAGCCGCTCCGGCTTGATAAAATATGACGCTTGCCAGAATAGGGAGTTGAGGAAAATCATGCACTGCCCCTCCTCGCCCTCTATCACCATCGTGAATGTTGTTTTTGTTTGGTCGTAGCTGTACCGCAGCGACTTCACGCCGCTCATCCTTATCAGCTTGTGCAGCGCCTTGTCGTCATCTTCAGTCAGGCGGGCTGCGCCGATTCTGCCGCCCACCAGTTCAGGCCTGTGGCCAGTGATTTGCCATTTGGCTGTTTTGCTTGACATTTCGCCTCCTTGGTTTTATGCAGTGTTGTAGTGGATTGGGATTAGATGAGCATGAGGAGGATGTAGCCGACCGCGAGAATCGCGAGCACCGGGAAGAGGTACTTGCCTACCCCCTTGACGGTCCTGAAGGTGAAGAACGCGACGTAGAGCAGGAAGGGCGGGAAGAAGACGAGCGAGAACGTGACCATGAAGTTTGCCATTGTGAAAATCCCGCTGTTCCCGGCGATTATGCCGGCGCCGATAGCATAGAGGTGGGCGACCGCAGCCATGTAGGGGCCGATGATTGGGACGTGGGAAATCAGGGACGGGACGAAAGCCTGGATGACGACCAGCAGGATGAAGATGAGCAGGATGATGACCCTGTAGTCGAAGAAAACCGAGCCTCCCTGCCCGCCGTCTTTGTGGAGGAGGCCAGACAGAATGCCTGACTTTTCCCCTTGTTCGTCTTCCGCCATTATTTAGACCTGAAGCTGAGGAGCCCGCGCAGGAAAAGGAGCACGCCTAGCACGAAGTAGACCGTGCTCGGGATTGCGCCGAAGACTGCGCTGACGTACGGAATGTGCATGGGGAAAAAGGACAGCAGTATGAATAGCCCGAGGAAGATGTCGAGTGTCGGGATTACGTTCAGCGCCATGCAGGCAATTAGGGCGGTGGTGTTTAAAAATGTTGGTTCCATCTTATAGGCGTGCACGTTGAGCATCCGCTTGTGAAAAAGGGGAAGATAGAGTCCAGGGTCTACCAGGAAGAGATTTTCGCGAGGGTGAAGGACAAGAACGCCCTGGTTGTTTTGCCGACCGGCCTGGAATATCGGCAAGCCGCTCTCTGTTAATGTTTAAAAAGTTGCATATGTTGTTATTTGTATGGTTAAGTTTGTAGAGCATAGACTAATCAAGAAAAATAAGATAGAGTCAAGACTATACCAAGAAGAACTTCTATGCTCCATTTTGGATAAAAATTCCCTTGTAGTCTTGCCAACCGGTTTAGGAAAATGCCACGCTCCGGAAGATGTAGTTCTTTTAGGAAATGGGGGGTTAAAGGCGATTGGAGATATTTTCCATGAAAGCGAGGGCGAGAAATTTAAGATTAATAGTATAGGGGGGGAGGTAAAATTATACGGCGATGCTACTGTTTATTCGCTTAATGACTGGCACATCAAAAGCAAAGGAGTTACTGGGTGCTGTAGATTGAAATCCAATTCATTATTGAAGATTGTAACTGAAAGTGGCGCTGAGGTGACCGTCACACCAGAGCACCCACTATTAACTATCGCGGATGGACAAACTTACTGGAAGTCAGCTAAGAACTTAGGGGTGTCCGATCATGTTGCCGTACCATTGAAGATAGAGATTGGGGGAACTGAAACAAAGATAGACTTCTTTAGGTTGTTTCCATCTAAATTGGTAAACTGTAGTTTTTATTGTGTTTTAAAAGATGCGAACCGCAAAAAAACCTACAGAATAGACGATGCAAGGGAAAGAAATCTGCCGGATGATTTGGTCAAAGAAAATTTGAGGGGAGTTTTTGTGAGTGGGGGTCGTATGAATTTGAAAGTGCTACGCCCTGTTTGGAGGCTGACGCCTGATTTGGCTTGGTTGGTCGGGATGATAATCGCAGAGGGCAGAATGGCCGGAAGCATAGATTTTTTCAATAAGGATAAAGTTATTTTAAGGAAATTTGACCGATTATCGAAAAAAATTTTTGGCGTGAGGGCTGAGCGCATAAAAGGCGGTTTGTGCTTAAGATGCTCTGCGCTGGTATACTTCCTTAAGTATCAGTTCGGCATGCAGAGCGGCTCGCACTCGAGAGAGAAAAAAGTACCAGAGTGTGTTTTATCTGCGCCGGATAATGTTGTTTCTGCTTTTCTTAGAGCTATGTATGATGGAGAAGGTAATATTAGGGGAGATGGTACTATTGAATTAACAAGTGCGAGCGAGCAATTGATCTCCCAGATGTGTTACTTGTTGCTGCGTTTTGGATTACGGGCGCGGGTCAAAAAAAAGGTGGCTTGGGCGAGTAATTCGCTGGCGCCAAAAAAAAGGCAGTATTATGTGATGAGGATAAGCGGGAGAACCAGCCTTAAAAGATTTGAGAGCAATATTGGTTTTGAGATCGAAGAGAAAAAGAAAAGATTGCGCGCCATTATGGACGATGGGAAGAAGGAAAACACGAACACTGATGTCATTCCGGTAAGTAAAAAGATCCGAGGCATAAGAGAGAAATTGCTACTGAAAACAACAGCATACAAGGATTTCCCTCTTCCTACCATAGACATCTACGAGCGTGGCGAGAAACGCCCATCAAGAGGGGTTGCGAGATGTATTTTTTCTGTTTTTGAGGAAAGAATAAGTGAAATGGAGAAACTCGGAGAGGATGTGAAGTTTTTAGAGAGAGAACTGGTGAAATCGAGGGGAGGTAGTGTTATTTCTCATCCCCGCACAATTGAGACGCTTGAGAGGGTACGGCACCGGCTGAGAGTTTCTAAATGGAATTTAAGGAAGTCAGAGATATACTGGACCCCAAATCCAAAAACTGAAAAATTGGTGAGGATGATTGAGTTTGTGTTGAATGTATATGGCAGGGCGGTGGATTGCAGAAAAGAGGTAGAAGATTTAAAAAATCTCGTCGAGGCACCAATTCTTTGGGACCCCATAAAGAGCATTGAAAGGGCGAAATCCGAGCACGTGTACGACTTAATAATAAACAATGGACAAAATTTTATAGCCGGAAAAAATGGAGGCCTCTTTTCCCATAATACTTCTCTGGCTCTGCTCCTTATTACATACATCATAGAAAAAAATCCTGACAAAAAGATTCTTTTCCTCGCACCCACGAAGCCGCTGGCTGACCAGCACAAGAGGTATTTTGAGGATGTGATGGATGTTGACGGAATGTTTTTGCTGACCGGGAAGACGAACCCTGCGGAGCGGAAGGAGGTCTGGAGCAGGGGAAAGGTATTTTTTGCAACGCCGCAGGTGGTTGAGAACGACATACTGACAGGGAGGCTCAGCATGGACGAATTCAGCCTTGTGGTTTTTGACGAGGCGCACCGGGCAGTAGGGGATTATGCTTATGTATTCATTGCGAAGGAAACGAACGGGCTGATACTCGCGCTGACTGCGTCGCCTGGCGGCGACCAGGAGACGATAGAAGCTGTCTGCAGGAACCTGAGGATAAGGCACGTCGAGATAAGGACGGAGAAGGACGATGGTGTGAAGCAGTACGTCAAGGGCTCGGACGTCATCTGGGAGGAAGTGGAGCTTCCGGAAAGCTTCATGAGAATAAAGAAGAGCCTTGAGGAGTCGCTGAAGCCGTATTTGGTATTCCTGCGGGATGAGGGATATTTGAAGAGCGCCCAGCTGGCGAAAGTGCGCAAGCGTGACCTGCTCATGCTCCAGGGAAGGATAAGGGGCAGGATATCTAGAGGGGAGAAGACAGCGTTCGCGGCGGCCAGCAAGGTCGCGAGCGTGATAAAGGCGTACCACGCGCTTGAGCTTCTTGAGACGCAGGGCATTTCTGCCACGCACAGCTACCTTGGGAGGCTGAAGGAGGGGAAGTCGCGCGCGGTTGCGAGCCTTTTCTCGAACGAGCGGTTCATGGACGCGGTCATCAGGACCAAGTCGCTGCACGAGGCGGGTGTGGAGCACCCGAAGATGGCGAGGCTGAAGATGATTGTCTCGCGCGAGCTCTCCGCAAACCCGCGCTCGCTGATAATCGTGTTCACCCAGTACAGGGACAGCGTGAAAAAGATAATCGAGGAGCTCAAGAAGAACGGGGTAAAGGCGGAGAGGCTGATAGGGCAGGCGGCCAAGTCCGAGAAGGGGATGAGCCAGAAGGAGCAGGTGCACACGCTGGAGAGGTTCAAGAAGGGGGAGTTCAGCGTGCTCGTCGCGAGCTCTGTCGCTGAGGAAGGGCTGGACATCGGCGGGTGCGACTGCGTGGTGTTCTTCGAGCCGGTCCCGAGCCCGCTCAGGACGATACAGCGGAGGGGCAGGACCGCGAGATTTAGGGCGGGGAAGGTCGTCGTCCTTGTCGCGAAGGGCACGAGGGACGAGGGGTATTACTGGTCTTCGTTCCACAGGGAAAGGAAGATGAAAAAAGTCCTCGGGGAAATGCAAAAGAAGGAGATAGGCGTTAAGCAGAAGCGTCTGGTGGACTATTGAGTATTGGTGTAACCCAGCCGGCGCACCAGCTTATTTTATCTCATCAATAAGGTCGGAGAGGAGCTTGGCGTGCTGCTTTTCCCATTTTATGAGGGCTTCAAGAGTATTCTTTTGCGCATCTTCTGGTGAGCGGGTGGTCCCCTGCAGGTACATGTCTGCTGCCTTCACTTCCCGCACCAAGCCATCCTTTAGTTCAGCTACAAAAAGTGCAGTGTCTGTGGAGGAGTACTTCTTCTCTTTGCCAAAGTAGTCCGCCGACGCCGCGCTAAGCATCTTGGCATGCTGTTTGCTGTCATTGATGAGCTTTTGCAGGACGGGCCGTATTTTTTTCTTGTTTGCCTCGGAGACGTCCATCTTCTCCAATTTCTTTAGCATTTTCTCGTATTTGTCTACGAGCGAGAACTCCTCGTCCATGGCAGTTTCGTTGATAAGGGCGATCAGCTCCTTGCCTTTATATTTCTTGTTGTAGTCTGACATAGTTCCCTAATTCTAAATATTAACGCCATATATAAAATATATGTTGGCTGCACGCTTGCAGGTCCTTTCGTCTTTTTACGGGTCAATCTATTTTAATACGGATGGCATTGTTAGGCTATGGCGCAAGGGGTATTGAAAGCGGGGGAGAAGGTTTATGTCTACGTCGACAACCGCGAGCTGAAGGGCAGGGTTGTCAAGGAGCTGTATGCAAAGGGCGCCGAGATAAAGCCTGCGCAGCTTCATGTCGCGGATTTTCAGGTTTCTGAACGGGTCGGGATTGAGAGGAAGTCGCTGGGTGATTTTCTTAGCAGCCTGGTCGATGGGAGGCTTTTCGAGCAGGCAAAGAGGATGAAGGACAGCTTTGAGAAGCCGATTATTTTGCTGGTGGGCAGTGAGGACATATACTCAATCAGGAACATAGACGAGCGCGCAATCCGCGGCGCGGTGATAAGCCTGGTTGTCGACTACGGGATTCCCGTCCTGAAGGTTGAGAGCGAGGCGGACGCGGCGAATTATATCTGGCAGATGGCGAGGCGGGAGCAGCTCGACCTGAAGAAGTCGGTTCAGATACGCGGCTCGAAAAAGGTTTCCAGCACCCAGGCTGAGCAGGAGTTCCTCGTCGCAGGCCTGCCGAACGTCGGGCAGACGCTCGCAAGGAACATGCTGAACCATTTCGGGAGCGTGGAGAAGGTGTTCACCGCAAGCGAGGTCGAACTGCAGAAGGTGGACAAGCTCGGCCCGAAGAAGGCGAGGAGGATAAGGAGCCTGGTAACCAGCAAGTATGAGTGAAGAGGATACCACGCGCAAATATTTTTTTGTAGGGTACGACCCCGGGACGACGTCCGCAGTCGCGCTTGTGGACATCGACGGCAAGGTCTTCGCCTCGAAGCACGAGAGGGGGATGGGCGAAACAGAGGTTATACGGTTCATTCAGGAGCACGGCAAGCCGATAGTGGTGGCGAGCGACGTCAGCCCGGCGCCGAAGAAGCTGGAGAAGCTTGCCGCGAGGTTTGACGTGGACTTCTGGCACCCGCGCGAGTCGCTGCCGGTGGAGAAAAAGAAAGAGCTCTACGCGCACAAGAACGCGCACATAAGGGACGCGGCCGCGGCCGCGCTGAATTATTACAAGAATAACGTCGGGAAGATAAGGTACCTGAAGAAGCGGCACGCAAGGGATGAGGTCGGGCGGATTTTAAGGGAGGGCATCGAGCCGGAGGCCGCGCCCGAGAGGGTGCAGGCGGCCAGGAAAAGGACGGACGTCGCAGGCCTGCTCGAGAGGATGGGCAAGGTCGAGGCGGAAAGGGCCGGGCTCGGGAGGCGGGTTGAGATTCTTGAGCGGAAGGTAAGGGAAAGGGACGCCGAGATAGAGCGGCTGCGGAAGCGGGACTTCGTCAAGATGAAGATTGTCACCCGCGGCGACGAGAGTGTGAGGCGGCGGTATGAGGAGTTGAAGCGGCGCGAGGCCCTGCTTTCAGGCAGGGTTGGCATGCTCAGGAAGATGCACGAGCTTTCGCTCGGCGGCGCGGTTGTTGTGAAGGTTGTCGCGGAATTGAGCGACGAGGAGATTGACCGCGCGGGCGGAATAGGGATTTTCAGGGGCGACACCGTCTGGGTGAGGAAGCCAGGGGCGGAAAAGCCTGCCAGGCGGCTTGCCGGGATTGGAGTGGCGCGGGTGATAGGGGATGGGTTCGCGAAAAATGTGCTTGATGCCTTCTGCGAAGCTGGGGTTGAGGTCCTTGGCGAGGATGATGTTGAGCTCTCAAACGACAGCGGCGTCTGGGTGCTGAAAAAAATAAAAGAGCGGGTGGATGTGAAGGGGATTTTGGAAGAATATAGGGGCGACCGGAAAGGCTTTTAATATTTGCCATATGGAAGATAATTAAATATTGGGGTATAGATTTTAATATACAGTACGACCATAGATTATACTATATGGGAGTTCCACCAGGAGAAACGGCGGTAGGCAAGTTCTTCTGGACGGCTGTTTATCTTAGGCATGATGTATTAAGGACTACTGATGGAAAAACGGAAGACGCCGGTCTGTGGGCGCCTCTGAGCTATAGGTTTTTGAGGAGCACCCCTTGTGATGTGAGCCACAAGTATGATAGCATTGTGAAAAAGGCAAGTGCCCACAATATTGAACCAACACTCAATCAGAGGGAGAAATTGTTGTTTGACTATATGGAGAAGGGGGAGGTATTCGTCGATTTGGGCGCGGGGTATGGTGCTCTGCTGTTCCAGGCCATAATGCATGGCGCGTCGAGGGCGGTTGGGATTGAGCTGAACCCGGTGGGGGTTACGACCTTCCAGAGTTTGCTAAGAGATCCTGGGTGGTACTTAGGCCCGAAAGATAGAGACGGGAAGTGGGAAATAACTAACAACGACCTTTATTTCAAGGACCGCAAACAGTCGGAGAAACTGCTAAAAGAGGGGTGTGAGTTTATAAAAAAATCTGCCGACAAAGTTGAGATGTTGTGGGGTGATTTCTTAGAATGCGAGATACCTAAGGGGGGTTTTATATTCACTGGAGCGCACCTTACGAAGGATGAGTTTAGAAAATTTTTTAATAAAATCGAAAAAGAAACCGACCGTTGCAGGGTAGCCTTCACAACACAGGAAGATGACATAGAGAAAAAGTACAAATTAGATTGGACGCTGGTGAAAAAACATGAAATGGTCAGCGGAGGTTTTTTTGGTGGTAGGGCGTACCTCTATATTTTTGATAAAAACTGAAGTGGAATATTTTTCCATATGGAAAAGAATTAAGGGGCTTTAAGTAGCTTCGTATTGCCTTCTATATGGAAAATAATAAAAAGGATATCTGTGATTAGTTGACTGCAGCATTTGAATGAGTGATACTATGGGACGCGGACGACCTTTGAAAAGCCAAGTGAGAAACAAGATAGAACGGATTATAGACTGCTGTGGGGTCGCGCACGGGTACGAGATTTTCAAGGTTTACCGGAAGGCATACGGCGGGACCACGCTCAGGAACGTCTATTACCACCTGAACAAGGGTGTGGACGAAGGGATATTCATTAAGGCCGGCTCGGAGCGGGTCGAAGGCAAGTACACCTGGGGCCCGGCGACGGAAAGGAAGAATTATTCGCTTGGGCACAACGCGACCGAGAAGCAGGACGAAAAGGCAGCGAGCGTTGTCAAGGAGCTTGGGATAAAGAGGAGCAACCCGGCCGAGAGTGTGGAATGGAAGAAAGCCAGCACCGAGGTCTGGAAAAATTTTGAGGCGAAGGTCGGCGAGTCAAAAACCAAAGCCGAAAAGAAGAAGCTCCTTGAGGAATACGGCAGAATCATAGCCTGGCTCGGAAAAAGGGACAAGAGCGGGCAGCGCGCTAGGGTAGACAGGCAGCTCGAACGCATTATTGAGTGAGAGGGGGGCTCTCGCTTCCTGTGGAACTGGTTTTTTTGTGTTTTCTCGGGGTTTTCTTCTTTGCAATATGGAAGATAATTAGATATGATATATCTACTATATAGTAAATAAATAGTTTTATAAATAGGATAATAAGGACCCACTTCCACTGGAAATGAAGGGG
>JBDRCC010000020.1:0-144597 GCA_043822065.1 archaeon | reverse complement strand
GCTCCTGGCTTTGGCATCCGGCGTAGTGCCGATACACGGGGACAATGCCATTTACCTGTACATGGCGAAGATATTTGCCGACGGCGTGATTCCGTACAGGGACTTCTTTTTTGCCCACCCGCCGCTTCTTATTTTCCCGACAGCGCTGATATACAAGATATTCGGCGCAGGCATTGGCACAGGAATAATCCAGCCGGCCGTTGCAGGGATTGCAATACTGTTTTCAGTCTACCTAATCGGCGAGAGGCACAAGAGGTATGCCGGGCTTATCGCCGCAGTGCTGCTCCTGTCGTCGCCGTTTTTTGAGTACACTACGTATTTTACCGTCGGCGCCGCGCTTAACCTCGCGTTCATAATGGCGGCGGCGTATTACAGCCTGGAAAAGAAGCCGTACTGCGCAGGCATCATGCTTGGGCTTGCCGCGCTCGTGAGGTATTCGACGTTCCCGGTGATGATTGTCATATTCGCGTACAACATTTACAAGAAGCAGTACAAGGTCGTCCACGGAGCCCTGACCATCGCGCCGGTCTTCGTCCTGCTTGCGTTCGTGCCCAATTTTGTGGAGAATACGGTTCTGTACCACATTGGAAAGGGCGCCACGGTCTTCGGCTTCAAGTACGGGTTTTTCCAGCTATTCTGGCATGAGATGCCGCTTTTCCTGATAGCCATGCTCTCAATGGCGTACTTCGCGTTCAAGAAGGATAAGGAGCTCGCCGTGCTCTGCTCGCTTGCGGTTGCGAGCAGCCTGCTGGGGTACTTCCTCATCTCGGAAGTATACTTCTGGTATGTGATGTACATCGTCCCGTTCTTCTGCATACTCGGGGGAATGCTCTTCGCGGACTTGTGGAACAGGGAGGGCAAGCGGAACGAGGCATACAAGATGGGGCTCGCGATAATATTGGTGGCTGCAGTGGCCGTCGGATTCTGGACCTACTTCAATACAGTCTGGTTCAAGGAGGCTGATGTCTACAGCGGCTTTTATGACAGCTTTGACCTCAGGCCGGGGCAGGTAATATTTGACACCTCGTCTCCGATGGGGCCGTATTTTGCGCTGTCGCGCGACCTCAGGATAGCTGGGGACCTTGTGGACATGAACCCAAGGCGGTTCGCGGTCGGGGATATACGCCCGGAGGAGGTAGTTGGAAAATTGCAGCGCGAAACGCCCTCGAAGATAATTGACGTGCGCGGGCCGGTCGCAGGCGGAGTGTATTCCACTGACTATTGGTGGACGCAGACGGAAATACGTGACTTTGTTTACGAAAACTACCAGCCGACCACGTTCATGTACAACCAGGATACACAGATGCTTGCAATTGTGTGGAGCATACCGGACAATCTCAACAGCTATGACTATGCTTTTGAGGAGAAGCCCGGGATTTTTGAGACGCTTTTCCTTTTCTATGACGGCCAGCAGCTTAGCGCCCAGCGGATAAACCGGGCGTCGAGCCAGGGCGACGCGTATTTCTCAGAGGGATTCGTGGACGCCCTGACATCTATAAACCCGCAGGCGATACAGCCAGCCGCAAAGGGCGCGTGGGAGGGCGGCTTCAAGCCGAATTCGCACTGGAAGGTCGAGGACGGGATGTACGAGACCGAGAGCTGGGTGGTGCCGGTCGACGATGACGCATTCTTTGTCTATGCGGAAACGCGGGTAAGGGGGCGGCCGACTGAATTCATTTACGCACAGTTCTCAAGGGAGGCAGGAAACTGGGTCGACCTCCAGATATACCAGAAGACGGCAAGCTCATATGAGCGGGTCTACGCCGAAAGTTTTATTAAACCGGTGGAGTAGATAGAAGCGGGGGCCTGTGGTCTAGTCGCTATGACGTCGCCTTCACACGGCGAAGGTCGCCGGTTCAAATCCGGCCGGGCCCATTTTTATAATATTTTGAAGAATATGCGGTAATGTTAAAAGAGCCGCAAAAGTAGTATTAGCTATAGAACCGACGGGGGGATACTTATGCCAGAGAGAAAAGACGACTCCACAGTGTTTATCGGCAGCAAGCCAGTCATGAACTACGTCCTGGCAGTTGTCACGCAGTTCAACAACAAGACCTCGGAGGTAAGCATAAGGGCCCGCGGAAGGACCATATCCAAGGCAGTCGACGTCGCTGAGATTGTAAGGAACAGATTCGTAAAGACTGCGCAGGTCGGCGAGATAAAGATAGGGACCGAAAAGCTGATGGGGGAATCGGGCGAGACAAACGTCTCGACGATAGACATTCCCTTGAAAAATAGGTTATAGCGTTGTTTGCGGCATTGGACTGCGGCAGGCACCCCAAACCACCAGGCATTATTATTACAAAGGTTTTTTAACAGGTAAAGCTTTTCCTTTGGCATGAAGAAAAAGCTGAAAGCCAGGATAATTGACGTAGACTTTGCACAAAAAGAGGTTGTCCTCAACGACATTGATGCCGCAGACCTTGGGGTAAGGGCAGGCTCTAGGGTAAGGGTTGAATACGAGGGGGATTTCACGTCAGCGATAGTCAATACTACTGGCAAGTTTGTCAAGCCAGGCGAGGTCGGGATTTTCGACGAAGTCCAGAAGGCCCTGAACATGAAAAGAAATTCAAACGTCTTAGTTTCACACCTTGAGAAGCCGGAATCGGTAAGCAGCATAGTCAAGAAGCTGAACGGGCACAACCTGTCGAAACAGGAGATAGAGCGGATTATTTCCGAGATGGTTGATGGAAGCCTTTCGGACATAGAGATTGCAGCGTTCGTTTGCGGCCTCCACTCCAAGGGGATGGACATGGAAGAGGTCGAGGTGCTCACCCGTGCAATGGCGGAAAGCGGGGACGTCCTGGACATAGAGGGCCCGGTCTTCGACAAGCACTCAATTGGAGGGGTGCCGGGAAACAAGATAAGCCTGTTAATAGTGCCGATAATTGCAAGCGCAGGCCTTACCATACCCAAGACGAGTTCACGGGCGATAACCAGCCCGGCGGGAACGGCAGACGTGATGGAGGTCCTGTGCCCTGTCGACCTCGGCCTAAACCAGATAAAGAAAGTCGTTCAGAAGACGAACGGCTGCCTGGTATGGGGTGGCGCAGTAGACCTGGCGCCTGCTGACGACATGATGATACAGGTCGAGTACCCGCTGGACATAGACCCGCGGCCGCTCCTGCTCGCGAGCATAATGAGCAAGAAGAAGGCGGTCGGCGCGGATTATGTCGTCATGGACATACCGATAGGCAGCGAGACAAAGATACCTGACCGGAAGTTAGGCGAAGAGCTCGCACGCGACCTTATAGAGATTGGAAGGAGGATGGGCATACAAGTGGAGTGCGCACTGACCTACGGCGCCCAGCCTGTAGGGCATGCGATGGGCCCAATAATAGAAGCAAAGGAGGCGCTCGAGGTCCTTGAGGGCAAAGGGCACCCGACATCCCTGATTGAGAAGTCGACCGGCATAGCAGGGATGCTGCTGGAGCTTGGCGGCTATTCGCGGCAGGGGCACGGTTCAGAGGACGCAATGAAGATTCTCGAAAGCGGCGACGCCATGAAAAAGTTCAAGGAGATAGTAGAGGCTCAGGGCGGAAACCCGGATGTAAAGTCTACGAAGCTTAAGCCTGGGAAGTACGCTACAACGGTGTACTCCGAAAAGAGGGGATATGTGGCAAGGATAAGCAACCACGGAATCAAGATGGTAACCCGCGCCGCTGGGGCTCCGCGTGACAAGGGCGCAGGCGTGTATTTAGATAACAAAGTCGGGGAGAAAGTCGCAAAGGGCACCAAGCTCTACACCATATACGCAGACAACAAGGAAAAGCTCATGCTCGCAAGGAGGATTGCGGACACTGTAAAGCCGGTTTCTGTTGAGAGCATGGTGCTGGAGAAAATCCACCCACATTTGCACATAAGATGATTATCCGGGTTGAAAAGAAAAAAGCAGAGAAGCTGAGGCGGGAGCTTGCAAAAAGAGGGCTTCTCGAACAGGGGGCTGCTGGTTCGGACGAGAAGTACGTTTATTTTGGCTTTGCTGGAAAGGCAGGCGACAGCATTCTAAAGAGATACGGCGCACAGGCTTCCAAGAAAAAGATAAGGAAGCGGGCAGCCCAGCCGAAGAGCATAATGGAGGTCCTGAGGGGCAGGCTGCCGGAAGGGGAGCTGAAAGAGGTCACCCGGGCGTACGACGTCATAGGCGATATTGCCGTGCTCCTAATCAAGCCGGAGCTTGAAAAGAGGGAGCGGCTGGTTGCGGAAGCGATACTAAAGGTGCACAAGAACGTCAAGACGGTGGTCAAGAGGCTAGGAAAGGTCGAGGGCGAGTACCGGGTAAGAGATGTAGAGTTCCTCGCCGGGGAGAAAAGGACGGAGACCACCCATAGGGAGCACGGGTGCAGGTACCTGCTTGACGTGTCAAAGGTCTTTTTCACGCCGCGGCTCGCGACGGAGAGATTGCGGGTTGCGAAGAAAGTGAAAAAAGACGAAACCGTCCTGGACATGTTCGCAGGGGTCGGGCCGTTTGCGGTGCTTATTGCAAAAACATCCGGGGCAAGGGTAATTGCCGTGGAGATAAACCCTGATGCGGTGGAGTACATGAGAAAAAATGTTGGGCTGAATAAGGTGGACTCGCTTGTCGAAGTGCGCGAGGGGGACGCGAGGGATGTCTGCAGAGGATTCAAGGTCGACAGGGTGGTCATGAACCTGCCGAAGATGGCGGAGGGCTTCCTCCCGGTAGCGCTTGGCGTGCTGAAGCCAGAGGGGGTTGTGCATTACCACGTACTTGTAAAGGGCGGCATGTTTGAGGAAAAGATACTGGAAACGAAAGGGATTGTCGAGTCAAATAAGCGGAAGTTCAGGCTCCTTGAGTGGAACAAGGGCAGGCAGGTAAGCCCAAAAGAGTGGATTGCCTGCATAGATTTCAATGCGCTTTGATTCGAAAATCCGTTAAGCTTATCAATTAGGTGAGGGATATCTACTGGCATGAAGGGAATGGGAATAAATCCGTCGCAGATAAAGAAGATGATGAAGCAGATGAACATGGAGGACATCCATGCGAAGCGGGTAATAATCGAAACAGAGGACAAGGACATAATAATCGAGAACCCGCAGGTCCAGAGGATGAACCTTATGGGCCAGGAGACCTGGCAGGTAATAGGCAAGGGCGTCGAGAGGGATGCCGAAGAGGGAGACGACGTGGACGAGGCCGACCTCAAGATGGTCATGGAGCAGACCGGGGCGGACCTTAACGTCGCGGCAAACGCCCTTAAGTCCGCAGGCGGGGACCTTGCACAGGCGATAGTCGACATCCAGGATGGCGGAGAGAACGCCTTCAACAATTAGAAAAGGTAGGCCTTAGCCCGACAAGATTAGATTTTGAACGTGAGCCTGCATGCCGCCTCACTTCTTGATGAGATAGGTCAGTATCTTGCCGTATGCCGGCCTGGTTATTGAGAATCCAAAGAGGACGCCAAGGAACGTCATTATGGCGAATCCTTTGACAAGCCCTATGCCGAGCGTCATAAGCGGCAGCATTGTCGCCATGATTGTCAGGGTAGCAAGAATTATGATAAAGAATGCAGTTTTCATCTTCTGGGATGTGGATTGCCCAGCACCGGCCTTCCCGAGGATCTCGTCGGTCATTATTATCTGCTGGTTGACGCCCGTGGCTATCGCAGCTATGATTCCTGCAATCGCCGGAAGGTCGAGGTCCTGCCTGAGGAAGGCAGCCGCGCCGAGGAGTATTATTACCTCGGATATTCCGGTGAACATTATTGCAAATGATATTTTGAGGTTCCTGTACCTAATGAGGACTACTGCAGAGACCGCAAGCAGGGAGACAACTGCTGCGACTAGGGTTGACCTGACAAAGTCCTTTCCGAGCGTCGGGTCTACAAAGTCACGCGAGATTACCTCGGCGCCGGTCACTCCAGCTGGCAGGGTTCCAGAGCGCATGACGACCTCCAAATTCTTCGCAGTGTCAGGGTCTCCGACCGAAGCAATCAGCTCCTGGGTCTGGATGCCTGCGAGGAATGACTCGTGGAGCTGGGTCTGGGCTGGCGCTGAGAATTTGAGCTCGTCATCGAGGTACATCTCGATGAGCGGCCTGCAGAGCTTTATGCCCGGGACGCACTGGTAGAATCCAGGGCAGTCCTCTTCGGTTAGGCATGTGGTCTCGTTGCTCTTCACTGCTGAGAAGTATGCCTTTTGGAGGGAGTCTGAGGCGTCTGGGCTTATTGTGAACGGCGTTCCGTAGCCGCCCTGCATCTGGGCCTGGGGTGCGCCGACTGTTGCGATGTCAGAGCCGGTTAATATTGTCTGGTTCCTGACGCGGACGTCGAACCGCCCGACATTTTTTATTACGTTGAGGACCCGTTCGCTGCCGGGGCCTGCGAGCTCTACCTGGATGTACCAGTTTCCATATGCGTCCTCGACAGGCTTTGACTTAACCTCTTGGAGCCCGTAGGTGTTCATCCTTGCCTCAAGGACCTCGAGCGTTGCAATCGTGACGTTCTTTGAGGGCGAATTTGTAACCGGCTTGACTATCGCCCTTGTGCCTCCCTGGATGTCCAGGCCGAGGCGGATGTTTGTCGGCCTCTGATCAATGACTTCAATTCCAAGGGGGCCTGTGATCAGGAGAGACGCGGCGCGCTTGTCTATGACCATAGTGAGGGTGTCGCCCTCGGAGAGGCCGCTTGTCGCTGACACGAAAACATCAACGCTGGTTGCAGCCTTTCCGTTTACTTGGTAGATTGTCATGCCTGGGCGGATTCCATAATTCCAGGCAGTGGAGTTGAATTCTACGTGGGTTATGTCCAGGTAAGTGGTTGACCGCGGGCCGATTGACATGAGGGACAGCAACAGGAATAGGAAGAGTGCTATGACGCGCCATTCCATGAACATTTTTTTGTTCATTTTTTGCCCCACCTCAAGAGTATGTTGACGTTCATAATCCATGTGTATAGGGTGTCAACAGACATCCCAATGAAGAGGACTGAGGTTATTGTGGTCAGGGCAGGGGCCCTTGCAAAAAATAGGATTGAGAGCAGCACGAGCAGGATGGCGGCTGACATCACAAGCCCGGTAAGGAGCGCCTCGTTGATCCTTGAAACCATCTCCCCCCCGCGCTGGCGGTAGGCGCGGGTGCTAAGGAGTATGTTGCTGTCGACGCCGGTTCCGAGTATCATCAGGAGGGCGGCGATTGAAGCAAGGGAGAGCTGGATGCTAAAGAGGTTCATGAATGCCAAAGTTGTGACTATGTCAGCGAATACGTTGAGGAGTATTGCCCCAAAGAGCACTGGCTTCCTGAAGGCGATGACGATTATTGTGCACATAAGGAAAACGGCCCAGAGGATTGCTTTTCTTGCCTGCTTCCAGAAGGACTCGGCAAGGGTTGAGCCGAAGTTGGTTATTGAGCGGTTCTCGTCGGTCAGCTCCATGCCTATGATGGATTCTACAGCGGACTCAAACTCGTCCGGGTTGTCTACTCCCGCCTCTATCTGGAGCCCGGTCTGCTCGCCAGAAAAGTCGCTCGTAGTCCTCACGCGGACGTCAGGTATGCCCTTTTCAGTAAGCTGGCGCTCAAACGAATAGGCGTCAACTGGCGTTGAATATGCCATGGATATCTGGACCCCGCCCTTAAGGTCAATGTCGCGCTCAAGGATGTCCCCGTGCAGGTAGGCGTTTGCCAAAACAATCAGTGAAAAAGACAGCAGGAGAAGTGGGATTATGAACAATTTTCTGTAGGTCTGCTCTTTTACGTTAAGGACGTCCATCGCAACCAATTTAAAAAACTCTTCTTTAGGTTATTTATGAGTGAGTACCTAATTACAATCGGATTTATAACAGTATTCATAGGAATACTGCTGGTAATCGCAGGAAGCGTTTCAGGGGCGGCAAGCGGCGAATCGAAGGTCGCAGTTGCCGGCTTTATCGGCCCGATACCGTTCGGGTTCGGGAACGACCCGCGCATGCTAAGAATGATTACGGTAGCGGCGTTTGCAATATTCCTGGTTGTGTTCCTTCTGCCCATGCTGATGCGGGGTGCCGCATGAAATCCGGCGACTGGGTCCTCCTTTCCGGGCCGCGGAGCTACGTGGTCAGGGTGGAAAAAAAGAAGTTCAGCACCCAGCACGGCGAGATAGACCTCGGCGCGTTAATAGGAAAAAAGTACGGCATAACGGTGAAGAGCCATATGGGGGTGGAGTTCTTCTGCCTTGAGCCGCGGCTCCCTGACATGCTCAGGAAGATAAGGCGGATGCCGCAGATTATCACCCTGAAGGATTCGGGGATTATAGCCGCGTACACTGGCCTGAGCAAAAAAGACGTTGTCATCGAAGCCGGGACTGGCTCTGGGGCGCTCTGCATTTTCCTTGCAGGCATAGCGAAGAAGGTTTATTCCTATGAGATTAGAGCGGACTTTTTTGAGGTGGCAAAAAAGAATATTAGGCTTGCCGGAGCGAAGAATGCAGTCCTGCGGAACAAGGACGTCTGCCAGGGCGTGAAGGAGAAGTGCGACGTGTTTGTGCTTGACATGGGCTCGCCTGAGCTGGCGGTTGAAACTGCCAAGAAGTGCCTGAAGCCAGGGGGATATTTGATTGTCTACTCGCCAGTCATCGAGCAGGTCCAGAGGGTTTACCAGAAGCTTGGCGGCTTCAGGTACATAAGGACAAAGGAGATAATTGAGCGTGAGTGGGAAATAGGCGACAACAAAACAAGGCCAAAGACCCAGGGAATAGGGCACACTGCGTTTCTCACTTTCGCGAGGAAGTCTTAGCTTTTTTTGGCGGGGCAAGCCGCTTCTGCTCTATCTTGTCAAAAGCCTCGCGCACAGTCTTTGCGGATTTCAGGAGCCCCTCAAGCGGGTCTTTCGGGAACCAGAATTCAAGGACGCAGGAGCGGGTGTATCCGATGTCGCCGAGCAGCTCGAATATCTCCTCGACGTCAATCATGCCCCCGCCAAGGTAGAGGTGGTCCTCGTCCGCAGCGGAATCTGACAGGTGGACGTTAATTATGTGCTTCTTTATCGGCTCGACAAATTTGTCAGGGCGGTATTTCATAAGGTGGACGTGGGAAAAGTCAACGCAGATGCCGAGTGCGCTGGAATTGACCTTTGAGAGTATGTTGAGGAAGTCCTCGGGCGTCTGGCAGAGCTTCTTTGGACCTGGCGTCATGTTTTCAAGCGCCACCTTGACATTCCGCTCCTCTGCGTGCTTGCATATCTTGTCGAGGCTCTCGACAAGGAGCATCTCCGCGTCTGCCTTGTCAATCTTGCGCCCGGACATCTTGCCTGGATGCACGGTGACGACCTCGGCGTTAAGCTCGGCTGCCTTGTCTATCGAGCGGTTGATGAGCTCGATGCTTAGGGACCTGACAGGAGGGATTGTGGAAGAGATGTTCAGGTCGCGGTAGGCGGCATGCAGCGTGACCCGCATGTCCATGGTCGAAAGCTTTTCCTTGACCGGCTGGAGGTTGTCCTCAAGCTCCCAGCTGAAGAGCCTTGGCTCGTCTACGAGCTCGACCCCGCGGAAGTAGTCCTTCGCGACGTTAAGGAATGTGCTGGTCGAGAAGTTCCAGAGCGCCTGGTGGCTTAGGGATAGTATCATTTGGATAAAGATAAAAAGAGCCAGTACTTAAGAATTGCGATATAAATGGGGTTCAAGGGACGAGACATAATCTCAATCCGCGACCTATCCCGCGCGGACATTGAGCACATTCTCAAAGTTGCTTCCCGAATGGAGAAGCTCAAGAGGCCCATCCTCCCGCAAAAAATTCTTGCCCTGATATTCTATGAGCCGTCGACCAGGACGAAGCTCTCCTTCGAAACCGCCATGCTGAGGCTCGGCGGAAAGGTGATAGGGTTCGCTGATGTCAAATCGACGAGCGTCAAGAAGGGCGAGACGCTTGCCGATACAATTAGGGTACTAGACGGCTACGCTGATGTTGCGGTCATGCGGAGCCAGGAAGACGGCGCCGCGAGGCTTGCAGCCCACTTCGCGAAGATGCCGGTGATAAACGCAGGCGACGGCTCGAACCAGCACCCGACCCAGACGCTTCTGGACCTTTACACCATAAAGAAGGAAAAGAAGAAGATTGACGGGCTGACGATAACAATGGTCGGAGACCTGAAGTACGGAAGGACGGTCCACTCTCTCAGCGAGGCGCTGACGAAGTACAAGGTCAGGATAAACTACATAGCGCCTGAGATGCTGAGGATGCCGAAATCGCTGGTCAGGGAAATCGGCGAGAAAATAGAGGTCCACGAGCACACAGATCTTGAGAAGGTGCTCCCGGAGACCGACGTGCTTTACATGACGAGGATACAAAAGGAGAGGTTCTCGGACCCGCAGGAATATGACAGGGTGAAGGGCGCGTACAAGGTTGACCTGGACGTGCTCAAGGGCGCGAAGAAAGGGATGATAATCATGCACCCGCTGCCGAGGGTGGACGAGATATCGCCCGACGTGGATTCCACAGAGTTCGCAAGGTACTTTGAGCAGTCCGACAACGGCGTGCCTGTTCGGATGGCGCTGCTTGCCCTGCTCCTAGGGGCAGTAAAATGAAGGACATGCTTATCGGCAGGATAGAGGACGGAACGGTGATAGACCACGTGCCCGCCGGGGGCTCGCTGAAGATAATCAAGATACTTGGCATAAGCGAAAAGTTTCCGTCGACGGTCAGCATAGCGATGAACGTCAACAGCAAGAAGCTCGGGAAGAAGGACATACTGAAGGTTGAGAACCGTGAGCTTGACAAGAGGGAGGTAAACAAAGTCGCCCTCGTCGCCCCGTGCGCGACAGTTAACATAATACGGAAGGGCAGAGTCGCAGGGAAGTATGTGGTCCAGCTGCCGGAGCTGCTTGACGGCGTGGTCAACTGCACTAACCCGCAGTGCATAACAAAGTTCAGGAACGAGTTCAGCATAGGCGAGCCGGTGCGCTCGAAATTTTACGTGACCAAGAGGAAGCCGCTGACATTGAGGTGCGCATACTGCGAGAGGAATTTTACGGGAGAGGATTTAGAGGAACTAGTCTAGATGCGGATTTCTGTAACCGGGACACCTGGGACTGGCAAGCACACCATTGCAAGAAGGCTGGCTGAGAGGCTGAAGTTTGAGCTAATTGACCTTGGGAGCTTTGCAAAGGAGAAGGGATTGACAACTCCGGACGAGGAAAGGCACACCCTCGAAGTGAATGTAAAAAAGCTAAAGGAGCTGCTCAAGGACAAGGGCGATGTAATATTCGTCTCGAATTACGCAGAGCTTATTCCGGCAGACATTGTTTTCGTGATAAGATGCCATCCGGGAGAGCTTGTCAAAAGGCTTGTCGCGAGAAACTACCCTTTCAAAAAAGTCAGGGAGAATGCGGAGGCGGAATGCCTGGACTACTGCCTGCAGCAAGCGCTGGAACACAACCAGCTGGTCGCTGAAATTGACAACACCACAAGCTTGCAGGCCAGCATACAGGAGGCAATAAACGTTATAGACGGCAAAAATGAAGCAAGATACGGCATTGTAGATTACTTGAATTATGTTGACGGACTCGACGAGCTTATCCTATCTGCAGGGGGCTAGCAATTTTTTTCAGGCAGGCAACCGCGCTCATTGCCGCAATGGCAGACGTTGAGGCATTTTCCGAAGGCTTGCTGCTGATTCTGAATACAAAATCCCCGAATTCGCCGTCGACCTCAAGGCGGTGAGTATTCATGCCGTTATTTTTTGGGATCACATTGACAAATTTCCTCTCTTTTCCGGCCCCCGCAATGGCTATGGTTGCGGCGATGTTCACGTTGCGCGGGTACTCCCTGACAGCTTCCAGGGCAGTTGCACTCTTAAGCTGGTGCGGTTTGCCGCCGGATGCCGGCTTCAGGCTTCCTTTGGGCTTTTCCGTTTCCAGCCTGACCCTGTTAATTTTGCCGACAGCTGCCGCTGCAAGGGCATCTATGCCGCCAAACGCCCCGGCAGGGACGTAAATCTTGATATTTTTTTCTTTTGCGATTTTCTCAAGCCTCTGGAGCAGTCTATCGTACAGCAGGAAGGCCCCGGTACTCATCACAATCAGGTCCTTGCCGGATTCGAGCACCCGTTCTGCATAGTCGCGGACTGCCGCATGGCTGGCGCACTCCAAGACAATGTCCGCATCCAGACCGCGCATAAATTCATCGAAATCGTCTGTGATATTGCCTATCCCGAAAATGGCTCTCGCGTTTTTGTCAAGAACACGCACAACGTCATACTCGGCCTTCATGCGTTTGCTGGCGTAATCGTAGACGTATTTGCCTATGGCACCACAACCTATAATTGCAAGTTTGATTTTCTTTGCCATGTGATAGAGAAGATAGTGTGCTTTGGGCATAAAAACATTTCTGCCAGCCATCCGACGACCTTAGAGATTACCAAGGACGCTGAGCTGAGCAAAACCGGCGACTGCATAGTCGGAGTAAGGGCTGACAGGGGGCTGAATGAGTTATCGCCTGCATTTAAGCAGATGCTGAGGAAAGGCCGCAACCTGACCGTAAGGCTCGTTGCAGGGGGCTTAGAGGAAGTGGTAGATGCACGCGGCTCGCCGGACTTGGAGTTGAGCCACCCAACTGAGATGGTGGTGAGAAAAACTGATTTTGCTTCAAACAGGACGCTTGCGATACGCGCTGACAAGGCAGCGAAGGATTTCTCCAAAGAGTTTAAAGAAAAGCTGAAGGGCGAGAACCAGCAGATAGAGGTTTTCCTTGAACTATATTAGCCCGCAGCCGTTTTTTGTGAGGACGTAGTCGTCCTCGATTCTGACGCCGAACGTCTTTGTGTATATTCCCGGCTCAATTGTGAATGCCATTCCTGGCTCAAGTATGGTCTTTGACTTCTCGCCGAAGAACGGCTCCTCGTGCACTTCGACGCCGATGCCGTGGCCTATGCTGTGGAGGATGTATTTTCCGAACCCTGCCTTTCGTATCCCAGAATTTGCAGCTTTCGCGACATCGCCAGCCGTAGCGCCCGGTTTTGCAGCATCGATTGCTGCGTCCCTTGCGGAGAGGACGGCTTCCTCGACCTTTTTCATGGCTGGCGTCTTTTTGAAGAACTTCATCCGCGTCAGGTCTGAGCAGTAGTTCTGGTACTTCGCGCCGAAGTCGAAGAGCAAAAGGCGTTTCGCCTTTTTTCTTCCGGTAGTATAGTGCGGCTTTGTCGAGTTAGAGTCCGCGGCGGATATCGTCTCGAATGCGGGCTCTGCCCTGTCAGAGATAAGGTATGCGAAGTCGCGGGCGATTTCGGCTTCCGGCATGCGGAGGTTCAGCTTGTTGTACGCAGAGAGTGCGATTTTCTTTGCGGCATGGATTTTTTCTATCTCTTCATTCTCCTTGACCATCCGCATCTTGAAGAGCTGGTCAGAGCAGTCTTTTACAGGACCTGCTTTGCGGAGTTTTAAGTAGGTGGAATGCGGGACAAATTTCTCGTTTGCGAGTATATTGCCCTCCCGGTTTTTCTTCAAGTATTCGAAGACATCCTTGACCTGCTTGACAGGGATGGCGAGCTCGGACTTGGCATGCCCGAATTCCATCTCGTTGACAAGAAACACGGTACGGCTTGCGGTCGCCATAAGGGCGCAGCCGCCGTAGGCACCAGAGAGGCCGGTGAGGTAAACTAAATTCGGGTCCCTCTGGCGGAGGTTTATCAGGAACAGTGTGTTCCCGTCCAGCCGGCGCTGCAGCTTTTTTAGCATCTGGCTCATATTGAGTTTAGCAACTCCGCGTGGGTCTTCTCCACCTCGATTAGTGCACCGAAGATTTCCTTCAGCCTTGGCTCAGTGGCTGCGGCAAGGAACTCGCCGTAGTGCTTGGTTGCGCGCGCCTCCCTCTGCTTGGCGCTGGCAACGTTCTCTGGGAACTCTGCAGAGCAGCTTTCCTCGCCCATTTCCGGGCGCGGGGCGCCGAGCGCCTTTGCCAGGGTTATTGCATGCTCAGCTTCGACTTTCGAAAGCGCCTTGAACATTGCGTACCCGATTTGGTCCTTCTTCGCCAGCGCCTTGGTTGAGGCGCATTTATAGAACGCGGAGTTGCTCGCTTCGAGCTTTACCGCCGCTTCGAGGTTCTTCCGTGAAGCCTCGGACATACTCTTTATAATCGGTTCAACGTAGTCCTTCGCAAGGATTATGTATTTTTTTGGCGCGCCGCAGAACGGGCAGTGGGTCGGTGCCGCCTCGCCTATGTATGGGTCTCCGCATATCTTGCACCGGAACACTTGCATCATGATATACCTCCTAGAACAGAATAGTTATAAGTGAGCTAAAATTAGTATTGCTTATAAGGTTTTGGAGGGGACATGGGGAAAACTGATGAAAATTTGAAGGCCGCCTTCGCCGGCGAGAGCCAGGCAAACAGGGCGTATCTTGCCTTTGCAAAGAGGGCGGAGAAGGACGGCAAAAAGAATATCGCTAACATGTTCCGGGCAATTGCCGAGGCGGAGACTGTGCACGCGCACAACCACCTTGGCATAATGAACGGTGTTAAGGATACAAAAGAGAACCTCAAAAAGGCGATTGAGGGTGAAGCCTACGAGCACCAGAAGATGTACCCTGAATTCATGAAGAATGCAAAAGAGGAAAAAAACGACGATGCCTGGAAGACCTTCAACTGGGCAAACGAGGTTGAGAAGATACATGAGGGCCTTTTCAGGAAAGCCCTAGAAACATTTGAGTCAGGAGGGGACATCCGGCAGAAAGAGTTTTATGTATGCCCGGTATGTGGGTATACACACGAGTCAAGGCCGGGCAGGTGCCCGCTGTGCGGCACCGATGGTTCGAAATTCATGGTCTTTGGAGGTTAAAATGGTAAGTTCGATGGATTTGAATTTTGCAAGGCAGTCACTGATTGAAGAGCTGGACGCGATAAACAAGTACCAGGGGCGGATAGACACGACCCATGATGAGGAGTTGAAAAAAGTCCTGACCCACAACATGAACGAGGAGAAGGAGCATGTGGCGATGCTCGTGGAGTACCTCAGGAAGAGCGACGAAGTCCAGAATAAGGTGTTCGAAGAGCACGATTGAGGAGCAAAGAGCATGTACCACTGCAAAAAATGCGGAAAGCATTCTAGGACGTCTGCCATGTGCTGCGGCAAGAAGATGGTGGATTGCGACTGCAGGTGCGGCTGCTGCGGATAAGATGTTTTGGAAAAAGAAAAAGAAGGAAGATAGTGAGAAGTGCGACATGCCGAACTGCGGAAAGGATCTGTGCAAATGCGATGAAACGGGATTGGAGTGCAACTGTGAATAGGGGGAAAAATGACTAAGATTGGACAGACATACCTGTGTGAAATCTGCGGGAACAAGGTCAAGGTTGTCGGGGCTGGAGCCGGTACTCTGGTCTGCTGCGGCCAGGACATGACCCTGCAGTAGGTGGAAAAATGGACTCAGAATATAAGCACAAGGAAGCGCCTGGAAACGAAAAGCACCTGCCGGTAGCAGAACTGCCTAAGAGGATTTCAGCCGGAAAGGAGTTTGAAGTGAGGGTGAATGTCGGGAGCGTCCCGCACCCTATGGAAGGGGCGCACCATATAGAGTGGGTCTCGCTCTGGTTCGGGGGAAAGGAGATAGCCAAAAAGGGCTTCAAGGTCCCTCCAGACACAGTAGCGGAAGCGGTTTTTAGGATAAAGCTTTCAAAATCAGGCAGCCTTGCTGCGAGGGAAAGCTGCAACATCCACGGAAAGTGGGAAGCAATATATAGCGTGGACGTGTTCTAGCAGGCATGGCTAAAAAATGCCCTGTCTGCGGAATGGACGGGACAATTCCCATGCACGGTGAGTATTTCTGCAGCGAGCGCTGCCTTAGGAAATACGAGAAAGAGAACAAAATCCCGCACTCAATCTGCATAGCATGCGGAAAAGAGAGCCACCCTTGGTACAAAGAGAAGGTTTACATCGTTTCGCTTGTTGCTGTAGGCATTCTTGGAGCATCGTATTTTGTTGAGCCGCTGATGCCGTGGCGCTTGGCGTTTCTGGACTATTTCAGGATAATCTGGTGGGCAATACTGCTCGGGCTCGGCTTGGGCGGGGCAATAGATTACTTCATCCCGAAGGAGTACATATCCAAGTACCTTTCAGGCACGAAAAGAATCACGGTGCTGTATGCCGTCCTGCTTGGGTTTATGATGAGCGCATGCAGCCACGGAATTCTCGCCCTGTCCGTGCAGTTATACAAAAAGGGAGCATCTGTCCCGGCGGTGGTGGCATTCCTTCTTGCAAGCCCATGGGCAAACCTGCCAGTGACCATCCTCCTGTTCGGCTTTTTCGGGTTTAAAGCCCTGTATCTTGTGGCGTCAGCGATAGTGATAGCCGTTATAACGGGCTTTGCCTACCAGGCCCTTGATGGGATTGGAAAAATGGACAGGAACCCAAACAGCGTCAAGGTTTCGAGCGGCTTTTCCATAAGAAAGGACGTCAGGAGGCGGTGGGCGGCCTACAGGAAGTCGCCAAAGCAGGCCGGTGAGATGCTGAGCGGGGTCCTGATGGGCTGCTGGTCGCTCACCAGGATGGTGGTCTGGTGGATAATAATCGGGATGATGTTCGCTGCGACCGCGAGGGCGTTCGTCCCTGAGCACTTTTTTATGAGGTTCATGGGCGCCAGCGCGCTCGGCATGCTTGTGACTCTTACGGTGGCGACAGTAATTGAGATTTGCTCAGAGGGCAGCTCGCCAATGGCGTTCGAGATTTTCAGGCAGACTGGGGCATTCGGAAACAGCTTTGTCTTCCTCATGGCGGGCGTTGCAACTGATTACACCGAAATAGGCGTGCTGTGGTCGAACATTGGAAGGAGGACGGCGCTTTGGCTGCCTGTAATAACCGTGCCGCAGATACTTTTGCTCGGATACGTCTTCAACTTCGTACTTTAGGACCGTGCCAGTTTTGACGCAAAACCCGTTCTCTATTTCAGCACCTTGCTGGTTTTCATGTACCAAAGGTAGAGGTCGAGCTCCCCCAGGGACAGCTTGGTTGTTCTTGAGAGCGGGAGAAGGGCTTTTTCAATCTCGAGGTATTTTTTTGGCGTCAGCGCCTTCGGAATTTCCATTATGACGCCGTACTCCTTCATGACATTTAATATGTGCCTGTCGAGGATGGCAACGTCCATGAAGCCGACGTTCCTGAGGAAGTGGCTCGCCTCCTTGTAGCCTACGCCCATTACGTTTTTGGCAAGCCATTCGCGGGCTTCGGCAGACGTCCGGAACCGGAGTATGATGTCCTTGAGGTTAGAGAACCTGCGGTTGTATACGATGAAGCCCGCCCTGGTGTGGAAGCGGTAGCCGTGGCACTTCAGCTTTGCCTGGAGCTGCGTTTCTACCAGGGTAAGAAAGCCGTGCCCAATTTTTTCCTGGAGCTCAATCCCCTTCTGGGCGGTCGCGTTTGCAGTCAGGACGCAGAAGCTAAGCTCGGAGAACCACGCCTGGCTGCCCTTCTTTCCAAGAAGCCGGAACTCGGATACCCTGTCAGCCACCTCCTGCGCTATTGGAAGCTTCCGCAGGTCACTTGCGAGCCTGGCAATTCCCATGCCGGATAAGAGTGCGGGCTTGTTTTTTAGGGTGTTGCATTGAAAAAGGTTATTAAGTAACGCGCTTTCTTAGATGGCATGAATGAGATTGTTGATGCGCTTCTGAAGTCCGGGGCTGAGGTGGACATCAAGATAAAAGGCCACGTCGCAGTCAGGATAACTGGCGACGGCAAAAACATAAGCGTCGACATTCTGAAGCCAAACTTAATAGGCGAGATTTTCAAGGGGGAGAAGTGATAGACTCGATTATCGGGAAATACTCGAAGATAAAGGGGTTGTGCGAAGAGCTTGCGGACAACGGCTACAACGTCAAGATAAACTACAGGGGAAATACTATTGCGGAGATAGGCGCTGACGTAGAGCCATGGATGTTCGGGATAGTGGGCCCGATGGACGTGAAGGACGTCGACACGCTTCTGGACGTTTCCAAAAAGATGAACCTAATCTAGCCGGCCAGGCGGCTGCCTGGCTCGGAGATAGTTCTGACCGGCTTGCTAAGCCGGCGGTTGTTCTTGGGCCAGTTTGGAAAAAGCTGGCTACAGGTCTGAAAGCCCCAAGACGGTCAGGTCCCGCGACTTTTTGGAATACATCCTGCGCGCGCCAGCAAGGTATTTCACGCCTTTCCGCTGGGCTGCGTCGACTATTTCCTGTGTCACGGTGCTGCCAACGACCACTGCCTCGACTTTGGAGTCATTGCCAAGGTCGTCAAGAACCTTCGAAAGCTCCTTCGCGGGAACCTCGCCGATTTCGGCGTTCGAAGGCCCGAGGAGTATTGCTGAGCTGTACTGCATAGCCCGCCTCATGAATGGCTGGAACTCTGGGAACTTCCGCGAGGGCGCGAATGGCGCCCTTTCGCGCGGCTCGTCTGTGTCGTGCGAGGACCTGTAAGGCACATCACTGTGGGAATCGCGCCGCACACGGGGCTTGCCATCCCGGCTGCTCGAAGACCTGCTTGAGTATTCCCGCCTGGGCCGCTCAGAGTAGCCCCGAGAGGGCCGGTCAGAGTAGTCCCTTGCGGGCTGCCTTGTCGGATATGTCGAAAACTCCGCAATTGGCTTCCGGTTCCGGAGGCACTGGAGAATCTCCTTCTGGGTAAGCTCCTCGACCTCCTTTCCATCCGGCGCCTTCGCAAAGAAGTCAACCCTTGCCTTCTGCATAAGCTCCTTGATTATTAGGTCTCCGCCGCGGTCGCCGTCGACAAAAATTGTTCCGCTTTTGTCTTTTGACAGCTGAACGACGGACGGGGGTATTGCCGTGCCCTCTATTGAAACGCAGTTCTTTATCCCTGCCTTCAGGAGGTTCAGGACGTCAGCCCTGCCCTCAACGAGCACTATCTCGCTTGAGGACTCTGCCTCCGGCCCCGCCGGAAGCGCGTCGGAGCCGTAGCTCCCAATTTTTGAGATGCGGTAATCGCTCTTGACAGTCCGGGACATTTCGGATGACCCGACGCTTGAGACAATCATGCCGTCCAGTATTTTCTTAGCCTGGCCCATGATGTACTGGCGCTTTTCCATCCTGACGTCTTCGACCTTGTCGATTTTCAGCTTTGCCTCGCAGGGGCCAACCCTGTCGATGGTCTCAACTGCAGCTGCGACGAGTGCGGTCTCCTCCTTGGAGAGGGACGATGGGATTTTTATGACGCCCTCCGACCTTCCGTCCCTGGTCGACAGGTCGACGTCAATCCGCCCTATCCTTCCGCTCTTCTGCAGCTCCCTTAGCTCGAGCTCGTCGCCGAGGAGCCCCTCGGTCTGCCCGAAAACTGCTCCGATAATGTCAGGCTTCTCAACGATTCCTGCCGCCTCGAACTTTGCATATATGATGTACTTTTCAGTCGCTAACGCGATTTTTGCCATTTTTCCTCCGTTGCAGCGAGCACTTTGTCGAGCTTTGCCTTGGCCTCGCCAATTGGGAGGTCAATAACAGCCCACTTTTTAGTGCTTTTTTCACTGCCTTGCTTTATTTGTGTCTTAGCTCCAAAGAATTCAGCCAGGCGAGACTCGATCTCGCGGTTGGCGCGGCCCTCTAAAGGGGGCTGGGTACACTTGATTTTTACGACATTATCAAATGTTAATCCTGTAATCTTGAAATCTTTGGAATTTGCCGATACCTGGATGCGCAATTCGCACCCAGAATCAGTAGGATTTAGGATGTACTTACTCATTCTTGGACATGCTTTATATAGGTTACCTCAGAAGAGGGAGTATATCTGTCTTAGAAAAGACGCCCACTACTTTGCCTTTGTCCATGACGAGAAGCGATGTCGTCCCCTTTTGCTTCATGGCTTTTATTGCGTCGACGACCGAGGTATCTTGGGTAGTTGACGGGATTTCCCTGGACATGATGTCCTCAACGAGTATCTCTGCAACGCGCTTCGCCTGGTGCTTTTCTGTTTTCCGCCTGAAGACGTCCAGCGTCTCAGCTATGTGCCCCTCATTTATTGTCCCGAGAACTTCCCCATCGTCGACAACAGGCAGCATTGAGATGCCCTTTTTGAACATTATCTCGCGCGCATGCACTATCCGGTCGGTCGGAGAGATCGTTACCGGATGGATCATCAAACTTTTTACCTTGGCGGCCTTGTCCGTGAAAGTTCCAACGAGGTCAGTCTTTGTCACTATGCCGACTATGGAGTCGCCGCGCATGACCGGAAGCGAGGATATGCCGTAGGTGACCATAAGGCTGGCGGCATGGGAAAGCTCGTGATCCTCACTCGCAATTTTGACGTCACGCTGCATCGCATTGCTGACGTGAATGTGGGTCGGCACTGCCTGCTGCCTTGACGAGCCAAGGACCTTTAGCAGGTCGGAATAGGTGACTATGCCAACTAGTTTCCCGTTGTTCAAGACCGGAAGCTTGGAAACGGATGCCTTTGACATTTTTGAGATGGCGTTGTGGACCGTCTCGTCCTTGTCAATCGTCGTAACGTCTTTTTGCATAATGCTTGATATCTTCATTTTTCCTCCATCCTATCTGCCCTGCGGCTCCTTGATCTTCTTTATTAGGTCTGAGCGGGTAAGCACGCCCATTAGGGCCGCCCCCACCACTGGAAGGCTTGAAACCCGGTATTTCAGCATCAGCGCGCCTGCTGCGGCTGCGTCATCGGTCGGCTTCACAGTATAGACGCCCTTGGACATGATGTCCTTTACCTGCGCGCCGTCCTCGGACTTGAACAGCAGGTCCCGGTCCGTAACGACGCCAATTGGCATCCGCTCATCTTCTACCACAATCTTGGTCAGGTCCCTCTTGAAGAGGAGCTGGTGCGCATGCTTTACCGAGTGCATTTTGTTGACGGTGACTATGTCCTTGTGCATGAGGTCTGAGACCTTGTACGCGTTCTTGTAATTCTTGTTGAAGTGCTCAAGGAGTGAGTACCTTGTGACGACGCCTATTATTTTTTTGCCGTCGCTGACTGGAACCGCTGGAAGCGAATCCCGCACCAGAAGCTTTGCGACATTCGCAGCGGAGTAGTCCGGAGTTATAACTGGGACGTTTGGCAGGGTTGCGTTTCTCGCAAGGAGAAGCTCGACGTTGCGCCGCTTCCATTTTGCGCCTGTCTTGTTTTTCTGGAGCATGCTCTTGGCAGTTATGAGCCCTGAGAACGCCCCGTTGTCAAAGACGAGGGCAAAAGTGGACTTGTGCCGCAGCATCATTTTCTTTACATGGGAGAGTGTGTCGTTCGCCTCTACGGAGAAGGTCTGCTCTAGGTAGTCCTTGGCTATCATTTTTTAAATGCACCCCGCATTACGTCGTACTCGGTTATTATGCCTACGAGCTTGTTTTGGGATATCACTGGGAATGCCCCGGTTCCGCGCTCGTACGTTATCTGGGCTATCTGCCCTATGTCTGTTTCAGGCCTAGTTGCCGTGACCTTCTTTGTCATGACGTCCTTGACCAGAATGCTCGGGCTGAATATCTCCGAGCTCGCAACCGCCCTTACAAGGTCCATGGAAGTTATCATCCCGACAACGGTGTCATTCTCCACAACTGGGAGCCGGAAGTAGTTGTTCCGGACCATGACCTTTGTGACGTCTGTGACCCCCATGTTGGGGCTTGCGACCACTGGCTTGGACATGACGTCGCGCACTTTTACGCCGGTATCCCTGCCAGCGATAAGGTGCATTAAGTCGCGTATTGTCAGAACTGCGATAAGCTCGCCTTTTTTGCCGACTACCGGAACGCCCCCTACGCCGACGGAGAGGAATGTATCAACCGCATCAGTAATTGTTGAGCTCTCGGAGAGTGTTCTTACCTTTTCCTCCATGAGGCGGCCGACTGGATAGTTCAGCGCCTTGCTTATGTTGTCGGCAAGCTTCGATTTCTGCCCTCCGCCCAAAAAGTCCATTACGTCAGTGGACGTGAATATGCCGACAAGCCGGTTTGTCCCCGGGTCCACGACGGGTATTCTCCTAACGCCCATCTCAGCCATCACCTGGGTTGCCTTTTTTATCGGGGTGGTCTTGGTAACGCTGACGACCTTCTTTGAGGCGATTGGGAGTATCTGCGAGGGCTTCTCTGCTCTGTGCGTGCCGAAGTCAACCGGGCCGTAGTCAGAAATCCTTCTGTTGAATGTTTTCCTTAACGAATCCCGTATCCTGTTTTGCATGTTTCACCCCACGTAAGCAGACACGAGGTCTGCAGCCGTAATTGATCCTGCGAATGAATCCCCTTCGACCACAGGGAGAAGGGAAAGCCCTTTCGACACCATCATCTTTGCCGCACCGGCTACCGTTGAGCCCGGCACCACGGTTACGGCAGGGGAATTTGTAGCCCCGCTAATGTGCCTGCCGCCCTGCCGCATTTCGCTGTGGCGGAGGAAGTCGTGCCTTGAGACAACGCCTACTACCTTGCTGCCTTGGAGGACTGCAACAGCCGGCGCATCAGACAGCAGCTTCAGCGCCGCACTGACTGAGGACTTTGAGCTGATTGAAAGCATCGAAGGCTTTAGGTCGGAGACTGCCATTTTTTTCGGAGCGTATCTTGCTTTTATAAAGCCATCAAGCAGAGCAGGGTAGTCGACAACGCCGCGCATTTTCCCGGCTTCAAGGACAATCCCAACTTCTGACTTTGATGTGAGCAGGAGCTTTGCGGCATCAAGCAGCGGCAGGTCAGGCGAGAATATCGCCCTTACCGGCTCAGCCAGGCTCTTGCAGAGGAGGTTTGACTTTTTGTCCTTCAGCCGGATGACGTGCTTGAGGTCGATTATCCCTGAAGGCCTCCCTTTTTCAGTGGCAATCAGGTAATTAGCCTTTTTTTTCTTGAGGATGGCGCGCGCCTTCGTCGCTAACTGTGCACAGTCGATTGTGACTGGCTTAACCAGTATGTCTTTTAGTATCATGCTTCGGAATCAACGCATTCTTGGCAGACAAGCTTGCCGTTTATTTCCCTCAGGAAGTCAGAATATTCGGTGCAGACCTCGCACCTGCCTGTGAAGTACCTGTGCTTCTTTGAGCCGAAAATGTGGCCAAGGCGGACGTCGACAATCTCCGACAGGATGGCTTCCTCTTCGGACGCAACCCTGAGCAGGTCGTGGGAGGTCACTATCCCCAAAAGCTTGTCCCCGTCCATAACTGGAATCCTGCGTATGTTGTATTTTGAGAGCTTCTTCGAAACCTCTATGACATCTTCGTGTGGATTAACAGAAATAACCGGCGAGGTCATTATCTCCTGGGCCTTCAGCTTCTTTGGGTCCATCCCCTGCGAAACAGCCATTACTACGTCTGCCTCGGTTACTATCCCAACCGGCTTTTTATCTGAAACAACAACACAGCCGATGTGGTGGTCAACCATAAACTTCGATATTTTTTCAAGGCTGTCAGAAGGGCTGACCGTCTTAACCTCGGGCGTCATAGCCTCTTTGACAGTAATTATTCTATTATCCATGTCCCCTACGTTATAAAATCCAAGGAGCTATAAATACTTTAGCTTCAAAACGCAAAAATGTCGTCAAAAAAGGGCTCAAGGCTTGAAAGGGAGCTTATGCAGATGTTTTATGACGCTGGCTACGGTGTGGTGAGGTCTGCCGGCTCCGGGGTAAGCAGGTACCCGGCACCGGACATTATTGTGGGGAACGGGAAGAAAATACTCGCGGTTGAGTGCAAGGCGTCCAAGAGCTCGACAGTGTATATAGAACCGGAGCAGGTGGAGGGCCTTTTAGAGTTCTCGAAAAAGTTCGGGGCACAGGCGCTTATCGGAGTCAGGTTCAATTATGAGGACTGGAGGTTTCTGCCGCCAGAAGGGCTGGAGAGGACCGAAGGGCAGAAGTACAAAGTAAGCAGGGCGGCGGCTGAGAAAAGCGGAAAATCATTTTCAGCAGTCGCCTCATGAGCTGCCGCCTATTTGCTCAAAAATCTGGTGCCAGTTTATCTCCTCAAGGTAGTGCGCCACCTTCTCAGGGACGAATTCCTTCCAAGGGAGGTCCATTTTCATCCTGTTCCGGATCTCTTTGCTCTTGTGGACGTCCCTGCCGAAGAATGGCGGCTTAACAACCTTAAACCCGGTTGACTTGAATATTCCCCTGACCCAGTCGTCATTTGCGTAGACCGTTTGGAAGGGAGGGGAGGCATGCAAGAGGCGGTCCAGCCACGCAGCGTCGTCCTTTTGGTCCGGAACGGCTATCAGGTTAAACCTGCTTTCAAGGATGGCCTCATTCTCAAGCGCACGGTGTATCATGCAGATGCGCTCTGCGGCGGTGAATGGGTTTCGCTCGGTCCTTGATTCCTGCGAGCTGCCGACAACGATTGTGAGCTTGTCCTCGCAGGAGAGTATGTGCGTTATCAGGAAAAGGTGGCCGTTGTGAAAAGGCTGGAACCTGCCGACCAAAAGGGCTGTCTTCATTGAGAAGCATAGGTTTTTATTGTTTTTAACCATTCTTCATGGGTGATAGTGAAGAACATAAGGACTGGGGGGAAGTACAAGGTTGAGGTAAAAAAGACTTTGAGGGAGCGCACCCTGGGGCTTAGCCGGCGGGGCTCGCTTGCGGATGACGCCGGGATACTAATGGACTTCGGCTACAGCAGGCGGCACGGCATATGGATGTGGAAGATGCTGTTCCCGCTGGACATAGTCTTTGTGGATGAGAAGCGGCGCGTAGTTACTGTTCAGTCCGCAAGGCCGATTACGTCCGACCCAAAGACATGGAAAGTTTATTATCCTAAGACTGCAGTAAGGTACGTGCTTGAGTTAAACACCAACTCCGGCTTTTCTGAAGGAGATACTCTGGAATGGAAGGATTCAGCAAGGCTATCGACAGGCTGAAGCAGGAAAGTTCTGTCGAGCTGATAAGCCACATAGACGCAGACGGCATATCAGCAGCGGCTATCCTCAGCACCGCATTGGGGAGGGCAGGGATAGACCACAAAGTCAGCTTCGTAAAACAGCTGGTAGAGGCGCCAGGGGACGGCTTCTACATTTTCTCCGACCTGGGCTCTGGGCAGTTGGAGCTCCTTATGGGAACAGAGGGGATTGTACTGGACCACCACAAGCCGGCGCAGGAAAAGCCGGAGGGAATAATCCATCTCAACGCGCACAACCTCGGGCACAACGGAGCCACGGAGATAAGCGGCGCCGGAATGGCTTACCTTTTTGCAAGGCATATGAGCAGGGAGAATTCCGACCTCGCGCACCTTGCAGTCATCGGCGCAGTCGGGGACGTGCAGAACTTTTGGGGCAGGCTTGATGGCGCGAACAGCAAAATACTAAAGGAGGCAGTCGCCAGCGGAAAGGTGCTTGTCCAGAATGACCTGCAGATATACGGCAGGCAGACCAGACCGGCGTTTATGGCGCTGCAGTACTTCACAGACCCGTACATACCAAACGTCAGCAACTCCCAGGCAGGGAGCCACATGCTCCTAAAGGACTTGGGCATAGAGCAGAAGTCCGAAGGCAAATGGAGGGCCATTGCCGATTTTACGCTTGAAGAAAAGCAGAAGCTAGGGACCGCGCTTACGAAAAGGGCGCTGTACCACGCCCCTGAAAAGCTTAGGAGGTACGTGGGCAGCCTCATAGTCGGGGAGACGTACCAGCTAGCGGACGAGGAGCCGCGGACCGAGCTGAGGGACATTGATGAGTACACGACGTGCCTTAATGCCTGCGGCAGGAACGGCAAGCCGGAGATTGCGCTGGAGGTATGCAAGGGGGACAGGAAAGGCGCGTATTCAGAAATGCTTAAGCTGCTCAAGAGGCACCGGCAGAACCTCGCAAGGGGGATGGAGTTCATCGAAGCGGATGGCGTCCAGAAAAAGGACAGGATACAGTACTTTGACGCGCGGGACCAGATAAGCGAGACAATTGTCGGGACGGTAGCCGGCATGCTGCTGGGCTCGCAGATGTCCGACCCGTACAAGCCGATAGTCGGCATTTCCTCTTCGGGCAACGGGACAGCAAAGATAAGCGGGAGGTGCTCCAGGCTCCTGGTATTGGACGGGTTCGACCTTGGCGAAAGGTTCAGGAGTGCTGCGAAGTCATCCGGTGGCATAGGCGGCGGGCACACTGTTGCATGCGGGGCATATGTGCCTACAGACCGCGTCGGCGAGTTCCTTTCAACGCTTGACGGCTTATGCTAAGGTTTTTATTTCTCGGCTCCATTGGGGTCGTATGATACTTGGATACGAAGAGATTGTAAAACGAGTTGAGAAGGAGATGCTGTTAGAGAATTCTGAGCATGCGAACGTCGGCGGCGCCGGAGTCGACCTGAGGCTGGATTCCGTATACCGCGCAACGGGTGAGGGTAAGCTCGGCAAGGATGAGAGGGTGATGCCCGAGGTAGAGAAGGTTGGCGGCGAGAAGTTCATAATAAAGCCAAACGAGTACGTCCTGGTCGACACAATGGAGAAAGTCAACATGCCGGACGACCTGCTTGCGAGGCTTCTCCCAAGGAGCTCGCTCTTCAGGATGGGCGGAAGCCTGAGGCACGCGGTCGTCGACCCAGGTTACAAGGGGAAGCTCACGGTCGGCCTGAAGAATGACGGCCACTACAACCTTGCCCTTGAGAGGGGCGCGAGGATATGCCAGATTGTCTTTGAGACTGTTGAAGGCAGGACGAAGGCATACTCGGGAAGGTACCAGGGCGGGAAAGTCGTATGAATTTTCTTTTGCCGGTGCTTGCGGCGACAATATACCTTGCCTACACAAGCTGGCTCGACATCAAGACGCGGGAGGTTGACGACAAGGTCACTGACGGGTTCATAATAGCCGCATTTGTCTACCAGCTAGCTGCAGGATTTTACTACGGGGACATGCACATAGCAGTCTACGCCGCAGTTGCGGGGGTGGCGCTTTTTATTTTCGGCTACATAATGTTCATGATGGGGCAGTGGGGCGGGGCGGACGTCAAGATACTTGCCGCGCTTGGCATAATGTTCGGCGGGCTTACCTGGGGAGGGCAGTACTTTTTGCTCGACTATTTCATCAACGTCTTCATAGTGGCGTTTTTTTACTCGATAGCCTACTCGGTCGGGATTTCGCTTGGGAACAAGGATGTCAAGAGCAGGTTCAGGCTTTCGGTCTCGGCTGGCGCAAAGGAGATTGCTGGGCTGCTCGCCCTCGTGGCTGGGATGCTGCTTGCAGCCGGGCTGTACATAAACTACAGCCTTGGGGTGTGGGGCGCGGCTGCGCTTATGCTGATGTACCCCCTGCTGGCACTGGCTGCGCTCGTTCCGATGTTTTGGGTGCTGGTGAAGTTCGTCAAGGTCGTTGAGGATGTCTGCTTCAGGCTTCCGGCGAGGGCAAAGCAGCTCGTGGAGTTCGACCTCCTCACGGTCGACATACTGCAGGAGGGAAAGAAGCTGCTTAAGGTGCCTGAAAAGGAAAGCACAAAGGCTCGGAGGAAGCGTGCGGCAAAGGTAGTCTATGACTCCTCAGACCCGAACGGGCTGACGAAGGACCAGGTTGCGGAGATAAACAAGCTCGTGGAAAGCGGGAAGTTGCAGGATGGTTTTATAGTGAAGTGGGGCTTGCCGTTTGTGCCAGTCTTCCTTATAGCGATATTCGCGACGCTGATATTCGGGAATATGCTGTATCTTTTTATCTGACTATTCGAACTCGACGGTCGCCGGCGGCTTGTTGGTTATGTCGTATAGTACTCGGTTTACCCCTTTGACCTCGTTGACTATCCTTGAGGCTATGTGCTCGAGAAGCGCCCAGTCGAGCTTTGAAAAGTTCGCGGTCATCGCGTCGACGCTCTCGACCGAGCGTATGGCGACGATGAAGGAGTATGTGCGCGAGTCCCCCATGACGCCGACCGATTTTACAGGGAGGATTACTGGGAACGCCTGCCAGATGCGGCCCTCAAGGCCTGCCTTCTTCAGCTCGTAGTCGACGATTTTGTCTGCCTTCTTGAGTATCTCGAGCTTTTCTTTTGTAACCTCTCCAAGGCACCTGACCCCAAGCCCTGGGCCAGGGAACGGCCAGCGCCAGAGTATCCCCTTCTGGAGGCCGAGCTTTTTGCCCACGACGCGGACTTCGTCCTTGTACAAGTCCTTGAGCGGCTCGACGACTTTGAGCCTCATCTTTTTGGGGAGGACGACATTGTGGTGGCTCTTAATCCTGGTGGAAGCCCTGCTTGCCTTTGCGGACTCTATGCGGTCAGGGTATATCGTGCCCTGGGCAAGGAAGTCAAACGTTCCGTGCTTCTTCTCAAGCTCGCGCGCCTTCCGCTCGAAGACGCGGATGAATGTCTCCCCTATTATCTTTCTCTTTTTTTCAGGGTCTGTGACCCCGGCAAGCTTGGAAAGGAACTCCTTGCTTGCATCGATGGAATGGAAGTGTGTGAACCCCAAGTGCTTCTTGAAAGTGGATGCGACATATTCCGGCTCCCCAAGGCGGACCAGCCCGTTGTCGACAAAAACGCAGTGGAGGTTTTCGTGGACTGCCTTGTCCAGAAGGACTGCCGCAACGGAGGAATCGACGCCGCCGCTTAACCCGAGGATTACGCGCCCGGAGCCTATCTGCCGCCTCAGCCCAGCGACCTGGGTTTTTATGAAATCGCCCATTGCCCAGTCGCGTTTTGCCTTGCAGATTGTAAGGAAGTTCCGCAGGATTTTCATGCCCGAGACTGTGTGCCTGACCTCTGGGTGGAACTGGACGCCGTAGATTCCGTTCGGGCCCTCGAATGCTGCTATTTTTATTTTGGGCGTCGACGCTATCCCCTTAAATCCAGGCGGCAGTTCGGAGACGGTGTCCCCGTGGCTCATCCATATCCGCTCCTCTGGCTTGAGGCCCTTGAGCAGCGTGGAGCCTGGCTTGTGCCTTAGGACTGAAAAGCCGTACTCCCTCTGCTTGGATGGCACTACCTTTCCGCCGAGCATGTGGGCGATTAGCTGGTGGCCGTAGCATATTCCGAGCACCGGGACTCCAAGGAAGAACATCTGCTTCGGGACCTTTGGCCCACCCCTGACTGAGTCAGGCCCGCCTGAAAGTATTATGCCTCGGACGCTGAGCTTTTTTATCTTCTTATTTAGCGAAATGATGCTGGTGTCGTAGGGGATTATCTCGGAATAGACGCCCAATTCGCGCACCCTCCGCGATATCAAATGGGCTACCTGAGAGCCAAAATCAACAACAAGAATCGTGTCCATTTGTAAGGATTTATATAATATGGTAATATTTAAAGAGAGCGATGGAAAAAGCCGGGCGTCTATCAAAAAACCTAGGGCTTGTGGAGCTTGTCTTTTTTGGGATAGGCGCGATAGTCGGGACCGGCATATTCGTAATCCCGGCGATAGTTACGAACATCGCAGGGGTCGCATCATTTTTCGTATGGCTTGAGCTCGGAGTCCTGACGATATTCATGGCGCTCTGCTTTGCCGAGCTCTCAAGCATCCACCCAAACGCGGGCGGACCTTACATATTCGTAAAGGAGGCTTTCGGGGAGTTCGCAGGGTTTGTCTCCGGATGGTCTGCCTGGCTGGTCAGCTGGGTTACGATAGCTTCGCTCGCGATTGCGACAAGCTTCTACATATCGTATTTCGTTCCGATGGGGCACGGGATGGAAATTGCCCTCGCAATCGCAATCCTCGTGCTGATAACTGCGATAAACATCTTCGGGATGAAGTGGGGGCTGAAGGCACAGTACATCCTTACCACAATCTCCATCCTGGTGCTGTGGATGTTCGTGACGTGGGGAGTATACTGGATTGACATCTCAAATTTCAGGCCCACCCAAGTAGTTACTTTGCCAATTCTGCTTGCGGCGGCAGTATGGGTGGTAGAGCCGTTTATGGGGTGGGAGACAATAACATATTTTGCAGAGGACGCCAAAAACCCGACGAGGGACGTTCCTAGGGCGGTGGTTTACTCCAGCGTCTTTGTAACCCTGATTTACTGCGCAGTGATATTCGTCACCCTTGGGCTGATAGACCAGTCGTCCATAGCGGCGTCAAAGTACCCGCTTGCGGTTGCATCAGAGGTGTTCCTTGGGAAAAAGGGCGCTTTGGTAATCGCGGGCGGCGCGGTTGCGGTTCTCCTGGGGTGCCTGAACTCATGGGTTGCCGGGACTGCCAGGCTTCCATTTGCACTTGCAAGGGACGGCCTCTTCCCCAACTTCCTGTGCGCAGTCCACGGGAAGCTTGGCACGCCGTACAAGTCCCTTTTGTTCCAGATGGCATTTGCATCGCTTGCAATCCTGCTGGGCGGATTTGAGGAGATAATCGGTATTTTGGTTGTTGTCGCAATGTTTATGTACATACCAGTATTTCTTTCCGTCCTGGTCGAAAGGAAGCGGCTGAAGAACATACCATATAAAGTCCCGCTTGTGCATGTCGTCGTTGCAATCGCTGTCGGGCTATCCCTATTCCTCCTTAGCCAAACCAGCTGGGTGTACCTATCGATAGGGGGCGGGCTAGTCATCAGCGGGATGCCGATATACTTCTACATGAAGGGGAGAAAAAAATGAGAAAAGTTGTTATAACCGCCACTGGCGCTACAATTATGACATTGCTGCTAGGCAGCCTCCACGGAATTGACGACTTCTTCCTGACCTGCATCGCGTCAATAGCTGTTCTTTTTGTGGTAAAGATGCTCCCGCACACAAAGTACAGGGAGAAAGGCAGGCAGATAGTCCACCTGTCGTATGGGATACTCATAGTTTACTCTATAATGCTCTGGGGCATGCTCGAAGCATTGGCAATCGCATCTGCTGTGATGCTTGTATTTGCTACCGTATCCCAGCTAGTGGGCAGAGGGGTTAAGGTGCCTTTTGCGTCGCATTCACTCCGCCATTTTGAGAGGGCTGATGTCAGACCGTTCAAGGGCGCAATTTTCTACTCGATTGGGGTCTTTTTGACTATTTTCCTCTTCGGAGTCCTGCCGCCGCTCCTCGGGCTTGCGCCGCATGAGAGTGCCGTAATGGCTGCCGTGCTCGTGCTCGCATTCGGCGATTCGTTTTCGACCGCGTTCGGGATGGCGTTCGGGACGATGAAAATTGCGGAGAACAGGACAGCGGAAGGCAGCTTTGCAGGGCTGATAGCCGCGTTCATGATATGCAAGACAGTTATCGCGCCGAACATGGCGCTGATAGCTGCGGTGATAGGAATGCTTATGGACTGGCTGAACCTGCCCATAGACGACAATTTCACAATTCCGATAGCTGTCGCAGTTGCGCTGTTATAGGCGCTTTTTTGCCTCTGACTTGCAGGCCCTGATGAGGTTTGAGACGCTGCCCTTCTTCTCAATCGCAGTGCCGACGTGTATCGCATCAGCGCCGGCGCACACTATGTCCTTGACCTGCTTCGGCGACCTTATGCCGCCAGCGACGATGTAGAAGCCGGATATTGACTTGCGGACCGCTTCAACAATCTTGGCTGGCACAGGGGCTGGCGCCGCAGAGCCGACATCAGTTATCACGAACCTTGAACCCATCAAGTCAGCCGCCAGTGCGGAATAAGCCGCGAAGTTCGGCTTGTCCCTTGGTATGAGCTTGCAGTCAGCAACCCAGCCGGCAGTCCCGCCCGGCTCGACCATGAGGTAAGCAGTTGGGATGGATTCGAGCTTCATGCTCTCTATGACCGGCGCAGCCATCAGCTGGGCGCCGAATATCCAGTACGGGTTCCTTGAGTTGTACATTGACATGAAGTATATCGCGTCGGCATACGGGCTTATTGTCGCGATGTTTCCCGGGAAGAGGATGACCGGTGCGTCAGTCTGCTCCTTGATTCCCTTGATTGTCCGGTTGAGTATGAATCCCTGCGCCCCGATTGAGCCACCTACGACAATCGCGTCCGCACCGTCCTTGTAGGTCTGCACCGCGGCCTTTACCGCAGACTCTATGCTGAGGTGGTCGACTGGGTCGATTACGCCAAAGAAGAGGCACCCTTCTTCTGCTTTTCTTTTATTGAGGTAGTTCTCTATTTTTCCTGGAATCATGGTTATAGTAAACTGGCTACTAGTTCATAAATATTCGGAGAGCCGACAATAAAGGCTATCAGGGCGACGAACATGGCAGCCTTGAGCGCCTTCTGGACGTTGGCGCCGGACTCCTCACTTGGCTTCTCTACAAGCAGGTATATCGCAGACAGCAGGATGATATCTGCGAGGCAGATTATTATCAGGTAAAATGAAGTGAAGACGCCAAGCAGGTAGGGTACCCAGCTGAAGCAGATTGCAACCCCGAGGTAGCTGCTTGCGACCTTGCCTGAAAAAGGCATTCCCCTGATTACTGGCAGGGTCTTCGCGTTGACCGAGCTGTCCCCGACGAAGTCCTCCATGTCCTTTGATATTTCCCGCCCCATAGTTACGAGGAATGCGAAAACCGCGATTGTGAAACCTATGAGCCAGCTGAAAAGGGTGCTGGCGACTCCGGCGGCGAAGATGAACACGCTTGCGGCAAGATAGCTGACGACTATGTTCCCAAAGTACCCGCTGCGCTTCCACCTAGCGGCGTAGGCATAGAGCACGAATGCGTTGACGATTGCTATGAACGCGGTCGGGACATTGATGAAGACCGCTATCACAATTCCAGCCGCAAACAGCAGCAGGGAGTAATGGTATGCGTATTTTGCCGAAACCCGCCTAGATGGTATCGGGCGCTTGGGCTTGTTTATCTTGTCTATCCCTCGGTCAAAGTAGTCGTTTATCGAGTTTCCTGCGGCAGTTACTAGTGTGGCGGCTGCGGCTGCGGAAAACATGAGATCGTAGCGGTTCAGGCCGCTCATGAGGCAGACAACGATGACAAAAAGCGCGGTGAGGATGCTGTTCCCTGCCCTGGAGAGCTCAAGGTATGTTTTAATCCGCTTCATCTCGAACAGCTGGGAGATGATTGTGGCAATGATTATGACAACCGCCTGCAGCATCCCGATTATAAGCTCGGAAAGGAGTTGTATTACGTATAGCAGTAGTCCTACAATCGGCATTTATATCACGTAGAGTTTTGCTTTCCTTAGCTCAGGAAGGTTCTTGGAGTTGGTAAGGAACATGGATATTTTCAGCTCTGAAGCTATGTGCTGGAGCTTTTGCTCTACTGCCGCCTTGCTTGTCACTGCAGGCCCGAGCAGGGGCTTGGCAAAGCCGATAAGGGACGCCCCGACGGCAATTGCCTTGGCAGCGTCTATTCCGGTGCGCATCCCGCCGGAGCATATGATGGGTATCTTGACTGCGTCGACGCATTCCATCAGGCTTTGGAGGGTTGGTATCCCCCAGGCACTGAAAGTCCTGCCGATTTCATCCTTTCTGCGGTATGCTTCTACAAGCGAGAAGTTTGTTCCGCCCCATCCGGCTATCTCTATTGCCGCGACGCCTGCCTTTTCGAGCTTCTTGGCGTCCTCGCCTGAGAATCCGCAGCCGGTTTCCTTTGCGATTACCGGCACTTTCGCTGACGACGCAAGCTTTTTGACGTCAGAAAACACGTTTCTAAAGTCTGTCTCGCCCTCCGGCTGGATTGCCTCCTGAAGCGGGTTGAAGTGGACAAAAATTCCGTCTGCGTCTACCATTTTTACCAGCTCGCTTATCTGCGAGGGGGAGTACTCCTTAAGCTGGTGGGCGCCGATGTTTGAGAATATGACTGCGTTTGGCGCTGCCTTCCTGGCGACAGAGTAGCTTTTTGCCAGTGACTTGTCGTCAAGCGCGGCCCTGCCGGAGCCGAGGGCAATCGGGACGTTCATGGACTGCGCCGCGCCCGCAAGGTTGCGGTTTATGTCAATTGCCTCCTTGCATCCGCCGGTCATTGAGGATATCAGGAAAGGAAGGTCAAACTCCCACTTGAGGAACTTGACTTTTGTTGAAATGTCCTTCTTGCTTATCGTGGGAATCCTGTGGGCAAAGTTCAAGCTTTCAAACCCGGTGAACCCGGACTCGACTCCCATCTCCATGCAGATGTTTATGTGGTCCGCTTTTCGTTTCTTTATCGCAGTCATTTTATCGTAGTCCCTATTTTTTCCCCGCGAAGCGCGCGCTTCAGGTTTCCAGGGAGGGTGGCATCGATTATCTCGCTCTGGATGCCAAACTTTGCAAGATTCAGCAGCTCGTTCACCTTTTTCCACATTCCCCCTGTGACGTCAGTGACGCCAGGGAGTGAAAGCCTGAGCCGCTTATAGTTCTTCTCTGTGACAGTTTTTATGAGCTTTGGCTTGGTTTTTGCAGTTTTCGGGTCGGCAGTCATGACACCGGTGACGTCGGAGGCAAGGAGGACGCGCGTCGCCTTGAGGTTGTTTGCGAGGTTGTTTACGATTTCGTCGCCGGAAAGTATGCAGAAGCCCATTTTCAGGTCAAGTGCCGGGACGCCGTAGAGGACTGGGACCAGCCCTATATGCAGGGCGCGCTTGACTATTCCGGAGTACAATATCTTGATTTTACCGTTCTCCATTATGGTTATTGCGGAGGGCTGTATTGGAAAGGCGGGTATGCCCTCCGCCTGAAGGGCTTCTACGACGTGGTTGTTCAGCACTTCCATCGCCTTCTGGGTCTCTGCAAAGCCGAAAATCTGGGACTCGTGCTTGAACCCCTTGTTTATTTCGTGCTTGTGCGCAGGATAGTGGCCGAACGAGCCGCCGCCGTGGACGATTATCAGGTTTCGCACCCCCGAGCCCTTGATTTCCTTGGCCAACCGAGGGAGGTGGTCGGAAAGCGTGAATGCGTTCGCCTTCTTTGTGACGACGCTGCCGCCGAGCTTGAGGACCGTAAGGCTGCGCTTCTGCTTCGGCTTTCTGAGTCTATTTATTTTCCCCATTTTTTGTACAGGTTATGATTAATACCGAGAGTTTCTAATACCTTTCCAACGACAAAATCAACCTGGTCGCCTATTGTTTTAGGCTTGTGGTAGAACCCAGGCATGGCGGGGAGGACTATCCCGCCGGCGAGGGTTATGCGCTCCATGTTCTTGATGTGGATGAGGCTTAGCGGGGTCTCGCGCGGGACGACGACAAGCTTTCCCCTCTGCTTCAGGATGACGTCAGCCGCACGGGTTATCAGGTTGTCAGAGATGCCGTTCGCGACACAGGCAAGGGTTTTCATAGAGCAAGGTATGATTACCATGTGGGTGTAGCCTGCCGAGCCGGAAGCTGGCGGGGCGGCCATGTCCTTATAGCCATAGTCCCCTTCGGGAAGCTCTACGCCCTCGAGCTCTGCGACCTTTTTCCCGGACTCGCTTATTATGACCTCACTGCCGTTCAGCTCTTCTATAAGGCGCTTTGCGTATATCGCTCCTGAAGCACCGGTGACGCCAACCAAAATTTTCATTTTTCTACTGAAACAACCCCGTTATTGCAGTCTACTAAGACAATGTCCCCGGTTTTTATAAACTTGGCAGGGTCTTTCTCGAGCTTGTCGATTAGCGGGATTCCGGAGAGGATTGCGCCTGCCGCAATTATCGGCTCGGTTTCGGAGTTTATTATCGCCTTCGGGCCAAGCCCGGACTTGTGGAGCCTGTAGAGGGCGAAGCTCCCGACGGTCGAGCCCTTGCCGCCTGGGAAGACAAGGATTGTGTCCTTGATTGATTTGCCATATATGTCGGAGTCCTTCTCCTGGATTTTTCCGGTCTTGAAGTCTATTGAGCCGTAAAAGCTCAGCCGCTTTTTTGAGACAAGCGCCTTGCCCTTGGCTATGCCATGGTAGACGATGCGCCCCCTGACCTCTTTCTCAGCCTTCATACTTTCCTCCGAGGGCGTATTTTATGCAGTCGTCTGTGTAAGCCAGCTCGACCTTGACGCCGAAGCTCTTGAGGTAGTGCGCAGCCTTGGCAGAGTTTGTGAGTACGGACTTGTATTTTAGGGGTGAAACGACCATGCAGGTGTCAGCGATGAGGTATGCGCCGGCGCGCTTTAGGATGTCGAGGTAGCCCTTGTAAAATGCCTGGCGGTAGATTTCCCGCGAGCAGAAGAGAAGGAGTGGATACCTGAGCTTCTTGTTCGAGACAGTCCTTGCCACCCTGCCAACCTCCTGGAAGGACAGGTGGGGGCAGCCAAGGTAGACCGCATCAAATTCGGACTCCGAGGTGAAGCTGGCATAGACGCCAATCAGGTCTTCCTCGTGCATGACGACTTCGGGCAGGCCTTCGCGCCTGCCAAGGTGGAACATGGCCTTGTCCCCGCTTGCAGCGAGGCCTGCGGAAAACCCGCGGAGGTATTCGTTCTTTGGCGCCTGGCCAAAGTCTACGATTGGCACGCCGTCTGTATTTTTCCCTATCCAGTAGCCTGCGGCAGAGTAGTCTGAGTAGTCGAACATCGTTTCCGGGACGGTTACCTGGACCACAGGGACGCGGTTTTCGTCAATGTGGTAGCCATAGCATGCGGTTTTTCCGATGATTGCCGCCGCAAGGGCGGACGGACCGCCTTCGCGGTTTGTGTATGCGCCAAGCACTGAGTTTGCATAAACGACGGCTGACGACTCCGACCAGGCGATGTGGTCGCCGGCGTTCGGGACGTTGCCGACGTAGTACGGCGTGCAGGTGCAGGTTATCTGAATCCCCATCCTGCGGTAGGCGTCTATGATTTCAAGCTGCTTTTCAGCGAATTCGTGACCGACAAACGGCTCCCAGTTCTCGAGGTCCATGCCTGCGGGGTTAAGGGTTGTTGGGACGACGACCTTTGCCTCTGCAGCCCAGTCGTTCAGGAAGTCCAGCCCGGCATCGCCAATGTTCTGGTAAGAGACCCCGGCAACCTGGACGGACTTGACAGGGATGAGCCTCTCTGCGCCGAATATCTTTCCAAGGCCGACAAGGAGCTCCAATGCCTTCTGCTTAACAGGGCCTTCCTCGCCGCTGAGTATTTTCTCCTCGGATTTTGTAATGTGCATCTATAAAGGAATAAGGTGAGGCAGTTAAAAAGCTATCCTTGAGGCTATAGTATTTGCTTTAGGGCGGCATCCTCTAATGTGTCGAGAAGAAGGTATGGCTTTTCCTTTGTCAGGTCCACTTTTTTTGCCCTGCCAGTTGCAACCGCGACGCAGCGCAAGCCGGCGCCGTGAGCTGCCTGGACGCCGTAGGTTGAGTCCTCAAAAGCGAGGAATTCGGATTTTGGGTATTTTTGTTCCGGGTCGAGGGCGGAGATTGCCTTGAGGTATATCTCCGGGTCAGGCTTTGTGAATGAAACCTCTTCGGCAGTGATTATTTTGTCGAAATACTGCAGGATGCCTGCCATGCCCAATACATTTTTCACAAGGACTGGCTTGCTCGTCCCGGTCGCCACCGCCATCTTGATTTTTCTTGACTGCATGTGCTCAAGCAGCGCCTTCACGCCGGGCAGAAGCTCAAACGGCTTGAGGTGCGCCTGCATGTAGGCGTATTTTTCCTCCGCAAGCTTTCCTGCATCGAGGTCAAGCTTCTGGCGGGCGATAAGGAGCTGGTATATCTCCTTTGCCCTGACCCCGAAGAGGTCCTCAATCTCCCGGCGGTTGGTTTCGACCCCGTACTTTTCGGCTATCGCTATGAAGGAGTCGACATGTGGCTTCAGAGTGTCAACTAATGTGCCGTCAAGGTCGAAAATTGCGAATCTCATATCTGCCGCTTGAATTTGGACCTGTCTTTTTTTACCGGTATCGTGCAGTCGAATGCCGCCTTTGCGGTCAGCCCTTCTTTAATCGAGGGGTCTAGCGAGGAGCCGTACTGCCGCGGGAAAACGGTCAGGTGCTTGTCCGCCTGGAACCTTGTGGCAAGCGCCCATTCGACCTGGGCTGCGTTTTTGACATCGATGTCAGAGTCGACAATGAACAGGTGCTTCATGCTCGAGTGGGCGCCGAACGCGGCTTCCACAACTTTCGGGATCTCGTCGTCTGATTTCTTGTCGATTGAGACTACGCCGTGCAGCCAGGAGCACCCAGGAACAGGCAGAACGACGCCTATGCACTTTGACACCTTGTTTACCGCGTTGTATATCGCCGGCTCCCTGGGCATACCCATCAGGAGGGCGTGCTCCCTCAGCCCGGTCATTATAGTGTAAAATATCGGGTCGTTCCGGTAGTGCACCTTCTTGACCTTGATTACCGGCTCCTTTCGGATTATGTCCCAGGTTCCGGTCAGGTCGACGAACGGGCCTTCGTAGGCGCGCTCTTTGGTTATCCTTGCCTCAATCACAATCTCGGCGTTCTGCGGGACAGGGATACCGTTGTCAAGCTCGACGAGCTTGAGGTCTTTGAAGTAGGAGGCGATTTCATACTCGCTCTTTCCGATTTCGACCGTCGCCGCGGCAGAGAGGAGTATCGACGGGTCTGCGCCGAGTATTATTGCTATGTCCATCTCGCCGTTGCGCTGGATGAACTCGAAGAGGTGCCGTCTGACGACGCGGGCATGGAGGGTTTTTCCGTCCTTTATCTGCATCCTGTGGTAGGAGAGGTTAAGCCCGTATTCCGGGTCCTTTGCGGCGACGATTGATGATGTGAAGTACTTAGGCATCCCCTTGTACTGGATTGGGATGGGTATTTTTTTCAGGTCCCTTGCGGAGTTCTCAAAGAACGGTGCGGTTTTGGCTTTTGATATTTTTCCCTTCGAAGCATAGGACTTTGAGATTTCGTCCAAAAGCCTGGATTCCTTCACCCCGAGCCCGAGTGCAAACTTGTGGCGGGTCGCAAGGATGCCAGACACGACTTTGAATTCCTTGCCGACGTCGAAAAGGAACGCGTCCTCTGGGTTTTTCTTGAGGATTTCGGGGACAGACTTAAGCGTAGCCTCCTCTTCGCGCAGGAGCTTGCTTTCCCTGAGCAGGTTAAGAAAGTCTCTCATCTCTGACTCCCTCCTTTGAGATTCCCGACTCTATTACTATGCCCCCTGAATTTTTAATTGCTTCGGAAACTTCCGGGCCGCCAAGGGCGACCATGCAGCCCCCGCCTCCGGCACCAGTAAGCTTTGCGCCGTGGGCGCCGGCTTCGAGCGCCGCCCCGACTAGCTTATCAAGCTCGGCAGAGCTGACTTCAAGCTTTTGGAGGAGCTCGTGGTTTCTTGTCATGAGCTTTCCAATCTTGCCAAGGTCTGGGCTGGCTTGCTGTATTTCAGCCTTTGCCTTGCGGACAATTTCGTGTATCTGTGAGAAGATTTTGCCAGTCATCTCCGGCTTTTCCCTATGGAGCTCGGCGACGTGGGAGACTGTCTGCTTTGTGCTGCGCTCCTTGCCGGTGTAGCCGATGATTAAAGGCAGGTTAGTGGGCTTCAGCGGAGTTATAACCCCCTTCTGGAATTCGATGAACCCCCCATTGGCAGAAACTGCCGGGTCGACGCCGGATGGGGTCCCATGGACGATTTTTTCCATCTCCAGGGCGTATTCAGCTATCTGCGCGGTGCCAAGGTTCAAGCCGAACTCTGCAGAGGCGGCTTTCAGGAAGGAGCATGCCATAGCCGCGGACGAGCCAAGGCCCGCGCCAATTGGGATCTGGGAGTCAATCCTTATTTTCGCCTCTTTGCCTATGAGGCCTACCCCGCGCTTGAAGAACTTGAGCAGCTCAAGCTCTCCGTCAAGCGGGGAGCTGATGCTGATTGAGTCGAACTCGAGGGAGCTTTTTTTGGCTGGCTCCACCGTCGCGAATATCCGCTTGCCTATGGCGCAGACGATTGACGGAACGCCGTAGACGACTGCGTGCTCGCCGAAGAGTATCAGCTTGCCAGGAGCCGATGCTTTGGAAACCATGCAGTTCCTATGACCGGCACAGTTAAATCTTTTATGGAGATAAGATAGGCGATGGACTGCGAAATTTGCGGCAGGGCTGGGGAGCTGGTAATTGCCGAGGTTTCAGGCACCAAGCTGAAGGTCTGCAAGGCTTGCTCGAAATTCGGGAGTGTTGTCGGGCAGGTGGCGCAGCCAAGGCCTGTGCCGGCTGACGACGGCAGGATAGTGCACAAATCAAGGCTTGAAGCCAGGCTTGACCCGGGCGAGATAGATGCAGAGGATTACCTGATTTCAGGGTATGGCGAGATGATAAGGCACGAGCGCGAGAAGAATGGCTGGTCCCTGAAGGAGCTGGGATTGAAGCTAAATGAGAAAGAGTCTGTTGTCAAGAGCATGGAGCACGAGGCAATACGGCCCAATGACGAGACTGTAAGGAAAATAGAAAGGCTTTTCAGGGTAAGCCTGCGGCAGCAGATAAAGGACGTCATCGGGCAGAAAAAGCCGTCCGACCAGCCGCTAACGCTCGGAGACATTGCAAGGCTCAAGAAAGATTAAATAAGACTTCTTTTATAGTGAAGGCATGCTTTGGGAAACCCACATACTTTTTGCAATCGTGGTAGGAGTCTACGGGGCGCAGAAGGGCTATTTTGAGCCGGGGCTCCTCTTTGTCATATTCCTCGCGCTGGGCGCGCTCCTGCCGGACATTGACACCCCGAAGTCTAAGCTGGGGCGGAAGGTAAGGCCGCTTTCCGACATAATAAGCTGGCTTGCGGGGCACAGGGGATGGATACACTCGTTCAGCGGATTTGCTGTTGCGATGGTTATTGTAGGGATGCTCTCGCTGGCGTTTGCGGAAAGGATTTTCCTGCCGTTTTTCGCAGGGTACATGAGCCACCTTGCCCTTGATGCCATGACCAAAGAGGGCGTCGCACTTTTCTACCCATTCTGGAACAAAAAGATTTCCGGGCCGATAAGGACCGGCTCGCTGACGGAGAAAATCCTGTTCGCCATAATACTTTTCGCAGGGCTGTCGATTTTCTACTGAAGCTGGTGCTGGGCTGCTAAAAAAATAGAAAGGGGAGGGGACTGCCCCTCCCTGATGAATCTCTAATCTTCGAGGGTTGCGGTGTCGCCTATCGGGAGGCCGAGCTCCTTCGCCTTAAGGACGCGGCGCATGATTTTGCCGGACCTTGTCTTCGGGAGCTTGTCCACGACCTCAATTTCCCGCGGGTAGGCGTGGCCTGCCAGGTGCTTCTTGGTGTGCTTTACTATCTCGTCCTTGAGAGCATCCGACCAGGTGTAGCCCTTCCTCAGGGTGATGAAAGCCTTTATTATCTCTCCCCTGAGCGGGTCTGGCTTGCCTATGACTCCTGCCTCGGCAACCGCCGGGTGGGAGACAAGGGCGGACTCGACCTCGAAAGGGCCTACCCTTTCGCCCGACGTCTTTATGACGTCGTCAGCCCTGCCGATGAACCAGAAGTAGCCTTCCTTGTCCATCCAGGCCTTGTCACCGGAGTAGTACCAGCCGTTCTTGAAGCACGAGTCGTACTTCGGCTGGTTCTTCCAGATGGTCCGCATCATTGCGGGCCAGCCCGGCTTTATTGCAAGGTGGCCCTCTTCGCCGGCCTTGAGCCTCTTCCCGCTGTCGTCAATGATTGCAGCCTCGATTCCTGGGAATGGCCTGCCCATGGAGCCGAGCTTTATCTTCATTGACGGGTAGTTCGCAATCAGGATTGAGCCGGTTTCGGTCTGCCACCAGTTGTCGTGGAAAACAAGGCCGAAGACGTCATAGCTCCACTTGATTGCCTCTGGGTTCAGCGGCTCGCCGACGCTGTTGAGGTATCTCAGGCTTGACATGTCGTACTTCTTGACGACGTCAGCGCCTGCGGACATCAGCATCCTTACCGCTGTCGGTGCGGAATACCAGACGGTCACCTTGAAGTCCTGGATTATCTTGTACCAGACGTCGGGGCTGAACCTTCCACCATGGACGACAGAAGACACGCCATTGACCCACGGCCCGATAATGCCGTAGACAATGCCCGTGACCCAGCCTGGGTCTGCGGTGCACCAGTAGACGTCGTCTTCCTGGAGGTCAAGAACCCACCGGGAGGTAATCATCTGCTGGATGACCCCAGCAGAGGCATGGACTACGCCCTTCGACTTGCCGGTCGTGCCGGAAGTGTAGAGCATGTACATGTAGTCCTCCGGGTCCATCTCTACGACATCAAATTTGTCGGACGCCTCTTTCATGAGCGCCTTGTAGCTGCACTCGCCCGGGTTGAGCTCTGTCTCCTTGTCCACAAGGACTATGTTCTTGAGGTTTGGAAGTTCGCTCTTTACCGGGTATACCCGCTTTGCAAGCACAGAGTCGGTTACAAGCACGCTTGCACCGCAGTCCCCGAGCCTGTCCTTGAGTGCGTCGCTTCCGAACGCAGGGAACAGTGTTCCCGCGATAGCCCCTATCTTGAGGGCTCCGAGGAATGCGACGTATATCTCCGGCGTCCTCTGCATGAATATGAAGACACGGTCTCCCTTCTTCACGCCAAGCTTTTTCAGGACATTGGCGAATTTGTTGGTAAGCTTTGACATCTCGAGGAAAGTGTATTTCTCGAGCCTGTCGTCGTCGCCGACCCAATAGAGCGCTACCTTGTTCTTTCTCCAGGTCGTTGTGTGCCTGTCGATAGCATTGTACGCGACGTTCAGCTTGCCGCCGTCAAACCAGTCAATTTCCTTCTTGAGGTCTTTCCACTTGAAGGTCTTCCTGGCTTTCTCGTAGCTAGGCATATTTGGTTTCGCAGGGAAATTCTCGAGGTGCTTCTCGACAACATAGTAGCTATGTTTCATTCCCTTTTCTTTGGCAAGGGTCATGACCTTGCCAGTTTTCTTTTTCGAAGTTTTAGATTTGGCCATTTTTGTTTATCCTTTATAACTGTAAGGAACAGAATGCGTCCCTTGAAGTTCCAACTTTAAGGAAAACTGCCTTTTATAATTTTTCTATTTGTGTGTTTCTAGGTATGCGGCGAGCTTGACTGACTTGGCCGTGGCAGACAGGAAAAGCTCAAGGAAAAGTGCTATTACCCCGATTAATGGAGTGATTGGGGTGGCTGCCTGGGGCACGCTCTGGCGGGAAGCAAATGCCATCATTTCAAGGGCTGCGACGGCAGCTATTATCATGATTGTGCCATAGAGGTTGAGCCGCGTAAAGTTCCAGGAGTTCCGCAAGGCGGCAGCGACGCCCTTGTTCTCGGCAACCACGCTCTCTTTGACCCAAAAGAGCCCCAACAGGACGATTACAAGAAGGAAAACGGACGTGGCGGAAATTATAACCGCCGGCACGGAAGGGCCGATGAATAAGGGGAGTGCTGCAAGGGAAAGGAGGCATCCGGTTATCAGCCCCTTGGCGAGTGTTACCCCCAGGATTGGGGCGAAATATGTTGAGCCAAAGGAAAGCGCGAAGCCGGTTATGCCCCGCTTCCAGCCCTCCTTTATCATTGAGAGGGTTATCGAGTTGAAGAAGGCTCCGAGGATGAGGAGGAAAAGCGCGTCGATGATTAAGGCGCCGAAGAGGGCGTCGGTGTTTCGGGCAAGAAGGGAAAGGTCTATTGCCATGAGGTCAACCTGGCTCGTCCCCAGGATGGGCATGAAGCTAAATGCCACGACGAGAGAGACGAATATTGAGTAAAGCAGTATCGGGAAAATTATTATTGTGTTCGAGCTTATCACCTCGACACCCTGCGAAACTGCCTTCCGTATAGATAGCATGAAAACACTAAGGAACCTAAGTATTAAAAACTTATTATTTCATTATAGTGGGCATGGGATTCCAGCCGCCGCGAGGCATGGCAGACATTGGACCGGAAGAGATGCTCACGAGGGAGTGGGTTTACTCCAGGATAAAGTCGGTCTTCAAGAGGTACGGCTTCAGGCTGGTCGAGCCGAGCTTTGTTGAGGAGTTCGAAACCCTTTCGGCAAAGTCCGGGGAAGAGATAAGGAATGAGATTTATGACTTCAAGGACAAGTCAGGCAGGGAGCTCGGGCTGAGGTTCGACCTGACGGTCGGGTGCTCGAGGATGGTCGCGGCAAACCCGAACTGGCAGAAGCCTGTAAAGCTCGCCTGCATCTCCTCAATGTGGAGGTACGACCGCCCGGGATACGGGCGGAAGCGGTGGTTCTACCAGTGGAACGTAGAAGTCTTCGGAGTAGACGGCGCTGAGGCCGATGCCGAGGTCATAGCCCTCTCGATTGACATCCTGGACGAGCTCGGGCTGAAGGGCTGCGAGGTTCTTGTCGGAAACAGGGAGATTGCGGAGGACATCCTCCAGAAGGCAGGCGTGAAGCAGATTGACGGGGCGCTCAGGACGATAGACAAGATAAAGAAGGTATCAAAGGAGGAGCTGTACAGGGAGTTCGGGAAGTATGGCGTAGACAAGAAGACTGCAGACTCCGTCCTGGAAAAGCTTAGGGCGAAGAACCTTGCTGGGCTGAAGAAAGAAAAAGTAAAAGGCGTTGAAAGCCTCGAAAAGGTTTTCGAATACCTTGGAAAGCTTGGCAAGAAGGCTGAGCTTGACCTGACAGTGGTCAGGGGGATAGGGTACTACACTGGGGTTGTGTTTGAGGCTTATGAGAATGGTAACCCGAACCTTGGCGCGCTCTTCGGCGGCGGAAGGTACGACTCTCTAGTCAAGATTTTCTCCGGAAAGGACATGCCAGCGACTGGGTGCGCCGGCGGGATAGAAAGGGCGCTCATGGCGCTTGAAAGCCAGAAAAAGGTTCCAGACTTCAAAGGCGAGAAAAGCATTTTCGTAGTGCCGGTAGGGCCGGACGTCCTTGGCGAGGCGATAGGGATAGCATCAGCACTTAGGGAAACGGGGCTTAGCGCGTCGTATGACATCGCAGGCAGGAAGCTTTCTAAAAACCTTGAGTGGGCAAACTCGAATTCGGTTTCATACTGCATAATAGTCGGAAAGCGCGACCTTGAGGAAAAGAAAGTGACGGTCAGGAACATGGAGACTGGCGATGAGAAAAAGGTCGAGCTGAAAAAAATAGCAGAGTTCTTCGCATGATTGGAAAGAAGCTCCTTGAAGTTGCCCGGAAGGTGGTAAAGGAAAACATGGGGCTCTACTACAATGAGCGGGCTTACATAATAACCGACAGGGGAAGCCGCCAGAGGGCTGCGATTGCAAAGGCGCTGCTCAAGGCGTCAAAAGAAATCGCTTCGGACTCTTTCATGGAAGTAATGCCTGAAACCGGCGGGGACGGGACGGAGCCGCCTGAGGAGATAAGCCACAACATGCTTGACGCGGACATCCTCCTTATGCCGACTACATACTCCCTCTCACACACTGCCGCGAGAAAGGCTGCGAGCGGGATGGGGGTGCGCTGGGCGTCGATGCCGCACATTACCAAGGACATGTTCCTGAGGACGCTTTCGCTTGACTACCGGGCAGAGGTTGTGCCCGTGACGAACTACGTGGCAAGGAAGGTTCGGCACGCCGAAAGGGTAAAGATAAGGACGGCGGCTGGGACTGACTTCACAGTATACCGGACCGGGCGGACTGTCCACGAGGACAATGGAATCTACACTGGCAAGGGGTCAGGCGGAAACCTGCCTGCGGGCGAGGCCTTCTTTGCGCCGAACGAGGGAAAGTCGTACGGAAAGATAGTCGTCGACGGCGGCATAAGCCAAATGGGAAAGCTGAAGGAGCCGCTGACAATTGAGGTCGAGGGCGGGATGGTTAAGTCGCTATCAGGCTCCAGGGCGGATGAACTAAAAAGGATACTCATGCCGGAGAAGCTCGGGGACAAGGTGTACAATATTGCCGAGCTCGGAATCGGGACGAACAAGCAGGCAGTGGGATTTGAGACCGCGCTCGAAGGGGAGAAGATACTTGGGACGTGCCATGTTGCGCTCGGGAACAACACAGGTTTCGGCGGCGGCGTCAGCGTGCCGCTGCACATAGACATGGTGATAAAAAACCCGACGATAAGCTTTGAGAGCGGGTTTGTGCTTATGGAAAACGGAGCCCTTCAGGGGTTCCAGGAATTGGCTGCCTCAAGCGTCTGAATAACGTACTTGACTGCCTTGTCTGCCTTGTGCTTAGTGACCATAGCGATGAGCCATTTCCTGTCCTTGATGGTTATGCCGCTGTCCTTTGCATACTGCTCTACTTCAGGGAGGACTTCGCCGCCGTGGACTACCCAGTAAGCGTCCCCTTTTTTTAGGAAGCCCTTTTTCGCAAGGTTCCCAAGGATGAAGGTGTGGGCCTCGATATTCTCCTTGACAAAGTTCGTCTCGGTCTCGACCTGGATGAAGGCCTGGCGCAGAATCCTTTCCGGCGTCTGGGCAGTCCCAAGTAGGGGTATCTTCCATGCGCCGGCCTTTACATCCTGGGCGAAGGTGTAGCCAGGGAACTGCTTTGGCATGAGCGCGAGCAGAAGCGTCTTGAGGTTTTTTTCAGAGAGCATGCGATGGGTAAATTTTGATTGGTATTTAACCCTTGCCCCCTGCAAAAAGGATAAAAAGCTAGCGGATAAATGGGATGTATCCGGCTATTTCTGAAATGCGGCTCCAGATGAAAGTAGTTCCAGATACATCAGTCATAATTGAAAAAAAGCTTTCAGAGCTTATCTCAAGCGGCAAGTATGATGGCGCGACGATAATAATCCCGGAGATTGTCCTCTCCGAGCTTGAGGGCCAGGCAAACCGGGGCAGGCAGATTGGATTTGAGGGGCTTGAAGAGATAAAAAAGCTGCGGGGGCTTGAGGCGGAAGGGAAAATAAAATTAGAGTACATCGGTGAAAGGCCGACGGCAGAGGAGATACGCCTTGCAAAAGCCGGCTCGCTTGACGCAATCATAAGGGACACCGCCCAGAAGCAGGGCGCTGTTTTGCTGACGGCTGACATAGTCCAGGCAGAGGTCGCAAACGCAAAGGGGATTTCATGCGATTATGTGGAGCCGTACATAGAAAAGCTTCTTGTCTCGAATTATTTTTCTGAGGGAGCCCAGAGCGTCCACCTAAAAGAGGGGAGGACGCCTAAGGCAAAAGTCGGTCTGCCAGGCGAAACAAAGCTTGTCGAAATCAGCGGCAATGAGATACCAAAGGATGAGATAAACAAAATTGTCAAAAACATAAACGACCACGCAAGGGTTTCAGGAGGCACGGAGATGAAAATGTACGGCGCCTCAATATACCAGCTCGGCGAGTACAGGATAGCCGTGACCCAGCCGCCGTTCTCTGAGAGGACCGAGATAACCGCAGTGAGGCCTGTAAAAAAGCTCGCGATAGAAGACTACAAGCTCGACAAGGGGCTGTTGGAGCGGCTCAAAGCTGCAGAGGGCGTGCTCGTCGCAGGCCCGCCGGGCTCTGGTAAGTCTACGTTCGTCCAGGCGGTTGCAGAGATGTACCTTGGGATGGGAAAAATAGTCAAGACGATGGAGCACCCGCGCGACCTCCAGGTATCGCCGGACATAACGCAGTATTCCGCGCTTGAGGGCAACATGGCAAAGACTGCGGACATCCTCCTTCTAGTAAGACCCGACTACACGGTATTCGACGAGCTGAGGAAAACCGCAGACTTCGAGACCTACGCAGACCTGCGCCTTGCTGGCGTCGGGATGGTCGGGGTCGTCCACGCCCGAAAGCCGATAGACGCTATACAGCGGCTCATCGGCAGGGTGGAGCTCGGCGTAATTCCACAGCTTGTGGACACTATAATACACATAGAAAAAGGCGCAGCCGGCAAAGTGCTCAGCCTGAAATTCACAGTCAAGGTCCCGAACGGCATGACTGAGCAGGACTTGGCTAGGCCTGTGATAGAGGTTTCGGATTTCGGCACCGGCAAGGTCGAGTACGAGATATACTCGTATGGCGAAGAGGTCGTAGTGATGCCTGTCGAAAAGAGGGAGAAGGGCGGCGTCCAGAAGATTGTCGAGGAGAAGCTTGCGGACGAGATACGGGGCTACACCCGGAACTTCAGGGTGGACGCGGTTTCGCCTTCGCTTGCGGAAGTGTACGTGCCAGAGCACGTGATGGCGCAGATAATAGGCAGGGAGGGCTCGAACATAAGCCGGATTGAGAAAAAATTCGGGATACGGATAAACCTGAAGCCCGTGACCTCGGCTGAGAAATCCGTCGAGTATGATGTTAAGGAGACTTCTGGAAACCTGGTGATATCCGTAGGCAAGGGACTCGCCGGAAAGAGGGCGAACGTCTATGCCGGGCGGGGGCTTGTCCTCTCCGCGCTCGTTGGCTCAAAGGGCGAGATAAAGGTGAGGAAGAGATCCAAGGAAGGAAAGAGAATCCTGCGGTCTGAGGCTGAGGTAAGGATAGAAGAGACTTCAGCTTAGGAGCGCAACAAGCTCGGGTATTGTCTTGTAGCCGTAGACGACGGACTGGCTACCGTCTGGGCTGAGGATTATGTAGACTGGGAGCTTCGTCGCATCCGGAGGGCAGATATTCGTGAATTCGGCGCGCACCTTTCCGAAGCACTCGTCGTTGTAGTTTATCCGCTCGATTACCAGGTTCTGGACGTTGAGGTTTGAGAGCTCCTTTGAGGAAGGCGATGTCGGAAAGTCAACAGCACGCAGGACTGTTTTCCCCTCGGAGTTCAGCCGCTGGATTTCGCTGTCAGACATTATCTGGGCGCGGATGAGATTTTCCGTGAACTGGGGGGATTCCGTTTCATTTTCTGTGTTGGATGCTGTCTGCGTCTCGCTGAAGTAGTTGCTGAAAGATGAGGCTACGACTGAGCCAATCATAATGATCAGCCCAACTATCGAAACGATTAAGACCGGGGAAAACCGCTCCCTCAGCCTTTTCTTTGGCTTGTAAAGCTGCGGAGGGGCACGCCCCTTGCCCTTTTTTTCAACCTTTGCCATGCCCATTTATATCGGCAAAATTGCTTAAATAGGTTGCCAAGGATAAGTTTATTTACTATTGGTGCATTAGCTTATACGGTGATTTTTATGTCCAAAAAAGCCACGAAGAGTGATAAACTAAAGCCAAAAGAGGTTCCGAACGGCCCGTTCCCTAGGGCGCAGATTGTCAGGATAATCAGGGCTAACGCCCCGGACCACATAATATCCTGGAGGGTAAAAAATGCTATGAATTTCTGGCTTGGCGAGATTTCAAAAAACGTGGCTAAGAGAATGGGCAAATCACGCTATTCTACCCTTGACCTGGACGACTTCAACGAGGCGATAAAGAGGTACCAGATTGCTGACGAGCTCGACGCAGAGAAGGAAAGGCTGCTGAAGGGGCTTGAGAAGGTTCAGCTTGACATTGACGCGCTTAAGCGGGACATAGAGAGGCGGATACTCACGCGCGAAGAGCAGCCCCCTGCGTCTGGCTGATTATAAGCTGATAGTATATACGGTATCAGCGAAAGGTTTATATTAAGCAGGCAGAGCACTAGTATATAGAGGCATGTACGGGGGAAAGCGCGGTATCACGGATGTAGTTATAGACATGGTCCCAACTAGCTCAGGCATAGCCAGCATACTCGCCCTTGGCTCGGCATTCCTTTTTGCCTTTTACTTCCTCGCCCTTAAGTACGGGCTTGAGAAGCCAGGCGGGTTCTATTTTGCGCTGATTACATTCATGGCGATAAGCGTCTTCACGAGGTTCCCGGACAGGTTCAGGCCGGCGCTGTCGTTCAAGGTCGGGATGGGGCTGACTATACTAGTGACGATTTATGGCGGGGTATTTTACGGGCTGATATTTTCGATAGTCACAGTGATAATAGAGGCGCTGGCGTGCTTTGAGTTCCCACAGCAGACGCCTGTGACGTTCCTTACGAGGATTGTCTTCTGCGTGGTTCTGCCGAGCATGTACCCGTACGCAGGCGGCAGCATGGTGCTGTACATCCTCCAGTTCATAATACCGCAGTACATCGTCACGACGCCGCTCAGGATTGTCCTGGGGGAAAGGCCGCCGTTCTTCCAGCTGCAGTACGCCCTCTTCAACACCATCTGGCACATGTGGTTCTTCTGGATTTTCGGGGCGCAGCTGGTCGGGATGATAGCAGTTTAGGTAACGCTTATAATATACTCCCCCTATTTTGTTGCTATGCTAGGCAAGAGGTATGACCATCTTGAGCTCCAGAAGAAGTGGACTGACCTCTGGAAGAAGGAGAAGATTTTCGCCTTTGACAGGAAGTCAAAGAAGCCGGTCTACTCCTTTGACACGCCGCCGCCGTTCACCTCCGGCACCCTCCACATGGGGCATTCGCTCAACCACTCATGGATAGACTTTGTTGCCAGGTACAAGAGGCTCACCGGGCACAACGTCCTCCTCCCGCAGGGGTTCGACTGCCACGGCCTGCCTACAGAGCTCAGGGTCGAGACTGAGTACAAGATACCAAAGGAGAACCGGGATGAGTTCAGGAAGAAGTGCATAGAGTGGACAGAGAAGTGCATAACCGGTATGAAGCGGCAGTTTGACGAGATGGGCTACTCTGCGGACTGGGATTATGAGTACAGGACGATGGATGCGGACTACAAGGCGCGGGTCCAGTCGTCGCTTCTTGAATTTTTCAGGAAAGGAATGATATACCGCAAGGAGCACCCGACCCACTGGTGCACGAAGTGCGGCACTGCGATAGCGAACGCCGAGCTCGGATATTCCGAGATGGACGGCACGCTCCATTACATCGAGTTCAAGACTGACGCAGGAAAGCCGATACAGATTGCGACCACGCGGCCGGAGCTAAGCCCGGCGTGCGTTGCCGTTCTCGTCCACCCGGACGACGAGAGGTACAAGGCGTTTCACAACAAGAAGGCGACCCTGCCGGTCTTCAACAGGCAGGTGCCGATACTTGCAGACTCTGACGTTGACCGGGAGTTCGGGACAGGCGCAGTGTACGTCTGCACCTACGGCGACGAGATGGACTTCAAGTGGCAGGCGAAATACAAATTGCCGGTCATAAGCGCCATAGGAAGGGACGGAAAGATGACTGAGGCGGCAGGCAAGTATGCCGGCCTGACTGCGAAGGGGGCGAGAGAGCAGTTCCTCAAGGACCTTGAGAAGGAGGGTGCGCTGAAGAAGACCGAAAAGTTCAGGCACAACGTCCTCGTCCACGCAGAGAGGGGCGCTTGCAGGCAGCCGGTCGAGATGATACCGACCTTCCAGTGGTTCATAAAGCTCAGGGATAAGAGCGAGATGATTGCAGAGGGCGGGAAGCAGATGAAGTGGTTCCCGGAGTACATGCTTAGGAGGCTTACGGACTGGGCGTACGGCCTTGACTGGGACTGGGTAATATCCCGGCAGAGGGTCTTCGGCACGCCGATACCCTTCTGGTACTGCCAGTGCGGGGAGATAATACCTGCCAGGGAGGATGACCTGCCCGTAGACCCGACGACGCAGAAGCCGCCGATTAAGAAGTGCCCCAAGTGCGGCTCTGATAAAATGGACGCGCCGCCCGAAGTGTGCGACTGCTGGGTTGACTCGTCAATAAGCCCGCTTGTCGCGAGCGGATGGAAAAAGAAAGACGACGTCTTCAAGATGGCATACCCCGTGAGCAACAGGCCGCAGGGCTACGAGATAATACGGACCTGGCTGTTCTATACGACTTTCAGGTGCCTTGAGCTGACAGGGAAGGTCCCGTTCAAGGAGGTAATGGTAAACGGTATGGTCCACGGCGAGGACGGGAGGAAGATGAGCAAGAGCTTCAACAACTACGTCGCGCCGGACGAGGCGATAAGGAAGTACGGCGCAGACTCGCTTAGGATGTGGGCGTCATACTCCGTTCCGGGCTCAGACCTGCCATTCTCCTGGAAGGACGTCGAGTACTCCCACAAGTTCCTTACGAAGTTCTGGAACGCCGCTAGGTTCGCCATGATGCACCTTGAGGACTACAAGGGAGGGAATGCGCCAAAGCTTGAAGCCGAAGACAGGTGGATACTCTCAAAGCTGTCAGCGCTTGCCGCCTCGGTCACGGATGCGTTCGAGAAGTTTGAGTTCATAAATGCGGTCCAGCCGGTCCAGCAGTTCATCTGGAAGGACTTCTGCGACAACTACCTTGAGATGGTAAAGCACAGGCTGTACGAGCCGGAGAAGTACGGGAAGGCGACCAGGGAAGCTGCGCAGTACACGCTGTACACCGTCCTGAAGACAACTGCCACCCTGCTCTCGCCAGTAGCCCCGTTCTTCTGCGAGGAAATATACTCATGCCTTCCAGGGAAAAAGGAGACCAGCATCTCATTCGCGAAATGGCCTGAGGCTGAAGAAGCCGACAAGGGAGCGGAAGGGCTTGTCTCGCAGGCGATAGAGGCAATCGCCTACCTAAGGAAGTACAAGACGGAGCGGAACATGTCAATGAATGCCGCGCTCGGCAAGGTGGTCATCAGCTCGGAGGAAGACTTGAGGGGGATGGAATCCACGATTAAGGCGACCATGAAAATAGGCGAAATCGAGTATTCTGACAAAAAAGGCGGCGACAAGGTTTCTGAGAGAATATTTATAAAAGTAGAAGATTAGTCCTCTTTATATGACGGATATTGAAGCATACAGGTTTAAGCGGGAGATTGAAGAGCTCACCAACCAGCGCGGGAGGCACACCGAACTGATTACGGTCTACATACCTGACGGCTACGACATCAACAAGGTCATAGGCAAGCTTTACGACGAGCAGGGGACGAGCCAGAACATCAAGTCCAAGACGACAAGGAAAAACGTCACAGCCGCCCTTGAGCGGATAATCCAGCACCTCAAGCTCTTCAAGCAGACGCCGAAAAACGGGCTGGCCGTTTTCTGCGGGAACGTCTCGCAGACGGAGGGCAGGGAGGACATCCAGCTGCATTCCCTAATCCCGCCGGACCCGCTGAAGATTGCGCTTTACCGGTGCTCGCAGGAGTTCGTCCTCGACCCGCTGCTCGAGATGGTCAAGGAAAAGGACGTTTATGCGCTGATAGTAGTCGACAGGCGGGAGGCTGACATCGCATTCCTGAAGGGCAAGAGGATTGTCCCGGTAAAGCACATGTCAAGCATGGTTCCCGGAAAATTCAGGGCAGGGGGGCAGTCCGCGGCAAGGTTCGAGCGCGTCATAGAGAACCTCGCAAAGGACTGGTACAAGCAGATTGTAGAGTCCTCGATAGAGATACTCAAGGATGCTGAAGTTAAGGGGATAATAGTCGGCGGACCTGGCCATAGCAAGAACGAATTTTTAGACAATATACCGCCGAGCCTCACCAGCAAGATACTTGGCGTCGTCGACATCGGGTATACAGGATCCTACGGGCTGGAGGAGCTTGTCCAGAGGTCAGAGGACCTCCTCAAGGATGCGGAGATAACGAAAGAGAAGCAGGTGATACGGAGGCTTCTGGACGAGATTGCAAAAGACGGCGCTGTGACGTACGGCAAGGACTATGTCTTAAAGGCGCTTGAGCAGGGGGCTGCGGACACCATACTGGTATCAGAGGGCGCGGACAAGGCGGTTGCCGATGGCATAGTCAAGAGGTCCCAGGAGTTCGGGACGAAGGTCATGCTTATATCGCGTGAGACGCCTGAGGGCGAACAGCTTTTCAGGATTGGCGGGTTTGCCGCCTTCCTGAGATACAAGATGGATTAGTTACTTCAGGGAATCTAAAACTTTTTTTACTGCCTTTCCCGGCTCCTTGTCGCCGTATATCGTCCTTCCGACGATGATGTAGTTCGCGCCTGCGGCAAGCACGTCTTTTCCACTTCCGCCCTGGGCTCCGACCCCAGGGGAGTATATCTTTATGTCAGGGCCGACCCACTCGCGTATCTGCCTGACCCGCTCAGGCCTGGTCGCGGGGGCGACTATCCCATGCACACCAAGCTCCTTTGCCATTTTGCAGAACGCCTCCGTGTGCCCCTGGATGTACTCAAGCGCGCCTGGGTGGCTCATCTCAACGACGAGAATCAGCTTCTTCGGGTTTACAAGCCCGTAGGACTGCTTCCCGACAAACGGCTGGCCGATGACGTATTCCGCACCGGCGGCGAGCACCTGGTCCACTATGAGCTTTATTGTGTTGTCAATGTCAGCCAGCTTGAGGTCTGCGATTACAGGAATGCCCATTCTGCGGATTTCCGTTATGAAGCCCTTGCCAAGGCTGAGAAGTGCAGGCCACCCTATCTTAACCGCAGCCAAATGGTCCCTTGTCTTCTCAACAACCTCGAGCGCCCTTACTCTGTCTGTTGTGTCGAGCGCGAGGACAATAGGAGATTCTTGCCCCATTTTTTCTTTGTCACCTCGCCGTTATCAAAAACAATTTCTCCGCGGACTATCGTCGTTTTCAGGCTTCCTATAGTTTTCCAGCCCTCGTACGGCGTCCAGCCGCATTTGGTGAAAAGGCTGTCAGACCGTATAGCTCCTTCCTCTTTTAGGTTTATTATCGCAAAGTCGGCGTCCTTGCCGATGTCTATCGCGCCCTTTGACTCTAAGCCGAATATCGCTGCGGGATTTGAAGACGCCATCTTGACAAATGTAGTCAGCGAGAGAAGGCCCTGGTTTACCTTTGTTAGCATTAGGGGGAGGTAAGTGTCCAGTTCTGGCAGGCCGGACGGCGCTTCCTCAAAGTCCTTCTCCTTTTCAGACTTAAGGTGCGGCGCGTGGTCGGTGGAGAGCATTGTGACCCTTGCCTCGAGCTCCTGCCAGAGCTTTTTCTGGTCCTCCTTCGGCCTGAGGGGCGGGTCGACCTTGTAGAAGTTGTTGACCGCATCGTCCCTGCTGAGGAGGAGGTGGTGCGGCGTCATGTCGCAGCTTATCCCCGGAAGGAGCGCGGATATTTCTGCTGGAGTCGAAATGTGGGTTACGTGCGTCTGGCGCTGGTGGGTCCGGTACATCCTGCCGACAAATTCTATCCCCTTGACTGCAGACTCGGCGTCCTGTATCCTGCATTGGTCCTTGATTGTCGGGTTCTTTATTTTGGCCCGGTTCGCCTCGACGACCTGCGAGTCCTCTGCGTGGACGACTGCGTGCTTGGCTTCGGCATAGCACGATTCAAACTCCCTTTCGGAGACTGAGAGCTGCTGGGAGCCGCCGGTGTAGAATTTGGTGAGCGGGGACTCCTTAACCTCGTAGGGGTTTTTTGCCCCAAGGTAGAGCGCATAGTCAATAACCGCCTTGCCTGAGACTATCTTGTCCTTCCGCCTCAGGTCGGACATGCTCTTGATTGGAGGGTCATTATTCGGCATGTCAAAGACAGTAGTCACGCCGGAGTGCGCCGCCGCACAGGTGCCTGTGAAGAAGTCCTCCTTTTTTGTCTCGCCTGGGTCGCGGAAATGGGCGTGGATGTCTATCAGCCCAGGAAGCACTATGAAGCTGGTCGCATCTATTGTGCGCTCGGCGCGGATTTTGCTTTTTGCAAAGGCAGTTATCTTGCCGCCGTCGATTCCAATGTTTACCCCGTCCAGCCCCTTTGGGCGCATGACCTTTGCGTTGAGGATGACTAAATCGTGCATTTTTTACCTGATTTCGACCTCCTTGTCTTTCCAAAGCTTGTCCCGCGCAGCTGCCGCCCGGTAAATACTGGGCCGTCCTTGCAGACCAGAAGGCCGCTCGGGTCAAGGACGCACGAGCCGCAGATGCCGCACGCGCACTTCATGTACCGCTCAAGGCTGGCTTGGACAGGAATCCTGTGCCGCGCCCCGATTTCAACTACCTTTGCCATCATGGCTTCCGGGCCGCAGGTGTAAATCTGGTCGAACTTCGTTTTATTCAGGAGCTCCTCGACCTTGGATGTAGGGAACCCCTTGTAGCCTTCCGAGCCGTCGTCGGTGCATTTTATGCTGCCGAGCTCCCCCTTGAAGACGAGGTCGCGCTTGGTTGAGCCGCCCTGTATGACTGCCTTTTTCGCCTTTAGCTGCTTGTTAAGCAAAAGGAGCGGAGCAACGCCGCAGCCGCCCGCGACGATGAGCGCGCTCTTCCCCTTGAGCTTGAACCCGTTCCCGTACGGGCCGCGGATTCCAAGCTTGTCGCCCGGCTTCATTTTGAAAAGGGCAGAGCTGACCTTGCCGACCTTCCTGACGGTGAATCCGTTCTCATGTGAGAAGGACATTGGTATCTCGCCCGTGCCAGGCACCCAAACCATGCAGAACTGCCCGGCGCGCGGGGAGAAGCTTTTTGAGAGGATGAACGTCCGTATGTCAGGGGCGTGCTGGACGACCTTTGTTATTGAGACTACCTCCGGCCTATTCATGGGCAAGCCCCCTGAGCTCATCAAGCGAGCTGAATTTGTTCTTTTTGAGGTAGGCAGAAAGCCCCTGCTCTATTTCCTTGAAGATTGGGAGGCCGCTGTACATTATCGCAGTGCCGACGCCGATGCCTACTGCGCCCGCAAGGACAAATTCGACTGCATCCGCCCATGTTAAAACCCCGCCGACGCCGATGATTGGTATTTCCACTGCTTCGTAGATATCGTAGATACACCTTACCGCGACCGGGCGTATGGCGGGCCCGGAGACGCCGCCCTTCTTGAAGGAGAGTATTGGCTGTTTTGTCTCTATGTCGATAACCATCCCAGGGCCGACTGTATTTATCGCGGTTATTCCGTCCGCACCTGCGCGCTCGGCAGCCATTGCGATTGATGCAATGTCAGGGACGTTAGGGCTTAGCTTGACGAAAACCGGCTTTTGGGTTGAGGCTGATGCCAGGGAGACTATTTTTTTCACCTCGCCAGGGTCGCCGGCCGGCATGATGCCCTCTATGTTGGGGCAGGAAAGGTTAAGCTCAAAAATTGCAGCCTTCTGCTCAAGCCGCTTGATGACGGACACGTAGTCCTCCGGCTTGCGCCCCTGGACGCTGACTATGATCGGGAAGGAGTACGCGTCTATCTCATTTAGGAACTTCTCGGCCGGCTGGGAGGAAAGCCCCACCGCATTCAGGAGGCCGTGCTCGTACTCGACTATTATCGGGTTGGGGTGGCCTTCGCGCTCTGTTGCGTTTATCGACTTTGTCGTGACCGCGCCTGCGCCAGCCTCATAAGCCCGCTTGAGGGAGGGCCCTGTGTCCCCAAGTATGCCTGAGGCAAGTATAAGCGGGTTCCTTAATTCGACGCCTGCGAGCTTAGTTCTTAGCATTTCGTTCCGTAAGGGCGGCTTTGACAAACTCCTCAACTGTTTTCACCTTTTCCTTTGGGACCTTTCCGCCGGAAGAAAGCCTCTTGACAATCTTTGTCATGTTGGTGAGGGTGTGGACCCTAAGGCCGAGCGCGTGCAGGTTCTCCCTGCCGCCAATCCCGTGCTCAAGCACGGCGACTATGTCCTCGACGGCAAGGCCCCCCTCTTTTAGCTTGCTTATCGTCTCTGATGAGCTGACGCCTGTCGAGATTACGTCTTCTATGAGAATTACCCTGTCACCTGCCTTGAAAATCCCCTCAAGCAGCTTCTTGGTGCCGTGCCCCTTTGCCTCTTTCCTGGCAAAGAGCACCGGCATGTTCAGCTCCAGGCCGACAGCGGTCGCAAAGGATATGCCGGACAGCGGGACGCCAACCAGCCTGCGCGACTGGTAGTCTGGGATTTTTTTCACGGCTTCCGCCATCTGTGACGCGACTATCTTGAACGCCTCCGGAAAGCTTGGCAGTATCCTGAGGTCGACATAATAAGGCGCCTGTTTTCCGGATTTCCAGGTAAATTCGCCGAATTTGACGGCTCCAACCTCCCCTAGAAGCTCCTCAATCATGGTGCATTTTAATGGGTGGATAGTATAAATCTTTTCCTATGGAGAAACGGCTGCTGAGTCCCGCACGACGGTTTTTCCGTTTTTCAGGGTTAGCGTGTAGGTGAGGGTTGGGCTTGACTGGCTGCCGGACAGCTCATACTCCCAAGTTGCGGAAATCCTCTCCTTTGCAAGCTCGCGCTCCGAGTATTCGGCGTAACCTGAGAACGCGTCCTCAATCTGGCTTAGCGAGAGCCCGGCCTGGACTGAAAGCCGGAGCACAGTCTCGGCCTGCGACTCGAGGTTGTAAAGCCTGAAGTCCGTGTCATCGTTTACATTGGCGTAGAGTGAGACTGTCTCGCCGGAAAGGAGCACGACGATGCCAGCTATGGCCGCGATTATTATCACTGCACTGAGGATGAAGAACTGCCCCCTCATATCGCCCTCCAGACATACAGCACGACTTTTTTTGTCTTGACTTCCCCGCCTGAGAGATAAGAAACAAGATAAGAGCTGTGGCCTATGTCTGGCTCTGCAGGGAGCTTAGCTGAGACTGCATCGGTAGAGTAAGCAAATAAGTAGGTCGGCGGGACTATCTCCGCAGTCTTCTCGTTAAGCATTGCATAATCGGATGCGCGCACTGCCTCCTGAAGGTAGCTCTCGCCAATGGGGGTGCTATCAAGCGTAAGCAGGACCTGCTGGGAGAGGACGTTCAGGTCAGCCAGCTTGCGGTTGACGTCAGGCTCGTAAAAGGCAAGGGACTGCGCAAGGTGCAGGAAGGATATAAGCAGGATTGCTGCCATCACGACCTCGATAATCCTAAGCCACGCCCTCATCTGACAACCACCCGCAAGGTTGAGTAAGTCCCGTCGTCAATCGCTACCGGGAATTGGACAAACACCTCGCTTTGGGATTCGACAACAGAGGATGTCGAGACGCTGTACGCGCCGCATCCGCCAAGGCATATCTGATAGTCGTATTCATCGCCGAAAGACTGCTTTATTTTTTCCGGGCTTGCCTTTTTCAGCGCCTGCAGCTTTGCCGATGAGAGGGTGCCGTATTCCTCTGCAAGCCCTATGAACTCAACCGAGCCGGGGCTTGCCTCCCAGGACGCCTTGTAGCCTGGCGAAGACACTAGCTGGTGGAAGATAGAGTAGGCGCGGACCTCCATCAGCATTTCCTGCCTGTCCTCCAGCGCAGGGACAACGATGTCGACCATGGATGATGCGGCATAGGCAACAACAATCAGGAGGACTACGGATGACACTAAGAAGCCCAGATAGTTTTGTCCCCTCATCTTAGCCGATGCAGCCCATCGCCTCGAACATGGACACTGTGGGCGCAAACATGCACTGGATCTGGAAGTCATAGACTGCGACCATAAACACGAAGAATGCCGCAAGCACGAAAATAAGGGAGTGCTTGAGCCCTGCGACCAGCGAGGACTTGCTTATCTCCCCTGCAAGGAGGCCGCTGAGGAACCCCTGTATCAGGGTCATGTGCAGGAAAAGTATCTTGAACGACACGTTGAAGATGTATGTCCCGCCAGCCATGGTTACGCCGAATCCGGAGATTGCCGGGATTGACGCGAGCGGGAGGAGGATGCGGTTGAGCGCAACGATTATGCCAAGGAAGATAAAGAATATAGTGTAGACTGTCGCGAGGTATTCGCTCATGGAGACCTCCCTCTGGATTTCAGCCTCCTTTATCATCCTTGCGTCCTCAGCAACGGATTCCAGCACGTCGGCGATGTTCCCGCCGCTCCGCTCAGCCTCAAGTATGATTCTTACGGCCCTGGAGATAAACGGGGAGTTTGCCCGCTTGGAGAACCTTTCGATTACGTCTGGGAACGGCACGCCCCAGGAAATCTGGTTTGCCATCAGCTTTATGTCGTCGTTCAGCCCGCCGTAGTCTATCTTTGTCGCTGTCTGGATGGCAAGCGGGAGTGTCATGCCGGACTTCTTAGTCTCGCCAATGTCCCGCAGGAAGTTCGGGAACTGGTCCTCAAGGACGACCACGCGCCGCTTCCGGATGTAGAGTATCGCAAGGTAGGGTATCGCCGCGATTAGGATGGCACCAAAGGTAAAGCCGCCTATCAGCTTCAGGAAAACCGGCTTGCCGTAGAAGAGGAACGGGATGAGCAGGAGAACAACTGCACTCGCTCCGCTGAACACAAGGACCTTCTTTTCCGGTGCCATCTCTTTTAGGTCTATCATCCGCCTGGTGAAATGTTCTTTATTATTGCTATGAAGAAGATTGTGATGACTGGGAGGGCGAAGTAGACTATCAGCTTGTTCATGAAAAGCACAGTTGAGGTCGCGGCGCCTATCGCCCCGAAGATGGTGCTGAGTATGAGGAAGAATATCGCCCCGACGAATATCAGCGTCAGGTAAAGCTCAAGGAACATGGAGAGCTTCTTCCCGAACTGCTCTATCCTCATGTTGTACTGGCGCATGAGGTTCTTGCTCGTGCTGCTCAGGAAATTCCTAAGGCTCCCGCCGCTGGAGACTATGGTGTGTATCCCCCAGAGCATCTCCTTGAAGTCCTCGTTTGGCGTCCGCTCCGCTGCGCGCTTTATGGCCTCCTGGATGTCCTTTCCGAAGAGCTCGGTTTCTGTGGAGATTGTGCCTGCCTCCCTTGAGACCACGCCGTATTCCTTGAACTGGGAGAGGAGCTTGAACATCTGGTGGGCAGGTATCCCTGCGCCTGAGACCGTCGCCATGTATATGGAAGCAAACGGGAGGTTCATGTCTATCTGCTTGCTAATTCTTGTCTCCTGGGAAGTTGGGTACATGAGGTAGGCGACAAAAACCGCCGAGCCGGTAGAAACGCCTAGGACCAGGGACAGCGGAACGAGGAATATCGGGTTGATTTCCTTGATAAGGAGCGAAAGGACTGGGAGGCAGATTAGCGAGATGAAGACAAAAGAGATGACTGAAGAAAGCATGGCAGTGGACAGGTATTCCTCAATCGTGATTGCCATGTTGGCCTTCTTGAGGTCTATCCGGAGGTTGTCAAAATAATGCTTGTAGCTGTCCGCCTGCCTCTTGAACAGCCTGTGCGCCAGCTCGTTGTATTTGCTCATCCTAGTGTGTCAAGGAGCGCGGCAGGGTCAGTGTAGTACATGTCTATGTACTTGTGAACGTCGCGGTAGTTTGTAATCTTCTTCTTGACAAACCACTCGAGTATCTGCGCCCTCCGGTGGAGCTCCTCATTGAGGCTCTCCCTGTTTGCCCCGCGCTCGTTCATTATGTCCTTGAGGAGCTTGCTCTCGGAGACGGTCAGGAAGCTGTCCTTTGCGTGGTCCCACCTGAAGACCTCGTTTATTATCGGCTTGTTGTTTCTGGCGTCGAAGCCGGTGACCTCGACAATCCGCTTTATCCGCCTGACGTATTTGCCCTTGATCTTTTCGCGGACTATGACTATCAGGACGTCGAGGTTCTCTATCAGGCTCGGCGGGAGGGATATCGGCTCGGTTACGAGCCTGTCCATGACCGCGTCTATGGAGTCCGCGTGCATGGTGCTGAGCCCGGGGTGGCCGGATGCCATCTCCTGGAAGAGGACGTAGGTCTCCTGCCCCCTGACCTCGCCGACTATTATGTAGTCCGGCCTCTGCCTCATGCTTGCCTTGAGCAGGTCGAACATGCTTACCTCGCCGAGCTTGTCCCCGGTCTCGTCCCTCGGCCCGAAGCCTATCCTTGCGACCTGCGGTATCCAGTTCTCGTGCGGAAGCCTGAGCTCGGCAGTGTCCTCTATGCTGACTATCTTTGCGTCCGGCTGGATGAAGAGCGAAAGCGCGTTCAGGAGGGCAGTCTTGCCGGTGGCTGAGGCGCCGGCGACAAGGATGGAGTAGCCGTGCTCGATGAGGAGCCAGAGGTAAGCGAGAGTCCTAGTATCAGTCGTGCCGAATTTTAGGAGGTCCACCGGCGTAAGCGGCTCCGGCGTGAACTTACGAATGGTAAATGTCGAGCCGCGCCTTGAGACGTCAGTGCCGAACGTTGCCTGGACCCTTGAGCCGTCTGGGAGGGTCCCGTCGAGGAGAGGCTCTGCGACGCTTATCGCCCGGTCGCACCTCTGGGCGAGCTTCATCACGAAGGAGTCTATTTCGTCCTGAGTGCTGAAGATTGTGTTTGTCTGGATGGAGCCGTACGAGGGGTTCCTGTGGAAGACGAAGACTGGCACGTTCGTCCCGTCGCAGGATATGTCCTCAAGCTTGATGTCCTGGAAGAGCGGCTCAACCCGCTCGAGCCCGATGAAATCGCGCTGGAGATAATAGCTAAGGGCGGTCTTGTCTGCCTCGGAAAGCGTGAAGTTGTACTCTGATGCGATGACGTCCATCTCGCGCCCTATGAAGTCCTCGCTCTTCTTTATGTCGAACTTGTCGTACTTAATCTCGAGCCGGTCTATCAGTATGCTCTCAATCTGCTTGAGTATGCCCTTGAGCCTGTCGTCTATCTTCGGCTCGATGACTTCGTACTTGAGGGAGTTTGTCTTCCCATCCCAGTGTATGCGCGCCTTGGCAAATGCCTTTGAGCCAACTTTTATCAGGTCGTAAGTCTCGTCGACCTTGCTCCTGTCTTCCGGCATCCACTCGCCCATGTGCTTTCTCGATATTTCCTTCATTCTATCCTGATCTCCTGCCCGGAGCCGAATATGCTAAATCTTTCTAAACTATAAGTCTTTCCTTTCAGGGATGCGGGAACGTTTGCCTTCGTGCAAACCCGGTTTTCGTCGGCGGACGCGCAGACGCTGCTGCCGTCAAGCTCGAGGAGGGTGTTCCTCGGCGCCGGAATGCCAATTGTAATCTCGACTTCGGCATCGTGCCCGATCTCCATCAGGCTCCAGGCGCGCTCGATTTCTAGGGCAACGTATTCGGAGACGTAGTGGAGGTCCCCCTCCTGCGCCTCAAAAAAGAACTTGCCCTGTATCCCGCCAAATCCTACGGCGATGTAGATAAAAAGGACAAAGCCTGCTGCGAAGAGGATGAATTGCTCAATGATGGTCGCCTGCGCGCGCATTTACTTCACCGACACCGTTATGTTGGTTGTTATGTAGCCGCCCTCTTTGTACTGGGCAGTATTCTTCAGGACGAATTCCTGGCGCCCGGACTCAACTATCCACGGGGTACTGCGGACGAGGTTTATCCTGTAATAATTTTTTGTCTGGCTGTCGTAAAGGTCGCGGTACCAGAGGCGGAGGAATAGTATCCCTTTTTCCTGCTTGCCTATTATGACGCCTGCATTGTCCTCGCCAAGCACGCCGACGGCCTCCTTGTCGTCCTCGGAGGAGTCAACAACAGACCAGCTGTCCGAGAGCAGCTTTACGTCCGAGCCTATCTTCATGTCAATTGAGTTTGAGAATTCGCCTCCGCGCTCGTTGAGGCGGAACTCGAGGCTTTTGAGGTTTACATTGACGGTCCGCTGGGCGCCCTCCGCGCCTGCGACGGACCTGACCGCGTCGCGCATTTCCTCAAGCTCGCTTTTTGAGTATTCGTAAAGGACTGCGGTCTTCTGCTTTTCTATGACGGGGATTGCCCAGAGATAGGTCCAGCTTATCAGGGCTATTAGGATTGCTACAATTAGTATTGCTCCTATCGGTGTGAACTGGCCTCTCATTAGTTGCAGGTCGTCGAGGATGGCGCGTCGGCGTCGAAGGTCATTATCGCCTTTTCCTTGTCGATGTTCGTCCTCACGACGACTTCCAGGTCGGCAGAATCGTCAGCCTTCTCAAGGACTCCGGCAGTGTACTTGTTGCCGCCGTTGAGTATCTTTATCTCCTTGTATTCACCGTTGCCGAGGCTGTCCCCGACTTTGACTATCTCGAAGTCTGCCTCCTCGACGACGTTGCCGTTGAGGATTACGCCCTGCAGGATGTTATTGGCGCCGGCGTTTACCGCAACGAAGACCGAGACTGCGGTTACTGAGTCAGACGGGTTCGGGCCGCTGCAGTAGACCTTCGCGCTTCCAAAGTCGAGGTCGAACGTGAGCCTGCCGAGCTGGGTGTCTGCAGTCTGCTCTGTCGCGTTGAGTATCTGCTGGGTCATGCCCTGGAGCCAGAACCATGCTATGCCAGCGATGGCAACAGTCATCATGAGGAGCAGGACGACGGAGATGACCGGCGTTATTGCCCGTTTGCCCAGTTTTGTGAGAATCCGGTCTAGAATGAATATCACTCCCGCCAGGAGGCAGACTAGGACAGCCTGCAGTATTAGGTTCAGGTAGGCAAGCCCTGGAAAATTAGAGCCGACTATCACTATAACAATCGCAAGAAGTAGCGAACAGAAAACTATCGCATGGGTTGCTATTTGCCTGGACTCCATTTTTGATTAATCCTCAAGCTTGAACGGCTTTGGGGCTGGGATGCCTCCCTTGGAAAGGGGCGGCGGCATTGGCCGCTCCGGCTTTGGGAACGCCGGCTGCTCCATCACGGAAGGCAACGGCGCTGGCCTTAGCACGTGCTTTTTCTTTGAAAGGTCCTCCATCTTAAACTCAAGCTCCTTAGTCTTGCTGCTGATTTCCTGGTTGCTCCTGACTAGGTTGTCTATCTTGCTGGAGACCTGTGATAATACTTTCTGCATGTCGGACTCAATCTCGCTCCGCTCAATCTCCTCCTTCTCGCCTGCCTCGGCGAAGAATTCAAGGAGGGCGTCAAGCTTCTGGCTGAGCTCCCTGTTGCTGTCCCGCATCTCCTGGATGCTCTTGTTTATCTGGCGGGACACGTCCTCGTTGCTCTTTGAGACGCTCCGCGTCATGTCCTGGCTGAGCTTCACCATGTCGATGAGCTTGCTGACAAGCTCCTCCGCGCTGGCGTTGAGTTTTGATATGGTAACTGTGTCCTTTAGAATTTCTTTGATTGCGTCAATCTCTTTCTCGAGTTCGCCGCCCTTTGCCTTCAGCTTTTCGAGGGGATCGGTTGCGACTAATTCGTATATCTCCTCGTCTTCTTGTATCATGAAGTAATCAAAGCCACCCGTTTATTTAAACCTTTCTAAATCACCAGAGGAGTGCCGGGTTCAGGGTTGTGAGCACCATCAGTATGCTGATTATCATTATTATAATGCAGCTTGCCCAGGCGACCGCGTTCAGCCAGGGCGGGTTGGTATACTCGCCCATTATAGCTGGATTGCTCGCCAGCTTCAGTATTGCGAGGAGGACGAACGGGAGTATGACGCCGTTGATTACCTGGGCCATGAGCATTATCGTAATCAGAGGCATGCCTGGGATGAGTATCACGCCTGCGCCAATGCCTATGATGAGGGCAAGGAGGGTGTAAAAGCCGCTTGCCTGGCGGAACTTCTTGTTAACCCCTGACTCCCAGCCGAACGCCTCGCAGACGTAGAAGGAAGTGGAGATGGGCAGGATGAATGCCCCGAAGAACGCCGCAGCGAAAAAGCCGAGCGCAAACAGGAGGTAGGCGTACTCGCCGGCGAGCGGCTGGAGCGCCTTTGCAGCCTCGACCGCGCTGTCGATTCTTATCCCCTGCGGGAAAAGGACTGTCGCGCAGGCGACGATTATGAAAAATGAGACGACGTCGGTAGAGATGCATCCAAGGATAACGTCCCACTTGCAGTACTTGTAGTCCCTGACTTTTACTCCCTTCTCAACTATCGAGGACTGTAGGTAAAACTGCATCCACGGGGTGATTGTTGTGCCGATTACGCCGACGAGGAGAATGAGGTAGGCTGGCTCGAAGCTGAATGACGGGACAAAGGTCTGCTGTATTACAAATCCCCAGTCAGGCTTGGACATGATGCCGGAGATGATGTAGGAGACATAGAATACTGTCATCACCAGGAATATCTTCTCGAGCGCCCGGTAATTGAGCTTGACCGTAAGCAGGAGCACTGCGAATGCCGCCAGCGGCACTATGACGTACCGGCTTATCCCGACCATCTCCCCGACTGCAGCCATGCCGGCAAACTCGGCGACTGTGACGAACACGTTTGCAAAGATCAGCCCTGCCATAATGAACATCGTTATCCTGACGCCGAAGTTCTCGCGTATGAGGTCTGAAAGCCCCTTGCCTGTGACGACACCCATCCTTGCGCACATCTCCTGGACTATTATAAGGAGGATTGTTATCGGAATCAGTGTCCAGAGAAGGGAATAGCCGAAATGCGCGCCGGCGATTGAGTAGGTCGTGATTCCGCCGGCGTCGTTGTCGACCGTCGCGGTGATTATGCCAGGCCCGATGATGCCTAGCATAAAGACTATATTCTTTATGTTTATTTTTTGGATAAAGCTCATTTTATGCGGCTTTGTGCTTCAGGGTGTGGGGATGATACCGCTCCCGTTTCCACTTCTTTGGGATTATGCTCTCAACGACCATATACGCCCTTACGACGCCGTTGAGGACGTTTGAGTTGTCGACAACAGGGACCGAGGAAAGCTCATACCTAGAAATCGCCTTTGCTATGCTCTCCTTCGGAGTGTCGAGCTTGACGTGTATCACCTGCTTGTTCATAATGGAGGCTATCGGCACAGACGGCCTGGCAAGGAGGAGGTTTCTCAGCCCGAGGACGCCGACGAGCTGGCCTGACTTGTTGAGGACGTAAACATAATAGAACTTGAACTTCGGCTGCCTCTTTCTCAAAAGCTGGAGCGTCTGCATCACGGTGTAGCTCTCGGGGACTGAAATGAACTCGGTCGTCATTATCGCCGCGGCTGACTCTTCGGGGTACTTCAGGATATCCATTACTTTTTTCCTTATAGTAGGCTTCATTGCATTAAGCATGCGGCCGCGCTCTGATTTAGTCATCAGGCTTAGGACGTCAGCTGACTTGTCCTCGGATATCGATTCTAAAATGTCAAGTATCCTGTCCCGCTTAAGGCTCTTCAGTACGGTGTCACGGACGTTATCCTCCGCGCCCAATAGCGTCTTTGCCGCCTTTTTTTCATCCAAGGTTGAGAAGACAAGTATCCTCTGGTTCGGGGTCAGGTCCTCCATAAGGTCTGCGATGTCCTCGGGGTGGAGGTGCTCAATCTTGGACTTCTGGACGCTCAAATGGAGGTCGTGCAGGTCCGGCTCAAGCCGCTGGACTGATTTCCAGGGTATTATCCGCTCAGTCTTGCTCGGAAAGTTTGAGTCTGAGCTTGTCTGGAGCCCGAGCCGCATGGCAAGGCTTGCCATCCCTACGGCGACCGCGACTACGCAGAACTTGTAGTCTACCTTGCCCAGGACTATGTCATTGACGCGGACAACCTTGACGCCGTCGACGTCGACGACCTGCTTGTCTATGATTGCGCTCACGAATAGGTCGCCTTTTTTCGGGAGAAACGGCGTTATGTCCTCCGCAGAGAGGGTGAGATTGATTGCTATGCTGACCCGCTTAGGGTGTGCCTCATCAACAAGCCCCCCGACAAGGCGCCATGGTATTTTCTTTGCGACCTTTTCCTCGTCAGTGTAGACTATGTGGGTCACCTCGGCATAATTTTTGCCGTCAAGGAAGATGAAGTCCTTTACAGTGCCAAGCTTTTTCCCTTTCGCATCTAGGATAGGGCAACCTTTTAGCTGGTTGAAGTAAACCATGCAACAGGAATAATTCCTGGCTATAAAACCTTTCCTATAAAAAAAGTGGGAGAGGGGGCGTGAGCCCCCTCACTGTAAATTTACATGTCCCCCATGTCGCCCATTCCACCGGGCATTCTGGGCATTCCGCCGCCGGCGTCCCTCTTGCCGAGCTCCCTTGCGGAAATAACGTCGTCTATCCTCAAAATCATTTCAGCCGCTTCTGAGGCACACTTGACCGCCTGGGTCTTTATTTTCAGCGGCTCGATGACGCCTGCCTTGTACATGTCAACGACTTCGCCTGTGAAGACGTCAAGCCCGTACCACTTGTTCTCTGGCTTCTCGTGGGCGCTCCTTAGGGCGACCAGCTTGTCAATCGGGTCGAGCCCAGCGTTCTCAGCCAGTGTCCTCGGCACGACTTCAAGCGCCTCGGCAAAGGCCATAATCGCAAGCTGTTCCCTTCCCTTTGACTTCTCTGAGAACTGCTTGAGCTTCTTGGCTACCTCAATCTCGACTGCTCCGCCGCCTGCGACTACCAGCCCTAGTTCAATTGCGGAGGCAACACCGCCGACTGCGTCTTCCATTGCCCTCTCGACCTCGTCAACCACGTGCTCGGTGCCGCCGCGTATGAACAGCGTTACGGCCTTCGGGTCCTTGCATTTCTCGACGAAGATCATGGCGTCTCCGCCTATCTTCTTCTCCTGGATGAGGCCTGCGTAGCCTAGGTCTTTTGCCTCCAGGTCGTCGAGGTTGCTTACGACTTTCGCGGTTGTCGCACGGGCAAGCTTCTCCATGTCGGACTTCTTGACGCGCCTTGCCGCGAAGATTCCTGCCTTGTACAGGAAGTGCTGCGCCATGTCGTCAATGCCCTTCTGGCAGAAGACAACGTTTGCGCCGGATGCCTTGACCTTGTCGACCATCCGCTTAAGCATGTTCTCCTCTTCTGCGAGGAATGCCTTGAGCTGCTCCGGGTCAGTTATCCTTATCTCGGCGTCGGTCTCGGTTTCCTTTATCTCGATTGCCGTGTCGATAAGGGCAACTTTTGCGTTCTCGACCTTCTTCAGCATTGCCGGGTGGACGCGCTCCTTGTCTATGACGATTCCCTGAATGAGTTCGGAGTCGTCAATGCTTCCGCCCCCCTTCTTCTCGAGCTTTATATTGTCGACGTCAACCTCGATTTTTCCATCGGAAGTCTCCGCGACCTGCAGGACCGCAGACACTGCGAGCTTTGCGAGTGAATCTTTCGCCCGCTCCGCGTTCTTCCCGGTCATCGCTGTCATCGCGATTTTCTCGAGAATCCCCTTGTCGCTTGGGTTTATCTTCTGGGCTATGCCCTGAAGGAGCCTCTGCGCCTCGTCGTTCGCCACCCTGTACCCCTTCGTTATCACGGACGGGTGGATGTTCTGCTCGAGGAGCTCTTCTGCCTTTTTCAGGAGCTCGCCTGCGAAGATGACTGCGGTGGTCGTTCCGTCGCCGACCTCCTCATCCTGCGCCTTCGCAACCTCGACCAGCATCTTTGCGGCCGGGTGGGCGATGTCCATCTCTTGGAGAATTGTCACTCCGTCGTTCGTTATTACGACGTCACCTAGGCTGTCGACGAGCATCTTGTCCATCCCTTTAGGGCCAAGAGTCGAACGAACAGTCTCTGCAACTATTTTGCCAGCCAGGATGTTCATCCTCTGGGCGTCACGGCCGAGTATCCTCTGCCCGCCCTCCGGAAGAACATAAACCGGCTGACCGCCTGTTTGTGCTACCATTGTCTAATCACCTCTAGTTTAAACTAATTCATCAGGATTTGAAAACCCCGAAAGTGGAGTAAGATACAACAGAACTACTATAAAAAGGTTTCTATTTGGGGGCTTTTGTAAAAAGTTTGAATTCCGAACATAGAAAAAATCCGTTACCACTGCTAAGAAGTGAATTTTCAGGATATGAATCGTTAAGTTTATATGCTTCAAAATTGCAAGAGATAGTAATGATATCACGAGTTCAGTTCACAAAGCTAAATACGATTCTCGACGAGGACTCAATAAAAATCCTCAAGATACTTACAAAGGGCGAGATAACCGACCAGAAGATTGCCGAGAAGATGCGGATACGGCCGAACACCATAAGGCGCGTGCTCAACGAGATGCACACCAAGGGGATTATCACCTACCGCAAGGAAAAGGAGAGGTCGGGCTGGTACAACTACATCTGGAGGATAAACCCGGAGATGGTGGACAAGTTCATCGGAATGGAGGGCTCAAGGACCTTTGACACCCTGAACGAAAGGCTCCAGTTCGAGGAGAAGAACCACTTCTTCCAGTGCATCGACGGCTGCGTCAGGACGGAATACACCTCCGCGCTTGAGTCCCAGTTCAAGTGCCCGATGTGCCAGAAGCAGCTCGTGCATTACGACAACATAAAGGACATCAAGCAGATAAGGAAGCAGATAAAGACCCTCATCTAATGGCAGAATTTGAATCAATAGCGGACCTTGACAAGAGGTTTGGAATTTTCAAAGACCTACCCCGGGCAGCCGTGATAGGGGCGGACATAAACTTTGTTGAGTACTGCATCGACAAGTGCGCGACTGTTTACCTCATAGACATAGAGCAGAAAATTCCTGCGGCAGTCAGGGCGCTCGAGAAGGATAACCCGAATCTGAGGATAACCCCGCAAAACATAAGGCGGATAGATCCGGCAGTATTCAAGGACGACAGCCTCAGTGCGGTCGTGACGACAGTCCCGCTCAATGTTGACGGCGCGGTTGCGATGGTAGTCCCGCTCAAGCCCTACCTCAAGAAGGACGCGAGGATACTTCTGTGCGTCGATGCATATGGCTGGAAAGAGGCAGACCTGATGCGGACTGCGCGCAAGATGGCTGAGCTGTCCGGGTTCACGGTGGAGGAATACGTCAGGCTCCACGATAATTTTTATGTCCTCATAAAAAACAGGGCGCCGGCAAAGACTCTTGACATAATAGTGCTGACCAAATAGTTTAAATCTACCTCCCCCTTTCACTTTTCGGTGGTTTAGATGAAAGACCTTCTTCGAAAGATTTCAAATGCAAACGGACCTTCCGGAAGCGAGAATGAGGTAGGCGAAATAGTCAGAAAGGAGCTCAAGGGCTGCTGCGACGACATCAAGGAGGATGTCCTCGGGAACATAATATGCCACAGGAAGGGCTCCAAGCCCGCAGTAATGCTTGACGCCCACATGGACCAGATAGGGCTGGTAATAAAAAGCATAACCGACGACGGATTCCTGAAGTTCGTCAAGATGGGCGGAATAGACGACAGGACGCTCGTGAGCCAGAGGGTGAAAATCCTCGGGAAGACGACTATGGTAGGAGTAATCGGCGCGAAACCACCACATCTCCTTGAGGAGGACGAACAGAAGAAGGTCATGAAGGCAAAGGAGATGTACATCGACGCCGGTTTCAAGGACAAGAAGGAGGCTGAGAAGTTCGTTTCAATCGGGGACTACGCAGTCTTTGACATGGAGTTCGCAGAGATGCACAATGATTTTGTCACAGGGAGGTCGCTCGACAACCGCGCCGGGCTTGCAGTCATGATAAAAGCGATGCAGATGACGAAGAGCAAGAACGAGATATACGCCGTAGCAAGCGTGCAGGAGGAAATCGGCTCAAAGGGCGCGAGGACATCCGCATTTGGCATTGATCCGGACATAGCGATTGTCCTCGACACGACAACCGCAGGGGACTACCCGTATGTCAAGGGCGAGGATGTGCCTGTAAAGCTGAACGGCGGGCCTTCATTCACCTACGTCGAGGCAGGCGGCAGGGGGACCGTAGCAGACAGGAAGCTGGTCGACTGGCTTATCGGAGTCGCAAAGAGGAACAAGATAAAATATCAGCTTGAGGTCGGGGACGGCGGCGCGACCGACGGAACCATGATCCAGCTAACAAAGTGCGGGGTGCGGACTGCCGTCGTAAGCGTGCCGGAGAGGTACCTGCACGGGCCGGTCGAGGTCGTGTCCATGAAGGACGTCGAGGACGCGGCGAAGCTCGTTGCAAGGGCACTCGAAAGCGTTCCCAAATGATAAAGGAGACAATGGGAAACTCTTTTGCAAGCGGAAAGCTTGCGCGCGGCTGCGAGCTCTGCATCCGCGGCTCGAAGCTCGTCCTGTTTCTGACGGGAATTTGCCAGTCTGAGTGCTGGTACTGCCCAATATCCGAAAAGAGGAAGGGAAAGGATATCACCTGGGCGAATGAAAGGGAGGTTAGGTCGGACGAGGACATTTTCGAGGAGGCTAAGCGCCAGTCAGCCGAAGGCGCGTCGATAACCGGTGGCGAGCCTTTCCTGCGGTTTGACCGGCTTCTTGAAAGCGTCAGGCTGTTCAAGGATAACTTCGGCCACAAGTTCCACCTCCACCTTTACACCTACGGAGGCCTGGCTTCGCCTGAGAGGCTTAGGAAGCTTGACCGCGCCGAGCTTGACGAGATAAGGTTCCACAAGGCGGAGAACCTGCCGGACAGAAAGGAGTATTCGATGTCGGTCGGCGTCGAGGTGCCGCTGATTCCTGGGACCGACAAGGAGCTACTCGCGGCTGTGGATAGGATAGCTGGAAGGGCTGACTTCCTGAACCTTAACGAGCTGGAGTATTCAGACTCGAATTCGGACGCGATGATGGCGAGGGGGTTTGAGCAGAAGAACGACCTCTCGTACGGCATCAAGGGCTCGATTGAGCTCGGAATGAAAATCCTGGAGTACGCTGATGGCAAGGTCCCTGCGCACCTGTGCCCGTCTGAGCTGAAGGACCACATCCAGTTCAGAAACAGGCTGAAGAGGACAGCAAAGAACGTCAGGCGGAAGTATGAAAAGGAAACCAGCGAAGGCCTCCTGCTAAAGGGCGTAATTGAGGGGGATGCTGCCGCGCACCGGCGGCTCCTGAAAAAGTTCTCGCTGTCGCCGGAGTATTTTGTCTTTGATTCGGAGAAGGGGCAGATTGAGGCGTCTGAAACGATAGCAAGGCGGCTTGCAGGGAAGATTGCGGAGAAAGCCTTCATTGTCGAGGAGTACCCGACCTTCGGAAGGCTTGAGGCGGAAAGGGCGCCGCTGAATTAGAAAGGTTTAAATCGTCAACAGTAGATAATCTAGCCATGGCAAAGTATGAGTCAGCAAAGATAGTTGAGGAGCTGAAGAAGGGGCTAAAGGCGGCCGTGGAGAAGGACCATAAGGTCAAGTGGGAGGAAGCAGAAGCCTGGGTAGACAAGTTTTTTGGCTTCAGCACAATTGCGGAGAATACTATAAAGGTCATTTCTCACGAGAAGGAGGTTGAGGAGGACATAGGCGCGTACGCATACCTCAGGTGCTATGCAGATGCAATTATGTGTGCGTCGACGTTCGTATTTGCAAAGGTGAAGCGAACAGCCATGATATCAGCTGACCGCAAGGAGTACGCCAAGCTGGAGCACTTAGTAATAAGCCCGCTCCTAACTGCAATAACCAACGTGATCTGCGAAAAGAAGAGGATAACGCACTGCTAATGGCAGGATTCTAAATTTTGAGTTTGTGGGCTCTGTAGCTACCATCCGGTCATCATCTGGTATCAGCCTGGGGCAGCATCTTCATCGCCCATTAAGCTTTGTTTGCGCAATTGATAAACCTGTCGAAGGGAAATCTTTAAAATCTGCAGCAGGCATTATTATCCGCACGGGCCTGTAGCTCAGCCTGGTGGAGTGCCTGACTGATATCGCCTTTTCAGAAAGCCGGAAGCAAAATGAAAAGGGGTGGAAATCAGGTGGTCACCGGTTCAAATCCGGTCAGGCCCATTAATTTTAATGCTCCGAGCGGAGCGAGGACTAAAGTAGTTTTCTTTGGAATACCTTGCCACTCTCTTTTTCTAAAAGAAAGGGGCATGATCAGTCCACCATTTGTATAATACTAGGCAGTCGGCTGGAAATTGAATAAATTATTACCATTAGTAATAAGAAACTATATAAATTATTACTGATAATTTGAAGGCAAGCGGAGGTATCAATATGGCTGGCAGAAATATATTTGTTGGGGAGCTAAATTCCCCGCTTATGGACGAAATGCCCCTCGAGATTGTCGAAAGGAAGGGTATAGGGCACCCGGACAGCATGGCAGATGGAATCGCAGAGGCGGTTTCCAGGGCGCTGTGCAGGGAGTATGCCAAAAAGTTTGACAGGTACATGCACCACAACACCGACCAGGTGGAGATTGTGGGCGGGTATGCAAATCCTAAGTTCGGCGGGGGAGAGGTCCTCAAGCCGATTTACATCCTCCTTTCAGGAAGGGCGACCGAGAAGGTCGGGGACGAGTACGTCGGAATCCACACGGTCGGGATTGAAGCCGCAAAGACCTACCTCAAGGAGATCCTCCCGAACCTCGACGTTGACAGGCACGTCGTCATAGACTCCAGGATGGGAAGCGGGTCTGCGGACCTTGTTGACGTCTTCTCAAGGGGAAAGAGCATGCCAAACTCAAACGATACCTCCTTTGGCGTAGGCTTTGCCCCGTACAGCGACGTCGAAAGGCTTGTCTTCGGGACCGAGAAGCGGCTGAACTCAAGGGAGTTCAAGAACAAGTGCCCCCAGGTTGGGGAGGACATAAAGGTCATGGGGCTCAGGAGGAACGACACCATCGACCTGACGATTGCAGCCGCGATAGTCTCTGGAAAGACTGAGAACATAGACCACTATAGGGCGGTAGTCGGCACAATCAAGAAGGACATCGAGGAGATGTCAAAAAGCGTCACCGACAGGAAAGTGAACGTTTGTGTCAACACGGGTGACAACTACGAGTCCAACTGCTACTTCCTGACGGTTACCGGGACGTCCGCCGAGATGGGGGACGACGGCTCGACCGGAAGGGGGAACAGGTGCAACGGCCTTATCACGCCTTACAGGCCAATGAGCCTTGAGGCGACCTCGGGCAAGAACCCGATAAACCATGTCGGAAAACTCTACAACCTGCTGTCAAACAAGATAGCGGACGAGATTGCCGAGCAGGTTGAGGGCGTCGGAGAGGTCCAGGTAAAGCTGCTCAGCCAGATTGGAAGGCCGATTGACAACCCGCTTGCCGCGAACGTCCACGTGACGATGGAGAAGGGCAAGAAGTTCTCTGACGCCAAGAGCAAGGTCGAGAAGCTGACTGACTACTGGCTCGAGAACATAACGCAGATAACAGACCTGGTGGTCAAGGGCAAATTGGAAACGTTCTGATTTGCCGCCCTTATTTCTTTTTGGCAAGGAGCCAGAAGAAGGTCTCGGTCTCGTACAGGTCCGCCTTTTTGAATCCGTATTTCTTCAGCTCTGACAAAAGTTCAGCTGGCGAGGGGTTTGGCTTGTCGTCCTTCGTGTAGGGAAGGCTGTAGGAGACTATGAAGTAGCTCTTTGTGAACGTATTAGTCTCCTCAAAAACATCTTTGTAGTCGACATAGGGGAACATCCTGCGGAGGAAGATTACGTCGAATTTTGTTTTTTCCAGGAAGTCCTTCTTGAAAAGCCGCTTGGTTGAAAGGTAGTCCCCAAGGAAGCCGTGCAGTGTGAGTATGTTTTTTTCGTACCTGAAGCGGAGTATGTCGTCGCGCTTGAAGCCGTCCGGCAGCTCATTGAGGATTCCCGTCTTCTCCCAGGCTTCGTAATAGGCATCGGCAATATCGTGCTTGCTCTCCACTTCAAACTGGTAGAACTCCCTGAAAGGAGTATCCGGCTCGTCCTCGGCGTCACTAGGGTCGTATAACCTGTCATGCTCATCCTCCTTGTCTGGGCTGTCAACCCGCCCGCAGGTTACGTCACCAGAGTCCGTGCCGATTAGCAGGTGGTCGTACTTGTTTTTTGAGAAGAATTTGTCCTCGAGTGCGTCTAAGAACTCCTCGTTCCAGCAGCCTATGTCCAGCAGATAGTTCTTCCCGCCAGTAAGCGCCTTCTTGAGCATTTTCTCGAAGTCCGGCATGCGCATCTTTAGAGGGTAGATTTCCTTGTCAGACAGCTCCCCGGAGAGATAATCCGTTAGGTACAGCTGCTCGATTTCGCTGAGCTTGAGCTGGGAAAGCTTTGACTCGGCTATTGTGAAGTCCCCGATGCGCCGCGCAAGGACTTCCGACAGCTCCGCCGCATCGAGCTTTGACTCGATGTAAAAGGCTGCAGATATAGCCTTGCCGCGCTTTGCCAGCGACTTGACTGCGGCATTGTGGGCGTAGGTGGACAGCAGGTAGGAATGCCAGCCCTGTTTGGAGTAACCAGAGATTTTCTCCTCCAGCTTGTAAAAGTTGGTCTTTTCCTTGAAAAATCCAAACATAAGCGAGATATTGAAAGTGGCCTATATAATAATTATTAGTGGACTCGGCGGGATTTGAACCCGCAGCCTCCGCCTTTTCCTAACGCTTTCCTTTTCTAAAAGAAAATGTTATGCGAAGGCGGCGCGATACCATTTCGCCACGAGCCCGTGGCTGAACTAAGCTATTTTCTCATTTAAACAGTTATCCAGGCAGGCGTCCCTATTTACGCAGTCTGCCATGCAGTTGAGCATAACTGCGCGGTAGGTTTTGGATGGCGCGTCCTGGACGTCGTCCAAGCTTGCCTTGAGGTACTGCGCTAGAAGGAATGCCTGCTCGTGCAGGCCTGCGCAGTATTTCTCCTCCAAGATTGTCAGGAAGAGGTTCTCAGGCTCGTAGCCGCATTTGTCAGGGACTGCGGAATGTATTATCACTAGGTAGCTTGAGTCTACGTCCGATAGCTCGCCTTCAAGAAGGGAGACATCCGTGCCCTTGAGAAGCTCTCCGAGGAAAAGGGAGGAGCGGCCGAGATTTACGCGCGCAAGGTTCGTGAAGAGGTTGCACTCGGATGTCTTCAGATAGCCCGACATTAGGAAGTGGCTTGTTTCAAATGTTGTCAGGTCTATCAGCTTGGCTGGGTCTTCGGTTCCGCGCGCCCGCAGGGAGGCAATTGACGCCGTGTAATCAGCCGGCGCCGGGGTTTGCACCTCGGGCATGCCGAATTCTGAGAGAACATACTTGAGCTGCCCCCCAAGAAGCGTTGGGGTTGCCTGTTCAAGCCGCTCCTGCGTCTGGGTGCAGGCCTCGGCTTCGGAGCGGTCGACGTAAAACCCTATTGAGGCGTAGAGGAGTATGATTGCTGCCACTGCAAGGGCGATTGTAAATATGTAGGACATCCGCATGTGAAGACTAATCCCGCCAAGGTTTATATTTTTAGCTGAAAGACTGTAAATTGGTCTGCTTCGCCACATCGAGGCGCATCCCGTCCTCTGCGGCTATGCATTCGATTCCTGTTGAGGAGGATATCTTCGCGGCGTGGGCGGCCGGGTTTGCGCGGACCATCTTGAGCCCGAAGTGGGTTATGGCGCACCTGCGCGGCTTTGCCTCGTTTATGAGCGTGATTGCGTCTTCGGTGCACATGTGCCCCGGAATCCTGAAGTTTGCCGGGCGCAGGAGGTTGAGTATAAGCAGGTCCATTCCCTTGAACCTGCGGGCGAGTGCGGGAAAGTATTCTGTGTCCGACACGTACCCGATTTTTGAGCTGGAATGGAAGATGACGCCGATGTTCTCCGGCTCAGAGTGCTTCAAGCCGACCGCCTCTATCCTTATTTTGTCAAGGAGGTACTCCCCGCCGTCTGAGAGCACTTTGGACTCAGCAAGCAGGGCGCGGTGGAAGGTGTTGACTGGCGACTGGAAGTTGCCGGTGCCTTCAAGAACGTTCTTTCCTGCGAGTAGGACGCCGCCCTTTTTTCCCATACTCATCGCCTCGATAAGCACCTCTGCGTCGTCGTAGTGGTCGAGGTGGCAGTGTGTGACAATTATACAGCTGTTCGTCCGCGGATTTATCCTGAGCGCCTTGTACCTGGAAATCGTGCCGGGACCAGGGTCGATGTGGATTTTTTTCTGCCCGAGCTCGAGCCTGAAGCCTGCCGTCGAGCGCGTCTGGTAGATGCAGTTCCACCTTCCTCCGCCGGTGCCCATGAAGAGTACTCTGTCCATTTGGTTACCTGCACGCTTCAATAAACTCGTCAAGGTCGCGTATCTTCTTGAGGAGCTTCTCGTCGATTACCGGGATTCCCTCGATTTCAGTTGTCCTGGACTTCTTGAGTATGAAGAGCGGCTCAGCTTCAAGGAGGTCTCCGACGCGCCTGAGGACTGTCGCCTTTTCCCTTAAGTTCTCGTTGGTAAGCCCCGAGATTATGTCCTCCTTCGCCTCGCGCGCCACTATGTTGAACGGGGACTTTTTCGCGTATGCGACGTCGAAGCCAAGGACGTTCAGCTTCTGGACGACGGAGTTCTCGAACGCATGGATTTTGCGCTCGATAAGCGTTGTCTCGATTTCGAATACGTTTATCGGCTTGGCGACCGACTCCTGGATTATCTGCTCAAGGTGGATCGCGGTCTTGATTGTCGCGCTTCCGGATGATTCGTATTCGCGGACTGACTTCCTAGACACTCCGGCGCGCCTTGCCAGGTGCTCGAGCGACATTCCTGACTGCTCCCTAATCTCCCGCAGCCGGTCTCCGTCAATCTGGACGTAAAATCCGCCCCTTCCGGCGCGGACCAGGGGGTCCTCCCCCTCGAGTATGTGCCTGAGGGTGCCGACGGTGATTGCGGGAATTTCAAACCGCTCGTAGACTGTGTCATCCTTCAGCTTCCCTGCTGCCGAGCCGTCCGCGACGATGAGGACGCTCGCCCTCAGCTCATTTGAAAGGGAGGAAAGGTCCTTTGCGTGCTCGAGCGAAAACGACTCCAGGTTGGAGAGGGTCTTGATGAAGATGAGCCTGGATTCCTTCCTGGCGATAAAGTCGTATGAGTAGCCGCGGCTGGTCTCGAAGATGTCAAAGCCGGCTTCTTCCAGAACTGCCCTCACTTCATGCTTCGTTTCCATGTTTGATACTAGCTAAGAGGGATATATATAAATATAACAGTTTTCTAAGCTATCGTTACGGGCTTGTAACTCAGCTTGGTTAGAGTGCCAGTCTTATATGGCTGTACTCTGTACATCCTAGGATAGCTGGAAGTCGAGAGTTCAAATCTCTCCAGGCCCATTACTCATAATGGGAGTAGGGTGACCGCTCTCCACTTAGGATTCGGTTCCGTTCTTCCTGAGTTATCTGCGGTGGGCAGATGCCGTATTGTTTCCAAATCGCGTATCTAGTAATATTCTTTGGATTCGAGAATCCTATTTCCCGCATCCACTTTCCAAGATTATCCGAACCGTAGAGCGCGATTTCATTCTTTGTGTAGAACTTACCGGTTCTACGGTCGTATTGTCTGCGGTTGTAGCAATGAGATAGTTCGAAGCCCATTGCTTGGAGATAGTCTTCGATATACTGTAGTATAGTGGCTGAGGACAACATGCCGGTTATTGAAGGGTAGTAATGGAATTTTTTGTGCCGCTTTTTAAAAATTAGACAAAAATCAGTATCGGCAAACCCTCGAACAAAAGCATTGTTAACTTCACGGCTGCTTTCTTTTATATATTGGGGGACGGCTAGCATACTATTTTTATTACATGCTGGAATTTTGAGAACCTTTGTAAAAAAAGTAAAAAGAGCTTTAGAGTATATCCGAATGCGGTATTCGTTCTCTTTTGGTATGTGAGGTCTTACCTTCAAATTGAAGAGACCCTTCAATTTTGGAATGAAGTATTGATCATAATACGCTCTTTCTTGGTCAAGACAGCAAGTATACGAAAATACAGAGCCACGGCCAGCTTGCTTGTAAATATTCCCGTCGCCCAGATGCAAACCAATTATTTCTGCCAATTCGGGGGTTAATTTGTTTGGTATTTTTATTTCGCGCTCTATGTCAGTTTCGGAGAATTCAACCTGCGACAAATCAAACTTCATGAAATAATTTAGGATTTTTAACCCTTAAACGTTTAGAGAGAGTAAGATGCCAGTAACCCATTGGGTAACTTTATATTACCAACATTCATAATTAGTTTAATGAAGTTCGTAATAACCGCCCATAAAACTGACCCAAAGGTCCTTGAGATTGTCAAAAATGTCAAAGCCCTGCTAAGGGGGCACGATGTCAAGTATTCTGGAAACCTTGTAAAGGCCGTGAAGGCCAAGCCCTATTCTGGCAAGGCCGACATGATAATTGCCATCGGCGGGGACGGCACAATGCTGAAAACAGCCTACCTGCAGAGGAACTCGACGCCGATTCTGGGCATAAAAAAGGGGGGCATCGGCTTCCTTTGCGAGGCGACCGAGAGGGACTACAGGTCTGCAATAAAGAGAGTCCTTGCGGGGGACTACAGAATCGTCGAGCGGGCCAAGCTAGACTTCTGGATAAACAAGAAGAGGCAGCATCCCGTCCTGAATGAGATTGTCATCATGACCCATAAGCCGGGCAGACTGTGCCAGATGAAGGTTGTTGTTGACAATAAAGGGTACAAGACCTTCAGGTCCGACGGGTTGATTCTTGCAACGCCGACCGGCTCCACTGCCTATTCGCTTTCGGCCGGCGGGCCCATAGTGCACCCGCTCGCAGAGGTCATAATAATAACGCCCCTTTCCCCCCACTCCCTCTCGTCCAAGTCCCTGGTTATCCCGGACAGCAGCGTCATTGACGTTGCCATCGAGACCGGCGAGATGATGGTAGTTGCCGACGGGATAGAGCGCCATAACATCAGGCATGAGAAAATCAGGATAAAAAAGTCGGACGAGAAGGCGCACATCGTCAGGTTCAGGGAAAGCTTCTATGAGAAGCTTGAATTCCTGCACCGATAGGGAAAGTATTTATAAGGTTTAGTAAATCCATCCATGCTATGCCCTATACGCTTGTTATAACTGAGAAGCCGAACGTTTCCAGGAGGATTGCGGCTTCGCTGGCAGACGGCCCGGTCAAGGAGGAGAAAAAGGGGCAGGTCTCAAATTACATTCTCAGCCACGGGGGCGAGGAGATAGTCGTCGTCTCGTCGGTGGGCCATATTTTCGGGCTCAAGCAGACAGAGAGCGGCTGGGAGTACCCGGTTTTCGGCATCAGCTGGGCTCCGATTTCCGATGTCGACAAGAATGCGAAGTTTTCTAAGCCATACCTTCAGAGGATAAAGTCCCTTGCAGTTGGGGCTTCAAAATTCGTCGTCGCGACTGACTACGACCTGGAGGGCGAGCTCATAGGCCACAACATAATAGAGCATGCATGCCCGCCTGGCTCGATGAAAAAGTCCAAGCGGATGAAGTTCTCGACCCTGACCAAGGAGGAGCTAGTAAGGACATTTGAGAGCCTTGAAAAGCCTGACTTCCAGCTCGCAGAATCTGGCGAGGCTAGGCACAAGCTTGACTGGTTTTACGGCATAAACGTCAGCAGGGCGCTGACGCACGCCATACGGAAGGCGTCAGGGAATTTCCTGACCATGTCAACCGGTAGAGTCCAGGGCCCGGCACTCAAGATACTCGTCGATAGGGAGAGGGACATACGCGCCTTCGCCCCGCAGACATATTTCCAGGTGGAGCTAAAGTTCAAGGCGGACAATACGCCGTACTCTGCCTGGCACGAGAAGGAAAAGTTCGACAAGCGTGAGGACGCAGAGAAGATAGTAGCGAAGTGCAGGGGGAAAGACGGCAAGGTTGAGTCAGTCGACAGGAAGAGGCAGAACCAGAGCCCGCCTGTGCCGTTCGACCTGACCACCCTCCAGACCGAAGCTTACCGCGTCTTCGGGTTCAAGCCAGCATACACCCAGAAGCTTGCGCAGACGCTTTACGAGATGGCGCTCATTTCATACCCGAGGACTGCGTCCCAGCAGTTCCCGCCTGGGATAAACCTGAGTAAGGTGGTCCAGGCGCTCCAGAGGAACCCGGTGTACTCGGTTCTCGCAGCAGAGGTCCTGAAGGACAAGATGATTCCAACTGTTGGAAAGGGAAAGGACCCTGCGCACCCGCCAATCCACCCGACTGGCGAAATGCCGTCGGAGCTTGACAAGCCGCTGAGGAGCCTGTACGACCTGATTGCGAAGAGGTTCCTTTCAGTCTTCGGGAAGCCGGCAGTAAGGGAGACCGTAGCCGCAAGGATACTCGTCGCGGAAGAGCCGTTCATCTCCAAGGGGACAAGGACTGTCGAGAAGGGCTGGCACGTATTGTATGAGCCATACGTCGGGCTGAAGGAGGACGAGATACCTGACCTGTCAAAGGGTGGCAGTCTAAATGTGCTTGGGATAGAGCTGCACGAAAAGCAGACCCAGCCGCCTGCAAGGTACACTGAGGCGTCCCTCATAAGGAAGCTTGACTCGCTCGTGCTCGGGACAAAGTCGACGAGGGCGCAGATAATAACCACCCTGCAGGACAGGAACTACATCACGGGCAGGTCGATAGAAGTCACGGAGCTCGGGATGAACATCATTTCCACGCTCGAGAAGCACGTCCCGCAGATAATAGACCCCGCGCTGACGCGGAAGTTTGAGGATGACATGGAGGCAATACAGTCCGGCAAGATGAGGCAGGAAGACGTTCTTGAGGACGCGAAGACCATCCTGACGGAAGTCCTGTCAAAATTCAAGGAGGACGAGCTTGAAATCGGAAGGGAGCTCCAGTCCTCATACATAGAGACGAAAAAGGCGGAGAAGGCAATAGGGAAGTGCCCAGCCTGCGGCGAGGGCGAGCTGAGGATAATCCGTGCAAAGGTTTCGAAGAAACGGTTTGCTGGCTGCTCAAACTACCCGAAGTGCAGCAATAGCTACCCGCTCCCGCAGGGAGGGCTGATAAAGGGTGAGGGCAAGGTATGCAAGGAGTGCGGCAAGCCGGTCATCAAGGTAATAAACCGCGGCAAGAGGCCGTGGGAGATGTGCATAGACCCGAAATGCAAATCGAAGGCCGACTGGGGCAAGAAATAGCGTAAGCGACACAAAGAGTTATATACCGCAGGATACAAAACATTTAAGACAACGCAGATGGCAAGCCTGAAAAGCGCAAGCTCAAGGATTGTAAAGGAAGCAATAGGCCTTAGAAAGGACGAAAAGCTGCTAATTTTCACGGATAAGGCGCACAGGAGCATGTTTATCAGCCTTTATGAAGAGGCACGCAAGATTAGCGGCCACGTTTACCTAACCGTGGTGGATGGCGGCGACATAGAAATAAAAAAGGGCTACCGCACAGCAGCATTCTACGGAAAAAAAGTTCCGCTATCCCTTGACGACCCGAAGAGCCCAGTTAAGCCAGGGGACCGCTTAATTGACGAGTGCAAATCTGCGGACATTGTCATCTATGGGATAAGCGGCGGGGAGGACATAGTGAAGGGGGAAGTCAGGCAGGTGTGGGCGCTGCTGCTATCCAAGAACTTTGATGATACCCGCAAGAAGTATCCGCGGCACTTAAAGGAAGAAGATGCCACCCGGTGCGTCCCGATGCCAGGCATAACTGAGAAGATGTATACGACATTGATAGATATAGATTACAAAGAAATACAAAAAAATTGTGAAACGATACGGGACTTATTGAATGACAAGGAAAATGTCCGCATAAGGACTCCTGCTGGCACCGACATCAAGGTAAGCCTGGTGACCGGAAAGAAAATAAGGCTCTTTGGCGGGAAGAGTAAAGTGGACTTAAGCAATGGAGATATTACCAAAGTGAAGAACATGAGGAATTTGCCAGGCGGCGAAACTTTCTGGGAGCCTGTCGATTACATGCAAGCCAGCGGCGTTGTTGTTATTGACGGCTTGAGTGGGATGTATAAGGAAGAGGAAACTGGCGGGATATTGGATGGACCGATTAGGTTTGAGGTCCAGAGCGGGCGTATACTCGAAGGGACCATAGAGGCGGTTGACCCCGCAAGGGATGACGCGACGGAGTGGATGAAGGAGTTTGTTGCAGGAGAGCCTAATGACAGGGGCGTCCTATTCGAAGTTGGCATAGGCACTAATCCAAATGCTAGTATCTACAAGGGTACGACCCTGCTAGAGGCAGAGAAGGCAGTTGGGACATGCCACTTGGGATTTGGCTCTAAGACGCACTGTGACTACCTCATGTACAATCCCGCGATTTATATCGGTGACAAACTGATACTGCAAGGCACCTCCGGCATTAACCTGAAAGGCAAGTGGGTAATAAGCAAGTAGGTAGGGATTAGCGAGGCTGGGGCAAGAAATAATCACTCGAAAACGAATTTTCCGTTCTTGAGGAGCCGCTTTGTCGTTCCGTCCTTGTCCGTGACATCAAGCGTGGCGTGTTTTATGAAGCCGTCTATGTGCGTCGGCGGGTCGCCGCCTTCCTTCTCCCAGCTGATGCCGGTGTCGTCAGGGCTTGACTCCCCGAAGGCAATGTGGATGCCCGGGTATTTCTCGTCCTGGAGCATGTGCCCGACGAAGCCGTATTTCCTCAAAAGTACATTGGTCCCGACGCCTATCTCGCCAACTCGGTAAGAATTCTGATGCTTGGAAAGGTAGTTCCTGTAAGCCGACTCGAGGTCCTTGTTGCGGCAGTTTATGCTGTCCCGCTCACAAAAGCTGTCCACCACCTTCATGCTTATTACCTGGTTTGTCTCCTCAAGGTCGTCCTTGGACAACTCCCCGATGCAGCCGTCGAAGACAAGGTCGCCATTGACACGAATCGGGCAGGTGAATACCTCGCCCTCCGGGAGGTTTCCGCTCTCGCCTTTCTTGTGGTAAAGCCCGCCGCAGGCGCGCCATCTGGCATCTGGGTACTTGTTTGTCGGCCCGAACATGATGGCTAAGTCTGTTCCTGCCCTGGATGCTATGTGCATGCTTTTTGCATCCTTCAGGAACTCGCCGTAGACTTTGTGCGTAATTTTGTGAACTTTCTTGTAGTCGACGCACATGCCGGTTTCCATCATCTTAACACTTACTCCGGGCATGTGGGCGTGCCGGGCATATTGTATGGCGTGCTCCCATATCTTGATTCTAGCCTGGACCTCGGTATTCGAGCCAAACTGCTTGTCCGCGGCATTGTAGAAAGTGATGTCCGAGTCCTCTATGGCTTCGAGGACTTCCTTCGGCGCCTTCTTAAGGAGGTTTTTCTTGCTCGCCCTCCGGTTCTCAAAATCATCGAGGTTGAAGAAAGAAACCTTTGCTTTAAGTTTCTCCGCTTCTGTTCTGAGGGCGGTTGCAATCTGCATTGCAGAGTCGTCAGTTATTATTGTGACTCTTTCGCCCCTCTTGACGCCCATGCAGACTTTGACTGCGTTATATGCGCCCTGTTGCAAGCTCCCCATTAGAGATACTATTTGCTAGTGGCATATATAAAAACTGCGGTTTCTGCACTGCGAAATCTGAGCTAAAACGAGATGCTTCGGGGATTGCTCAGATTTTCCAGCTTTCCTTCTGCTCCTTTACGGTCTCCGGCTTAAGTGCGATGACCTTGGGGTTTTTGAGGACGCAGTCGTTGTGCACCTTGCGCCCAAATGCGACGTGGACCGTGCCCCATATCTTCTCCGCCTCAAGGCAGTTCAGGTTGGGGTGCAGTTTTGCCTTTTCGTTCAGGCCGATGCCCAGCTCGCTGAAGACTGCGCCTTCGCCGTCCTTGGAGCGCTTTATCTCATTCTTCAGGTATTGTGCAGCTTTGCCGCCTTTGATGGTGTCTAAGAGTATCCTCCCCTTGTAGACATCAAAGCTTAGCGGCTGGTCGACAAGGCCAAAGTCCCCGATGGCACCGTCAATTACTACAGTCCCGTGGCAGTGGTTAGTGTTCATTTCATACATATAGCAGATTTCCCCGCAGGGGATGTTTGCGACGCCAGGCTTGCCTTTCTCGTGGTTCTCGCCTATATCCGGGTCTGTCTCACATGGGGTGCCGTCCGCTTTCAAGAGGCTAAATATTAGGTCTGTTCCGGCTGGGGTAATAATGTGTATGTATCTCCCCGCGATGAGCTTTGCTATCTTGGTCGCCCGCCCCTTTAATTTTTGGTAGTCTATGTCGACTAGATTAAGGAACATCTGCTCAGTGATACCAGGCATCCCGGTGCACCTGCCCAACTTTTTAGTGAGAGCCCATTCGAACATCCAATAAGCCCGGATCCCGTTTTCGGCGCGCTCTTCGCCGTACTGGTCGCCTAGGACGTAGACTACGACATCGCTTGCCTCTGTAAGCTCTTTAATTTCCGTAGGGATCCCAATTATCGGCCTTTTGCCGTAGCTGTGCTCAATTATCCTGAAGTTCGCCTGTTTTGCAATGCCTTCGGCAACAAGGAAGACTGCCGCACCGATTTTACCGGCTGCGTTGTCGGCAAAAATTGAAATCGTCTCGGTTGTCTTGAGAGCAAGTGTTCTTTCGACAACTATCTTCGCAATTCGTAGGTATTCCTTGTTGGATTCTATCTGAGATATAAACTGCTTTGGTGAAGCCGCCATATCCTGTTAATGAGCTATTTTAGTATATAATGCTTAGTCCGGGCTCGGCACCGGGAACCTTGGCAGGGTCATGCCTAGCTCGATGTTATCAACAAGCCCCACCAAGAGTTCTAGATATCGAGTTCTACCAACGAAAGCCATATAGACTTATCGCGAAGGAGATATAAACTTTTTATTCTTTCCAGCAGGAGCTCCAGGACGACCTAGGTGCGAGAAGCGGGATTACCTTTGTCTGGTAGGGCATTGTGGTTATTTCGGCTCGGTTGTGGTGCAGGAAGATATCTATTTCGCTTCTGAAGCCGTACTTCGGGAGGTAGAGGCCAGGTTCTATTGTAAAGAGGAGCCTTGGCTTGAGCTCCCTTGCGTCTGGGATCTCAAAGTCGTCAAGATTTACTCCTTTACCATGATCCTGAATGTCCATAGCATGCCCCAGCCTGCTAATGATTGCTTCTTCCTTGTAGCCAGCACCTCCAAGGACATCAAGGGCGACTCTGTCAAGCTCCTGGCCAGTTATTTTTCCAGGATAGTTCTCCATTAGCCGGCTGACAGCTGCGTCCCTTGCCTGGATGACTGTTTGGAATATATCCTCAAGTTTTTTAGGTACTTCCTCACCGACGTAGCCCATCCAGGTTATGTCAGCGAAAACCGGGGAGTGGCTGCGTGTCCTCGCCCAGAGGTCTATTAGGACGAGATCTCCTTCCTTGATTTTCGCCCCCTTGCCGAATTTAGCCTTGTAGTGGACATTGCTTGCATTTTCATTGACGGAGACTATGGGGCTGGAATTAGGGATCTGTTCCCCTTTTTCGTAGGGAAGATTTTCCATCGCCATCCCTTTCTTTCTAATTTCGTCGTATATGAACTTGCACACATCGCCCTCCCTTATTTTTCCAGCTTCTTTCCGGATTAGCTCAAAGGCGTCCAAGACGATTCCGGTAAGCTTTTCTGCTGCATAGGTGTGGCTTAGATATCCGGTGTCTGAGATGAACGCAATCTTGGGTACCAGCTGATTAACGATTTGAGCGTCCCTCTTTTTTAGCAGATCTACGAACTCCAGGGCTGGAATGACGGGACCCTTCTTGATGTACCTTGAAGGATCCATCTTCAGGGTTTTCACTTCCTCAGGATGCTGGAAGGAGTAGTCGAGCAGTATGGTGTTGAGATCTTTGAGCTTGTCTTCAAGGAGCTTGTACTTGTTCCTGTAGCTGTAGTAAAAGGTGATGTCGTGTTTAAGATCAGATACGTGAGCCTCGTCGATTTTTGAGGCGAAGAAGTCTACTTTTTTCTTGTCTGTATAGATAAAGGCGAAGTGTTCCCTTGAGGTCATTGCATCGGGCGGGACGCCCAGAATGTCTTGCGTTATGGTACCGTGGGTTTCGCGCGAGACGTAAGCTAGAAAGGCGTCGGCACGTATCTGGCCGAGATAGTCTCTAATTTCATTCATGGAATGTGTTTGAACTTTGAGTTATAAATAGTTTAGTCCGGGCTTGGGACAGGGAACCTCGGCATTGTCGTTGTCCTGTCGACATTCTCGTCCTTTGAGCGCCTGAACTTCTGGTAGTACTCGCAGGTCTCGTAGTGGTATGGGTCGCGCGGGCAGATCATCCGTCCCGTCGCCATGCAGTGGGTGACAAAAACTGCCCGCGGCTCCGGGCGGTAGACCTCCTCGACTGCGGCGGTAATCCAGAACGGGCAGACGCGCTCCCTTGCCTTGCCGATGTGGCCGAGGCCTTTTTGCCTCGCCCTGAATTTCTTTTCCTCGTAGTTTATTGTCCTTGGCATTATGCTGTTTTTACGCCTTTCTTTGTCCCGATGACGACGTAGTTGACGTACCGCTTCGGGAATATCCCATTCTCAATTACGCCGGGCAGATTATTTAAATCTTTCTCGAGCTTGAGCGGGTTCAGTATTGCTGGGAACTTGGCGTCGAGGATGATGTTGCCGTTGTCGGTTTTCCCTTTGCGCTCGGTGACAGAAGTCGCACCAAACTTTAGGAGCGTCCGGGAGACATTCCTTTTTGCGAATTCTAAGACTTCAATCGGAAGGGGAAATTTGCCAAGGGTCTGTACGACCTTTGACTCGTCGGCGACAACAACGTAGAGCTTGCTCATTGAGGCGACAATCTTTTCCCTTGTCAGCGCGCCTCCGCCGCCTTTGATGAGGTTCATTTCAGCGTCAATCTCGTCGGCACCGTCTATGGTGACGTCAATGCTGTCGACCTTGTTCGGGCTGGTGAGCCGGATGCCGCACGTCCTTGCGAGGCGCTCGGTCGCCTTAGACGTCGGGACGCCGAGGATTTTGAGCTTCAGCCTTCCAATTTCCTGGATTGTGTATTTCACGGTTGAGCCCGTGCCAAGCCCGACGACCATCCCGCCGTCGACGTAGCGTGCGGCCGCTGTACCTGCCATCTGCTTGAGCTTCTCGTTCTGCTTTTTGGATTCGGTTTCTAATTTTTTCTGGCTTACCATTTTCCTAATCTCATTGTGTCGGCAATTTTTTTTGCGACTGTCACTTTGGATGTTTCGTGCGGGATTGTGTCGGACGTTACGACGTAGTCTGCCATCGGCTTTATCTTATCGTATGCCTGGCAGCAGAAGGCTGCATGGGTTGCGGCGACAGCGACCTTGGCCGCACCGGCTTTCTTGACATTGTCAATGGCTTTTCGGACTGTGCCGCCGGTCTCTATCAGGTCGTCGATTATCAGGACGTTCTTTCCTGAGACGTCTGGCAGCCCCTCGATCTCAACCTCGAAGGAAGAAATGCGCTTCTTCTTCATGTTCTGCCCCCCGACCTGCTTTGCCTGCTCTGCGGAGCCGGCGTCTGGAGTGACGATGACTAAGTCCTTGAACTTCTTTGAGACGTGGTCTAGCAGGAGCGGGGCGGCGCCGATGTTGTAGGCCGGAATGCCGAAGGCGTCAAAGGGCCCCTCCTTCCTGTAGAAGTGGCAGTCGACGGTGAGTATTTTTTCTATGCCAACGGCTTTCATCGCGCTGGCGATTGGCCTTACCGCGAGTATCTCGCCAGGCTCGAAGACCTTGTCCTGCATTGCGTTCGTGAGGTACGGCACGACTGCGCGTATCCTCTTTGCACCGTACTGCTTTGCTATCTCGGCAAGGAACAGCAGTTCGGCAAAGTTCTCGTACTGCGGAAAGTGCGTGGACTGGACGATGGTGACGTCCTCGCCGACTTTGCCCTGCTCGAGCTTGACATAGACCTCACCGTCAGGGAATTTTTTGTGCTTGACTGCGGCGAGCGGCTCGCCTGACTCCGCGGAGATTTTTTTTGCCAGCTCAAGAGAAGCAGATCCCCCAATTATCATACTAGATATAAGCGAGCGGCTGCTTAAATAATTAATCTACGGCTTGCCAGGCATGCCGGAAAACTACCACTCACTAATGGTAACATTTATATACTTAAATTGTGATATTAGTTTCATACCATGATAGGCAATGGCAAGACATTTTCATTACTGAAGAGGCTTGGGCTTAACCAGTACGAGTCAAAGGTGTATGTTGGCCTGCTTTCGACCGGGGTTTCCTCGGCGGGAGAGGTCTCTGACATATCCGGAGTCCCGAGGAGCAGGGCGTATGACGTCCTGTCCAGCTTGGAGAAAAGAGGCTTCGTAAAGGTCCAGAACGACAGGCCGGTAAGGTACATACCTGCAAAGCCAGAAGAGGTCATAAGGCGGATAAAGGCGGATTACCAGGAGGAGTTCGAGCAGAGAGTTGCCGAGCTTGAAAAGCTCCAGAAGGAGTTTGTCGACACGCTCGCCCCGATATACCGGTCCGCAAGCGCAGCGCTCGACCCGGCAAGCCTGAGCGGCTTCATAAAGGGGACAGATAATATGAGGCGGCAACGCGAAGAAATGATACTCTCGGCTGAGAAATCTATTTGCAAGTTCACCACGGGCGATGGGCTCAGGAACCTCGCCGCAAACCACGTCGACCACCTGAAAGAGGCGAAGGCCAAGGGCATCGAGATAAAGGTTCTTGGGAACATAGAGACGAAGCACGCAGAGCATGCAAGGAATATTTCAAAGCACGGCCGCATAAGGAAGGCCAGCATAAACACGAAGATACTCCTCAAGGACAGGAAAGAGGCGCTCCTGATAATGTCGCCTGACCAGGCGGAGCAGGAGTATGGGATCTGGATAAAGTCAGAGCACTTTGTCAGAAACCTCCAGGACCTGTTCGACCACCACTGGGAGCACGGCGTAGACCTGAACTAATTATATCTGTGAGCGGAGCGAACACTAAAGTAGTTTTTCTTTTCATCGACGTTTTCTTTTTTCTAAAAAGAAAAGGTCGCTGGGAACACGGCGTAGACCTGAATTAATTCGCTCAGAGTTATGGGATTTAAGTCGTAATCAGGTTACCGGCTTCCAAGCCGCTTACGCCTTTTGCAAGGGTGAACGGGGTTGAGAAAAGGTCAAGGAACAGCGGCTTCTTCGGCTGCATCCTGATAATCTCAGGCTCGCCCTCCACTCCGCCAAGCTCCTTTGCGAGCTCTATCGCGTCCTGCTCGTTGCCAAGGGAGTCGACAAGACCAAGCTCATAGGCAGTCCGCCCGGAAAAAGGCCTGCCATCCGCAATTTTCCGGACAGCCTCTACATCCATGCCGCGGCTTTCCGCGACAGTCTGGACAAACTGCTCATGTATTTCCAGTACCATGTCCAGGAGGATTTGCTTCTCCTCGTCGGTGGCATTGTGGAACGGGCTTCCGAGCGATTTGTATTCTGCGGATTGTATGTATTCAACATTCACGCCGACGTCATCCATAAGGTCTGACAGCTCGACCAGCAGGGAGAACGCGCCGATTGAGCCGGTTACGCTCATCGGGTGCGCGACAATCTTGTCTGCGGAGGCTGCAATCCAGTATCCGCCGCTTGCCGCGATGTCGCCGAGCCAGGCAACGGTCGGCTTCTCAGCGTCGCGGACCGCCCTTGCAATCTCGTCTGAGCTGACTGGGGAGCCGCCTGGCGAGTTGATTTCAAGAACGATTGCCTTGACGGAGGGGTTTTCCTCTGCCTCCTTGATAAGGCTGGCTATTTGCACCGGCGCAACCCCGTTTTGCATCGGGCCGAAGTCGATTGGGCCGTTGATTTCGATGACCGCGATTTTGTCCCCCCAGGGGAACCCGTCGGTGAATGCCATGTAGGAATAGGTGACGGAGCCGATAAAAAGCAGCCCAACGACGATAAGCACTAAATAGACCTTGTCCATGATTTTGGTATATCGGGGGCTTATTAAAGAGTTGCGATGAGGGAGATAATTGGCGGGCTTCTGAAGAAGCCGACGCATGAAAACCTTGAGAGGCTGAGGAGGGAGTACGCCAGGAAGCATGGAAAAGTGCTTTCGAACGCAGACATCCTTGCCGAGTGCTCTGAAGAGGAACGGGCGGAGCTGAAGGTCCTGAAGACGAAGCCGGTCAGGAGCCTCTCGGGGATAACAGTCCTTGCCGTGATGTACCCTGGGTTCAAGTGCCCTGGCGAGTGCATATACTGCCCGACGTCCGAGATTGCCCCAAAGTCCTACACGGGGTATGAGCCTGCTACGAGAAGGGCGCGGTCTAACGAGTTCGACCCTTATAGGCAGGTCACAAACAGGCTGAAGCAGCTTCGGGAGGGCGGGCACGTGACTGACAAGTGCGAGCTGATAGTCATGGGCGGGACGTTCCCGTCTGAAAAGCCGGAGTATCAGGCAAAGTTTGTCAAAAGGTGCTTTGATGCGCTGAATGGAAAAACTTCCAAGACGCTCCGCTCGGCGCAGATGCTGAATGAGAGTGCCAGGAACAGGTGCACCGGGCTGACTGTGGAGACGCGCCCCGACTTCTGCTCGCAGAAGGAGATTAACGTAATGCTCGGGCTTGGCGCGACCCGGGTCGAGCTTGGCGTCCAGAGCATTTACGATGACGTCCTGAAAAAGGTGAGCCGGGGGCACAGTGTGGAGGCGACTGCAAAGGCGAGCATGCTCGCAAGGGAAGCTGGAATGAAGGTTGTGTACCACATCATGCCTGGGCTGCCGGGATCGGACAAGAAGAGGGATGTTGAGATGTTCAGGGGGCTGTTCTCTGACCCGAGGTTCAGGCCGGACATGATGAAGATTTACCCCTGCCTCGTCATTCCCGGCACGAAACTGCATGAGATGTGGAAAAAAGGGGAGTACGTGCCCTATTCGGCCGAAGACATAGTCGACGTGGTTGCGAAGGCGACAAATTATTTCCCAAGGTACCTTAGGATAATGAGGATGCAAAGGGACATCCCAATCAACAAGATAGCAGCCGGCTCGCAGAAGTCGAACATCACCGAGCTTGTCGCCGAAAGGCTGGCGGAAGAGGAGAGGTCATGCCCCTGCATAAGGTGCAGGGAGGTCGGGCGCAGGGGAGTGAAGGTCTCGGACCTCGGGCTTGAGAAGATTGAGTATGAGGCGTCGGGCGGGAAGGAGGTTTTCCTTTCGTATGAGGATAAGGGGACGGACAGCATAGCCGCCTTCCTCAGGCTGAGGCTTGGCAGCATTCCGGTCGTGCGCGAGCTGCGGGTGTACGGCGAGCAGGTGCCGATTGGCAGGAGGATTTCGTCCGCGAAGCAGCACTTCGGGCTCGGGAAGAGCCTCCTTGAGGAGGCAGAGAGAATTGCAGGCGGCGGGAAACTTTACGTTCTCAGCGGAATCGGAACTAAGCCGTATTACAGGAACCTTGGGTACAGGGACGACGGGTTTTACGTATCAAAGGAAATAGGGAAGAAGGTTAAGGGCAAAAATAGCCACGACTAGCAGCGAGAACAGCCCGGTGACATACTTTTCGTATTTCGCGGAAACCTTTTTTGCGATTTCTTTCACCATCAGCCCGCCGTCAAGCGGCTGGACTGGGAGGAGGTTGACCGCGCCTATTGCGAAGTTGAGGAATGCAATCCACTTCAGGGAGTTGAGGACGTACCAGAGGTAAGACTCCTGCGGTATCGACCAGTAAAGCGGGTTGACGTATTCTATAAGCGAAATCGAGGATATTGGGAGGGAGAAGATAAGGCCCTGGGCGACGGGCTCGACCGCGCTCAGCCCGACGTAGCTCTGGGCGGTGTTGTTCGGGGCGTGTATTGTCGTCAGGGAGACCTGCCTTGGAACGACGCGCTCATCGTCAAGCTGGAGCACATCGAAGGAAACAGTCTGGTTTGGGGATGTCCTGTTTATCGCAACCCCGAGCTCGGTCACAGTCCTTATTCTTTCGCCCTCGAAGTGCGTTATAACCGTGGTCTGGTTGAACGCATCAAACGCAGGCGTGTCGTTGAAGGTGTAAACAACGACTACCCCGGTTGGAGAATATGCCGAAAGCGCGAAGACAATCAGGAGGACGCAGATTCCCGCGGTAAGGATGTTTGCAAACGAGCCTGCCGCAGCGACGCGGAGCTTGGACATTGTCTTTGCGCGCTCGAAGGAGTTCTTGTCAGGCTCAACAAATGCGCCGGGGATTGCTAATGCTAAGAGAAGCCCGGTGCTCTTGACCTTTATTTTGTCTAAGCGTGCGGTTATGCCGTGGGAGCCCTCGTGGACTATGAGCAGGATGAAAAGGCCAAGGATGCCGTAGCCAAGCGGGACGTAAACCGGCGAGCCCGGGATTCTGACGCCGGGTATTATTGGCGCGAGCCCGGGGGAGGCAGCCGGATGCGTCAATATGTAGATGGCGTTCGAGCCGACGATTAGCAGAATGTAGAGGATGCCGAGCAGGCAGAGGGGTATGCCTACCGAGTAGAAGAGCCTCAGCCCGGGAATCTTGGCGAGCCTGTCGAGGAGGTAAATGCCCTTCTTGGTGCGCCTGACAAAGAAGACAGAAGAGCGCTCGATGTTTTTCCTGTCCGTCCAGAGCAGCGCTGCAGCAACTGCAAGCGCGATTAGACCGAGGGCTGCTTTGAGCATGGAGAAAGCTAAGTCGGAAGTAATATTTAAGATGTCGGCAGAGTTCAATAAGCTTATTAATTTCCGGACGGTATAACCTGATATGGAAGAGCAGAGAAAGGCAAAGCTCGACAGGATGAGGAAGGATGGCATCGAGCCGTACCCCTACATCTTTGAGAGGACGCACCATGCGAAGGAAGTGCTTGACGGCTTCTCAAAGCTCGAAGGCAAGAAGGCGAAGGTCGCTGGCAGGATAATGAGCCTGCGGCAGCACGGCGCGATAAGCTTCATGCACCTGAAGGACGACTCCGGGCAAATACAGGCGGCTTTCTTCCAGGACGACATGAAAGACAAGTATGCCATGCTCGAGTACCTAGATATAGGGGACTTTGTCGGCGTCGAGGGAGAGGTGTTCAAGACCAAAAGGGGCGAGGTCAGCGTAAAGGCGAAAAAAATCGAGATACTCTGCAAGGCGCTGAGGTCCCTGCCTGAGAAATGGCACGGGCTGAAGGACGTTGAGCTCCGCTACCGCCAGAGGTACCTGGACCTCATAGTCAACCCGGAGGTCAAGGAGACTTTTGTCGCAAGGAGCAGGATTGTAAAGGCGATACGCGAGTTCATGGAGGGCGAGGGCTTCCTTGAGGTCGAGACCCCGATGCTCCAGGCGATTGCCGGCGGGGCGATGGCAAAGCCGTTCATAACATACCACAATGTCCTGGACAGGAATTTGTACCTGAGGATTGCTCCTGAGCTTTACCTGAAAAGGCTGATAGTCGGCGGGTTCGAGAAGGTTTACGAGATAAACCGGAACTTCAGGAACGAGGGGATTTCGACGAAGCACAACCCGGAGTTCACCATGATGGAGTTCTACTGGGCGTATGCTGATTACAATAAGCTGATGGACTTCACTGAGACGTTCTTTTCTGAGATTGTCAAGAAAGCCACCGGCGGGCTGAAGGTCAAGTACGGCGGGAATGATATTGACTTCAAGGCGCCGTTCAAGAAGTACACAGTTTACGAGGGGCTGAAGAAGATTGGCGGCGTGGATGTCGAGGGGAAAGACAGGAACGCGCTGCTTGAGCTGGCTGAGGCGAACGGGATACGGCTTGAGCCGAACGCGACCAAGGCGCAGGCGATAGACGAATTATTCAGCGAGCTTGTCGAGCCGAAGCTCATACAGCCGACTTTCATATACGACTACCCGCTTGAGCTTTCCCCGCTTGCGAAGAGGAAGAGGGGCAACCCGGACCTCGTCGAGAGGTTTGAGATGTACGTTGGCGGGATGGAGCTCGTGAATGCTTATTCGGAATTGAACGACCCGGTGGACCAGGACGAAAGGTTCAAGGGGCAGCTCAAGGACAGGGCGGCCGGGGACGAGGAGGCGCACATGATGGACGAAGACTACGTCCGCGCGCTCGAGTACGGGATGCCGCCGACCGCGGGCTGGGGGCTCGGAATTGAGAGGTTTGTTATGGTGCTCACTAATTCGCCGTCGATAAGAGATGTCGTCCTGTTCCCGCACATGAGGACCCTTGAGGGCGAAAAGGAGTCGGAACAGATAAAGGACAAGATAGATAAGGGTATAAAGTCGCGGGAGAAAAAATAAGGGCGGTGCCGGGATGGCAGAATCTGGCTAACGCGTACGCCTCGAGAGCGTATGGGCCTTTGGCCCGTGGGGGTTCAAATCCCTCTCCCGGCGCTTCAATAAACCAATATATACCCCCGCTCATTCTAAGCGTATGGCTGCCCGCATAGAGTCGCCCTGGAGCATGAATGCTGATGCGCTTCTGGGGAAGCTTGATTCCACGCGGTCCGGCTTAAGCGATGCCGATGCCAGGAAAAGGCTGGCAGAATACGGGCAGAATGATGTCCCAAGAAAGGGCAGGCGGCGCGCTTAATCGAAAGTTAAGTTCTATTTTTGGAATTATAGCGGAGATAAGCTGCAAGTAATAATATGACTAATAGCAGCCACCACGGGAAATGTTTCTTAGTCTCCATCTCGGCAGCCAGTATTGGCTCTTTTGTTTCTGGTTGTTCGGCAACGGATTCTTTTTTAGGGGTTGGAATTTGAAGAGATTCCTCGTTGTCTGAGATGGGCGTTGCATGAGCCGGTTCTGGGAACCTTGCAACGGTCACACTCACGTAGCCGTGTTTGACTTCATCCAGGGTGAGGGTTATGTCTTTCTTACCGTCGCCGTTTAGATCTAAGGGCTTGTATTCGCCGGTATTTAGACTTATTTCCTTTTGAGTTGGCAGAAGCTCAAAGACTGCGTTTTTGAGGAAAGTGTATCTTTTGGAAATCTTCAGCTCGAAAGTAGTCTCGTCGAAATCATAGAGGATATAATCAAAGTCCTGGGTTTCTGCTAAAGAGAGTTTTATGCTGGAAATGCCAAATAGGGAAATCTCGGAGGTTATGTTGTAGCCTACGGGTGCTTTTAAGGTGCCTCCGCCGCCTCCACCCGTTGCCGGAGCGGGCGTTCCGCGGAGGGCAGAATAGGTTAAATTGGTTATTCTAATCATGCTTCCTTCATCATAGCAGGTGAGTGAATTGTTTGTCACGCCTGTGCTGTTTCCAAGGCAAGTTGTGAAGTCAGTTTCATTCACACCGCTGCAGTCTGCGGTCATGCTCGAGATGTCGCTTATTTCTGCGTCCTTGACGCAGAGGGCGATGAAGTTATTGTCGGCGATATACATTGTTTTTCTTCCCTGAAGCTGACCACTCAGGTTTGCGATAATATAGGTTGGTGAGAGTTTTACTGAGACTCTTGCGAGATTAAACTTCGCAGCCGTGAAGTTGTGGGTAAAGTTCATTATCCTGCTAGATGCATCGTAGAAAGCAACATCATGGACATCATCATAAGTCCCCGTTGTGCTGTTCCCGCTGATGGTGATATCGAAGTTTGTCGCACCAGTTACATCAACATCTGATGCACTCCATTCTAGATTATCCACTGGGTCGGCAATTCCATCCCCATCCATGTCTGTGAAGTTTACTGTAATTGTCCGGTTAGCGGTCCACGTTGAATGGTTTGTTAGGTCATGCGCCAGGCACCCCCAGGTATAGTTGCCGTATGACAGGGCCAGAGCCCAGATGCTTGAGTTCTGGCTTCCGCCGGTGTCCGAGGAATTAGACAGCGCAAAGCTGCTGTTCTGGCTGTTTGTTATGTACAGGCTGATGTTTGACAACCCATACCAATCCGCCGCAGAGCAGTTGAAGAGGATGTTAGCTGGATAGCTCGTGTCATTCAGATAATTGGCGAGGGGGGTATTCTGGGAGACATTGGGCGGCGTAACGTCTATGACAAGCGTCCTGATTTCTGTCTGATTAGCGTTCAGTGCTACGTCCTTTGCATATCCATAATAGGTGTAGATTCCGTCTGTTAAATTAGTCTGATTCGAGAAAAGCGCCCATCTCGATAAATCATATTTCCTTAGATTTGCAGAGTATACCTGCTTAACCTCGTATGGGGCAAGGCTCCTGTTCCAGATTCTGACCTCATCTATCTTGCCGTTAAACTCCCGCCCCACAGCTGAATAGAAGTCCCCAATCCGGACAGGAATTGGGTTTGTCGGGTCATTCGAACCAGAGGTATCGGAAACATTTCCCTCCATTACCCCGTTTATGTACATGTATATCCGTTCATTGTCATTGTCCTTCACTGCTGTGACATGGGTCCATTGGTTTTGGACGGTTGATGTGGAGTAAACATTTGGCTCGGGGCCGCCATCCTCGGATAATAGGAATCTAACCCGGTAGTCTGACTCAACCCGTATCCACCAGGATTTAAAGTTTGTTCCCACATCCCTAGCCACTATGGCACCCATGCTGTTTGAGCCAAGGCCCTCTGCCTTTATCCAAGCTGACGCAGTAAAGCTTCCCCCGCTGAAGTTGAAGTTTCCGGGATTGGAAAGCTGAACATATGAGCTCGAGCCGTCAAAGTAGATTGAGCTTCCGTATTTGCTGTCAGTGCTGTAAGTTGCAGAGTTTATGGACGCGTTGTTCTCGCTTTTGCTCAAATCAGCAGCTGCCGAGGCGCTGTCCCCTATTGATGCGACATTGTCAAAATTAAACATGGCCAGTAGGGAATCGTCGTAAAGGGAAATGTTTGTGTTGTTCCAGTTCAGGATAAACTCGTTTAGGTTAGCTTCGGTTAGTGAAATGTTTATTGGCGCATTTTCCAGGGTCAATATTGTGTTGTTGGGGTATGTTGGAGTTTCAAATTGTATTTGGGGTATTGTGCTGTCGATTGTCAGAGTTCTTGCCTCAGTCTGGTTCTTGTTCCCAGCAGCATCTACCACGTAAGCCGTAAAGTTGTACGCTCCGTCTGCTAGATTTGTGAAGTTGTGCCCGTATTTCCAAAGGTTTGCATTCATTGATGCGTTTATCTCGTCAGGATGCAGCGCCCGGCTGTATATCTTGACCTCATCGATGCTGCCGTTGTAATAATTGCCATAGCCCTCCCGCCCAATGGAAACCCAGCTGGCCGAGCTAAGGATAGTACTAACCGCAGTTTGGGAGGCGACCTCATCCCCGTTTACATACACCTTTGCAGTAGTGCCGTTGTAAGTTGCAACAAGGTGGCTCCACTGGTTGAGGGGGGGATCGGTTGACCATCCTGTAAGCTGAATGAAGTTGGTAGCGCCGTTGTTCAGCCTGAAGCCTGCTGAGGCAATGCCGTTTGAGTACAGCACATACGAGTGCCCGCCGCCGACAGTGTTCCACTTGCCGACAATTGCCATCGGCCGGTAGGTCGCAGGCTTAATCCATGTTTCGAGGGTAATCTGCTTAGTGACGTCAAGGCTGGATGAGTCGTTTATTAGTATATAGCTGGACGTATCCGAGTTGAACTGGTAAGCCCCCCCGGACTTTCCGGAGAGGGTATAGCTTGGGCAGTTTGTGCATTCGCCTAAATTGTTGTTTCCGCTCTCGTCGACAAAATTGTCCTCTAGCCTCCACCATCCCTTTAGCGAGTTATTCCAGTCAAGGACAACATGGCGCTGGTTCGCATCTGATGCAGTTATATTGACATAAACTGAGTTCTGGCCGGAGAGGGAGTTGTTTGCAGGCGTTGGGCTGTCAAAATAGGCGCCGGGCACTCGGGTGTCGACGGCTATTGCCAGCTGTTCAGTCTGGTTTACGTTTCCTGCTGCATCTTTTGAATAAGCCTGGAGTGTGTATGGGCCGTCTGGCAGGTTTGTGAAATTGTATTCATACCTGGGCAGGCTGGCATTCATTGTTGCATTTATTTCCAGTGGCGAGAGTGCCCGGTTCCAGAATGTTAGCTCATCCATCTGTCCATCGAAGGGATACGGGCCATTTTTAGCGTATCCGATGAGTAGCGGATTGCTGTTTGTGGTGACTGCCCCGCTGACGGTTGGGGCGCTAACCTGGTTCCCGTCTATGTAGTACGCAATGTGGGTTGTGTTGTAGGTTACTCCAACATGGTACCAAACGTTTGCCTGCACAGAATTCCAGTTGTAGTCAACTGAGGTGGGGGTCAAACCAGGGGTATAAAACCTCAGTACCTTGTTGCCCCCGCAGTCTGCAGCCTCTGTGCAGAGCATGAGGCTGTACCATGAGCCATAATTGCTCTTAGCAAAGAACGTCTGCCAGTCGTACGTGTCCGTTGCCCGGTCCACTTGATGGAAGTTGACCCACCCGGTGAAAGTGAATCCTGAGTTTATGTTGTTGATGCTTTGTGTCTGGTTGACCTCTATGTAGTCATTCGTACCGTCGAACGCTAATGCCAGCCCATATTTGCCACCGGTGAAATTTCGCTCATTAAAATTGCCGCCGAACCATGCATCATTGCCCCACGTGGAGCTGTCAGTGACATGCGTGCTGTTGTACGAATCGAATCCAAACCATCCCACCAGGCTCCGGTTCCAGTCCGCGATGACGTAATGATAGTTTGAATCAGAAGACGTGAGGTTTACAATTGTTGAGAGCACCCGGATGTGCGTGGCGTTCTCAAGCGTTGGGGCAGAGAAATTTGTCGAAGGAAATCCGGTATCCACGGTTACAGTCCTAGTTTCTGTTGTAGCTGAGCCCCCTACCGTGTCGTTCGCATATGTGTAGAAAGAATAAGCCCGGTCAGTTAGGTTTGTCTGGTTGGAGTAGAACTCCCATTTGTTTGAGTCGTACTCCCTCAGGTTTGAAGAGTACTGCTGCCATATTTCAGCGCCCGTTAGCGCCCTTCTGTAGACGCGTACTTCGTCTATCGAGCCGTTGAAGTAGTATATATTGTCCCGCCTAAACCTTCCGATGTTGGCGTGGTCAATGCTTGGCGTGGCGCCAGAGAATAGGTCTAGTGGGCTTTGGCTGTCGTACTCGCCATTTATGTAGAGGTATATTGTGTTCCCTGACTTCACGCATGCGATGTGCGCCCATTCGCCAACAGTGTATGTGCTCAGCGACTCAAAGGAGTCCCAAGCAACTGCCTCCTTTCCAGTGCGGCAGTCGAATTTCTGGTTGGGCGTAAGCAGGTACCACATGTGGTACTTGTTTGCCCCCTCTGCCGAGTTGTTTGCGGACTTGTCAAACCACGTTTGGTAGCCTACCATGTTTGTCTTAACCCAGCCCATGACTGTCGAGTCGTCGCTTTGCCCAAAGTTGAGGGTTGGCGAGTTTAATATGTCAACATATTGTGTGGAGCCGTTGTAAACAGTCATTCCGCCGTATTTGCCTGCAGAAGTCCAAGTAGCCCCCAACCCGCCGCATGTGGTTCCGTTATTTCCAGATTTTGAGGTGTCGCGTACAAACGAGTCGGAAGCTGAATAGCTCTCGCCCAATCCTGCGGAGTCTTCGAAGCTCATCATCAGGACAAGGCTGTCCTCATAAAAACTGTAATTTGCGCCGTCCCAGTTAAGGATAAAAGAGTCCATGTTCTGCTCAGTTATCGTTTCATTAATGGCAGTATAGTTGAACCTGGAAAAAGATCCGTTTACTGGACTTTGGTTTCCAATTTCAAATTGCGGTGCCGCAAAGACTACCACTAAAAACAGGAATATGCCGAGTACCGGGTGCAACGCACGCTTTACAATCTTCTGCATTATTGCAATAAATTGGGGATGGCTTAAATAGGTTTTTGAGGTGCTATAGGGATTATATACTTGTTTTGTTTAGGTGATTTATGAAGCTCGACTGGAGGAGCATCATCATCTCGGCACTCGGCGCGCTGGTCGTGGGGCTTGTTGTTTTCTTCGCCCTGCAGCCTGTTTTCAAGATAGTTGCGCCGGGGGTCATGGCAGAGTATGGGGCTGCAGGCATTTTCAGGCCCTGGAGCGACCCGTGGATGTCTTATGTGTTCGTCCACCCGTTCTTCGCCGGCCTGTTCATGGCGGTGGTCTACAACTTCGTCAAGGACTCCATAAAGGCGGATACGCTGTGCAAGAAGGGCACGCACTTCGGGCTCCTGGTATTCCTTCTCGGGATTCCGGGGATGCTTATGAGCTACTCGACGTTCCTCATAAGCGGCGCGATGGTCGTGACCTGGACTGTGCAGGCGTTCCTGCAGACCGTGCTGATCGGGATAGTGATTGCCAAGGTCTTCAAGTAGAAGGCTTTGGGAGGGGCGTCTGGAAGCTAATTCAGGAGCCAGACGTAGAACGCTACCGCAGTGGCGATGCTCCCCCACAGGATGTAAAGGCTGAAGAGCCAGCCTGCCGGCTTGTAGATTTCGTAGAATAGGGCGGCGTTGTATATTACTACGCCGAGGACCATGAGGATGAAAAAGAACCCTCCCATGGGCCAGCGGAGCCAGAAGAAGACGAATGACCATAAAGTGTTGAGCAGGAGCTGGATGCCGAAGACCTGCATTGCGTATTTTACCTCCGGCTTCTGGATTCCCTGCTTCCAGATGAGGTAGGCGGAGATGCCTATCATTGTGTAAATAGTAACCCACATCGGCCCGAAAACCCAATTCGGAGGGGTGAACCACGGCTTGTTCAGTGCCTGGTACCATGTCGAGACTGAGCTGGCTGTCGCGATTGAGCCGATGGCGCCTGCAAGCTGGCAGAGGATGACCCAAAGGAAGGCTTTGCCAATCTCTTTCGGCTGGAAGTCCATATAGGGGAAATGCGGGGGCAGTATTTATTTTTTGGGATTGTTTACAAGAGACTGCTGCCGATAGGCTTAAATAGTTATGAATATATATTCATAATGAGGTGAATTGCATGCCAGGATATGACAGGACAGGACCATCTGGAGAAGGCCCGACGACCGGAAGGGGTTTCGGGTACTGCTGCCCGGGAAGGGGCAGGGTATTTGGAAGGGGCTTTGGCAGGGGCTTCGGAAGAGGTTATACTGGGAGGGGAATGTATCCGCCCACGTATGGATACCCAGAGCCAGCCTACACCAAGGAAGACGAGAAAAAGTTCCTTGAAGCCGATTTGAAGGAAATTGAAGCCGAAAAGGCTGAAATAGAAAAGAGGCTTAAGGAACTAAAGTAAAGTGGACGTAAAAGGCGCAGTAAGCAGGGCAGGAAGGGCCATATGGAAGAGCCTGCCGGTTTTGGTAGGGGTCGTTCTATTGGTAAGCCTTGCCAACGCGCTTATACCAAAGTCAGCCTACGGGAAGGTTTTTGGCCACAGCCTTCTCGCCGACTCTGTAATCGGAAGCGCGGCTGGCAGCATACTAGCGGGGAATCCCGTGACAAGCTACGTAATAGGCGGTGAGCTCCTGGGCCAGGGCGTCAGCCTCGTGGCGGTTACCGCGTTTATAGTTGCGTGGGTAACTGTCGGCGTTGTCACGCTTCCAGCAGAGTCCATCATGCTCGGAAAAAAGTTTGCATTGACCAGGAATCTCTGCAGTTTTATTCTTTCCATTGCTGTTGCGCTTGTCACGGCCGGCATAGTGGTGATGTTATGAGGAGCGAAACGAGCTACGCTAGCTGGTATTTTCTTGGAATTGTCCTGTTGCTCTATGCCCTCACAGGGGCTTTTTCCTTTGAGGTATTCGCGCTGAGCCTTGGCTTTGCCTATCAGATATTCGTAAAGGTAGTGCCTATCCTTTTCATCATATTCGGCCTTATGGCGGTAGTCAACTACTACGTCAGCCCGGACACGATTGCGAGGTACATGGGGAAAGAATCTGGTCTCAATGGCTGGCTCGTTGCCATAGTCGGGGGAATCATCTCGACTGGGCCGCTGTACATGTGGTACCCTCTCCTGCAGGACATACAGCAGAAGGGGGCAAGGAACGGGCTGGTGGCGGCATTTCTGTACACAAGGGCGATAAAGGTCCCGCTGATGCCCATGATGATTATCTATTTTGGGGCTGCGTATACCATTGTGCTGACGTTTGTAATAATCAGCTTTTCCTTTTTGCAGGGAATTGTTGTTGAGCGGATAATGGAGGTGTGGAAATGAAAGTTGCAGTTGCTTCGGAAGGTGAAACTGAGGACTCGAAAGTAAGCCAGGTAAGCGGCCAGGCACCCTACTATCTTATTTTTGAGGGCGGCAAGCTGGTTAAGGCAATAAAGAACCCATTCAGGTTAGGTGGAGGCGCGGGATTCGCTGTCGCCAGGATGCTTGTCAATGAGAAGGTTAAGCAGGTAGTCGCTGGAAACTTCGGCGGAAATATGAAAATGGCTTTGGATGACGGAAAGGTCGCCGCAAAAGTGGTAACTGGAAAAACCGTCAGGGAGGCTGTGGATGCCGAGACCAAGAAGGTTTAGGCGGGTCTTTTTCGAGCCGGAAGTCTGCTTGTACAAGCCGGCAGGAATACCTGCAAACCAGCTGGAGTTCGAGGTTCTTATGAGAGACGAGCTTGAGGCTCTGAGGCTTGGGGACTCGATGGGGCTGAGCCAGGACGAGGCAGCAAGGAAGATGGACGTCTCCCAGCCAACATTCCACAGGATACTCTCTTCGGCAAGGAAGAAGGTTTCGGATGCCCTAGTTAATGGAAAGGCAATCCGAATAGAGGGCGGAAGCTACCAGATGGCATACGGCCTCGGCAGGGACCGCAACAGACTAAGAGGAGGGATGAGATAAATGTTTGAGACAATACTCCAGAGCATACAGTCCTATGGGACACTTCCAATCGCGGTAAGCGCTATCGTATTCTCTTTTGTATTCTACTTGACGTCGCTGCAGGACAGGTGCTGGTACAGGAGGTACATGCTGCCAACCATGCTCCTATCCATGGCATTATTTTTGCCGACGCTGCTTGAGAAGGCACTTCTGGTTGCGTCAGGGATTCTCGCCTTTATCGGATACAAGGGCAGGGGAAGGGAGGCAATGGGCAAATGAGACTATGCATACCAACTGATGGAGATGGAGGGCTTGGCGCGCCTGTAGCCCAGCACTTCGGAAGGTGCGGGACGTACACGCTTTATGATACTGGAACCGCGGAAGTAAAAGTTTTCCCGAACACGAGCTCGCACATGGGCGGAACTGGGCTTCCGCCGGAGATAATAAAACGGACTGGAGCGGACGTTTTGGTCTGCAGGGAGCTCGGCCCGCGGGCGCTTCAGCTTCTTTGTGGGATGGGTGTAGCTGTCTACGTCGGGGCTATGGGAACTGCAAAAGACGCTATCGAATCATTTAAGCAGGGGATGCTGGAAAGTGCGAGCCTGCAGAACGTGTGTGAGGAGCATAGGTCCAGATGAGCACGATATACGGGCCAGTGCCTTCCTGGCGGCTCGGGAGGTCTCTTGGAGTCGACCCCATATCAAGGCGGAAAGTGTGCACGTTTGACTGCATTTATTGCCAGCTGGGAAGCACTACTGAAAAAACTGCCGCGAGGCGGGTCTTTGTCGGGACAGGGGCTGTTGGTAAAGACCTGCAGGATGCGCTCAAGAAAAACCCAAAATTTGACATAATAACTTTTTCTGGGACTGGAGAGCCGACGCTTGCGGAAAATCTTGGAGAGATGGTGGACGAGATAAGAAAAACGCTGAAGGGCACGAAGCATGAGAAAACACCAGTTGCAATTCTCACGAACGGAAGCCTTCTACATAGGGGGGATGTCAGAAATGACCTGGAAAAGATGGACATGGTCGTTGCGACCCTTGATGCGGCTGATGGAAAAACATTCAAGAAAGTCAACCGGCCGGCAATGGGGATCGAATTTGATGAAGTGGTCGAAGGAATAGGGAAATTCAGGAAGGGATTTCAGGGGAAGTTCTGCCTCCAGATGATGCTTTTGAATGAGAATAAGGGTTCAGCTGCTAAAATGGCCGCGCTTGCGAGGAAGATAAAACCGGATATGACCTACGTAAACGTCCCCTGGAAGAGAAAAGGCATTGAAGTAGTCTCTGAAGAGGAGATAACCAAACTAAAGAAAAAGTTTGAGGGGCTTAATGTGAGGACTTATTACGAGGGGATAAAACCCAAAGTAGAGGTCATGGACATGGCTGAGATGAAGAAAAGAAGGCCAGTGCTTTAAAAGAAATCAAAAAACAGCGAACGCCAGCACCCTCATCACGAGGCCTGCAACAAGTATCGCAAAAAATACCTCGAAAGCGGATATCCCGATTGCCTTTTTCCAGCCAAATTCCTTCTTCAGGGCCACTATTGTTGCGACGCATGGTACGTAGAGCATGGTAACAATGGCAAGAGTTAGCATCTGCAGCGGGCTCAGCGCCGAAGCGAAGTTGGTGGTGCCGACAAGTGTTGCGAGCATGATTAGGATAAGCTCCTTTCGCAGTATCCCGAAGATTAGGATTAGCCCGACTATGGATGGAAGGCCGAGCCATCCTACCGTTACGGGCGAAAGCAGGTCAGAGAGTTTTGTAAGAAGGCCGAAGATATCGAATATTTTTATTACGATGCTGCTGGCTATGATTATTGGAAATGCCACGGTTATAAAGTCCTTCACGCGGAACCACGCCTGGCTGAACGCTATTTTTATTGAGGGCTTCCTGAGGGCGTGCATCTCGAGTATGAGCCCGACCGGCTCGCCTGGCATCACGCGGTTTGCAAGCTTCCCCAGCAAGAAGATTATGAGTATGTCGAAAAGGTAGAGGGCAATCGCCCATTCGAAGCCGACATACGCGGCAACCAGCCCCATAATGATGACCGTCCTCGCGGCGCACGGCACGAGGGTCGCGAGAAAAGCGGTTATGAACCGCTCACGGTAGCGCTCCATTATCCTGCAGCCAAGGCAGGCAGGGACGTTGCACCCAAAGCCGAGTATGAGCGGGATAAACGCCTTTCCGTGCAATCCGATTTGGTGCATTATCTTGTCCGTTAGGAAGGCGACCCTTGAGAGGTATCCCGTGTCCTCGAGAAGAGAGAGGGCGACGTAGAAAGGGATGATGTATGGAAGTGCGATGGTGACGCCGGCAATCAGCCCCTCCAATGCGCTCCATACAATTTCGGATAACGCGCCGCTGCCGAAGACCAGGTTAACAAGGAGGTGGCTGTTAGCGAACCAGGAGACCATTAGTTCGGAGGCATAGTTGCCAAAGGAAAAGATGGCGAAGAACGTTAAAAGGACGGAAAAGAGCATTATAGGATAGCCAAATATCCTGTGGGTTGCCCAGTAGTCGACCCGGTCGGAACGGGTCTCCTTGTATTCGATTTTTTTCATCGTCTTTTTTGCAACGCCAGACGCGATGAAGTACCGCTCGCCAGATATCACTGCACTAGAGGTCTCGCCATGGATTTTCTCGAGCTGTTTTGAGAGAACCCCCGCCCTTGAGACTATTGAGGAGTCTGCCTGCTTTGTTATTTCATGGTCTTTTTCCAGGAGCTTGATTGCCATCCACCTTGGAGGGTAGAGAGGTGGGTGTTTTTTGAGAAGCCTGCTTATTTCTGATATCTTCTCTTCGACCTGTTTGCCGTATTTTAGCTCATGCCTCCTTTGTTTTTGTTTGGAAACTGAAACGACCTCTGCAAGAAGCGCGGATATGCCTTTGTCTTTGATTGCAACCGTCGGAACAACAGAGACGCCAAGCAATTCTGATAATTTTTCGTGGTCGATTGTTATCCCTTTCTTCTTGGCTAGGTCCACCTGGTTTAGTGCAACGACGAGAGGGGCGCCCATCTCGATTAGCTGGAGGGTGAAGAAAAGGTTTCGTTCAAGCACAGAGGCATCTATAACGTTTATTACGACGTCTGGATTTTCTAAGGCGATATAATCCCTGGAAATCTTCTCCTCGATTGAAAAGGTGGAGAGGGAATAGATGCCTGGGAGGTCTATGACGTCTATTAAGTAGTCATGGAAGTAGAAAGTGCCCTCTGCCTTTTCTATGGTCTTTCCGGGCCAGTTGCCTATGTGCTGGTGCATGCCGGTTAAGGCGTTGAAGAGGACGCTCTTGCCGACGTTGGCATTCCCAGCGAGCACTATCCTAAGCTTTTTTTCGTTCAAGTTTCTTCACCACAGAAATCTTTGAAGCGAGCCCATAGCCTATCGCAAGGCAGGAGTTGCGGACGCGTATGCAGACCGGGCCCAGGAAGGGGGCACATTTCGTAACTTCAATTTCTGTTCCGATTGTAAGCCCCATATCCGTAAGCCGCTGTGTTGCGGCGACGCCCCCATGTATCTGTTTTATAACTGCTTTTTCGCCGGGTTTTATGGAGGTAAGGGGGACCTTGCTAACTATAGATTCTGTTGCCATGCGGGCACCTCCGTGGATTGTTTAGGAACTTAGAGAGCCGTTTTATGGACTCGTCAGAAAACGCGTGCTCAAGCCGGTGAGCCTCGTCTTCTGCTTCGTTAATCGCGTAGCCAAGGATATCAGTCAGGAAAACCTCGATTACCCTGTGCTTTTTTGTTATTTTCTTTGCCTCAGAGATCCCTTTCTTTGTAAGGAATACCAATCCATAGGGATGAGCCCGGACAAGCCCCTCCTTTGAAAGCTTGGAAACCATGCTGGAAACGCTCGGCTTTGAAACCGCCAGGGATTTCGCGATATCGACTGATTTTACCCCAGCCAGGTTTCTAGTTTGGGTTTCGTAGATTAGGAATATTGCACGAAGGTAGTCCTCTCGCGTTTTGTTTTTCATTGGAGAGTTAGTTTAGGCTAACTTGTATATAAATGTTCTGTAGAGTTAGTTTTGCCTAACTTATTGCATCGGCGTTGCGGCTGGGCAGAAATTATTTATAATACGGTAGTAAAGGGATAGCATGTGCTATGCGATACCCGGCAGAGTTGCTGCGATAAGCGGGCAGAACGCTGATGTTGAGTATTTTGGCGAGATAAGGAAAGCAAGGGCGGACCTTATAATGCCTAAAGTTGGCGAATATGTCTACGCCCAGGGCGGTTTTATCGTGGGGAAGATACCTGGGGATGAGGCGCTTGAGATATTAAAGGAATGGAGGGAGCTGTTCTTCCAGCTGAAGGGAGCTGACGAGGCGCAGGCAGAGGTCCACGACATAAAGGTTTCTGGCGAGTTTAGGCGGATAATCAACAGGGCGTCTCAGACGCCTGACTTGGGCTTGGCTGACGGGCTCAGGCTGATGGAGACTTCCGACAAAAACGAGCTCCGCCTGCTGTACGAGACTGCAAACCAGGTGAGGCACCGGGCTCTTGGGAACGCATGCTGCGTCCACGGGATAATCGAGTTCTCAAACTACTGCAAGCAGAACTGCCAGTACTGCGGGCTGAGGGCAGGAAACAAGGAGTTGAAGAGGTACAGGATGGAGCCAGACGAGATTATAGCAGCCGCGGAAAAGGCGTCGACGGAGCTTGGGTTCAAAGCGTTTGTTTTACAGTCAGGCGAGGATGACTATTATTCGGACGAAGACCTGGCAAGGGTAGTGCGCGAGGTTTGGAAGAGGTGCAGTGCGCTGATTTTCGTGAGCTTCGGGGACAGGCCGGCGGAATCGTACAGGAAGTTCTATGACGCCGGCGCAAGGGCGTGCCTGATGAGATTTGAGACATCGAATCCTAAGCTTTATGCAAAGCTGCACCCCGGAGAAAAGCTCGAAGACAAGGTGAAGCTGATACGCGAGATTGGAAAGATGGGCTACCTTATCGCGACAGGGGGGCTGATTGGGCTTCCTGGGCAGACGGAAGATGACTTGGTTAATGATATCGCGCTTACAAAGGAGCTCGGGACTGAGATGTACTCCTTCGGGCCGTTCATCCCGCACCCTGACACGCCGCTGGGAAAGGAGGCGCAGCCGCCGCTGGAGCTGGCTATGAAGGCGCTCGCTGTTTCAAGGCTTATGCAGCCGGACGCGAAGATACTTGTAACGACTGCTGTCGAGACACTTGGCAGGGAAGGGAAGGAGAAGGGGCTTAAGTCTGGCGGGAACTCGCTGATGGTTAACGTCACGCCTAAAAAGTACAAGATGCTGTATTCAATATACCCGGACAAGGCAGGAAGCGGCTCGGAGGCTGCGGACAGCGTCGATGAGACCGTAGCCCTGCTGAAGAGGCTGGGAAGGGCTCCGACGGACTTGGGATTATGATGGAAAGCTTCATTGACCAGAAAAAAATAGAGGAAGAGCTTGCCAGGGGGAAGAAGGCTTCACACGCGGAAGCGCTTGCTGTTGTCGAAAAGGCGCTCAAGCTGAAGGGGCTGGCGCCGGCGGAGGCAGCCGTCCTGCTCCAGACAGAGGACAAAGAAGTAATACAGAAGATTTTCACTGCGGCGCGGAAGATAAAGGAGGATATTTACGGCAAGAGGCTGGTATTTTTTGCGCCGCTTTACCTGACGAACGTCTGCGTAAACAACTGCCTTTACTGCGGCTTCAGGAAGGACAACAAGGAGCTGAAACGGAAGGTATTGTCAACGGATGAAATAAGGCGCGAGGTCGAGCTCCTCGAAAAGGAGGGACACAAGCGGCTCCTGCTTGTCGCTGGAGAAGACAACAACACCGCGAACATTGAGTACCTCGAGAACGCTATTGACACTGTTTATTCGACGAAGGTCGGGAAGGGGGAGATACGGCGGGTTAACATCAACATTGCCCCGCAGACCGTCGAGAACTACAGGAGGCTCAAAGCGAAGGGGATAGGGACATACCAGGAGTTCCAGGAGACCTACCACCGCCCGACGTATGAAAAGATGCATGTCTCTGGGCCGAAGTCGCACTACCTGAACAGGCTATATGCGATGGATAACGCCAAGGAGGGTGGGATTGACGACGTCGGGATTGGCGCGCTGTTCGGGCTTTATGATTATAAGTTTGAGATCATGGGATTGTTATACCACGCGAAGCACCTTGACGAGAAGTATGGCGTCGGACCGCACACGATTTCCGTCCCGCGGCTCGAGCCGGCGCTGAACGCGCCCGCCGCATGCACGCCGCCGGCGCCTGTTTCGGATGGCGACTTCAAGAAGATGGTTGCAATACTCAGGCTGGCGGTCCCATACACTGGGATGATTCTGTCTACAAGGGAAACTGCAAAGATGCGGAACGAGGTCTTCGGCTTGGGCATCTCGCAGATAAGCGCGGGCTCGCGGACGAACCCCGGCGGGTATTCGGAGGACAGCAAAGGGGATGCGGAGCAGTTCACGCTTCATGACTCAAGGTCAATGGCTGAAATTGTGGAGGACATCTGCAAGATGGGCTACAGCCCGAGCTTCTGTACCGCCTGCTACCGGCTGGGAAGGACTGGAAAGGACTTCATGGACATGGCAAAACCGGGGCTGATTAGGAACTTCTGCCTGCCGAACTCGCTTCTGACTTTCAAGGAGTACCTGCTGGACTATGCAGATGAAGAGCTGAGGAAACTCGGGGACAATGTCATAGAGGACCAGCTAAAGGGCATTGAGGGCAAAAAGAGGCGGGAGCTGACCATAAAGCGGCTTAAGGAGCTTGAAGATGGCAAACGTGACCTCTGCTTCTGAGGGCATTGGGGTGAGCCCGGACGAGATAATCATCAGGCAGGTGCGGCTGGCTGATTTGCATGCAGCGTGGATTGTTGAGGACAGGTGCTATCCTCCACCTGAGGTGGCTTCGGAGGAAAAGTTCAGGAAAAGGATTGAGCTGTTCCCAGAGGGATTTCTTGTCGCCGAGCTGGGCGGGAAAATAATCGGCATAATAAACGGCGCCACAATAGAAAAGGAGGACATCAGTGCAGAGGAGCTGAAGGGCATGGTTGGCCATGTTCCGGGCGGGAAGAATGTTGTCGTGTTCACTGTCGCAGTCCTGCCGGAGTTCAGGGGGCTTGGGGTTTCGAGGCGGCTGGTCGAGAGGTTTGTGGAGATTTCCAAAGGGCTCGGAAAAGAAAAGGTCCTGCTGATATGCAAGGAAAACATGGTTGATTACTACAGGAAGCTCGGCTTTGTTTACACTGGCAAGTCGGCGTCCACCCACGGCGGCGCAGAGTGGCATGAGATGGGGATGAGCTTCGAGGACGACGCGGCGCTGGTAAAAAAGTTTCTTGAGAAAACAAATGTTTATGCCGTAGTGGGGGCTTCGGCAAATTTTAGAAAATACGGCCATAAAATTTTCAAGTTCCTGCTGGCGCAGGGATACGAGGCTTATCCAGTTAATCCTAATGCGGAAAAGATATTGGAGCGCAAGTGCTACCCTGACCTGAAGAGCCTGCCGAAGAAGCCGGATGTTGTGGACATTGTCGTCTCGCCGCAGGTCACGGAAAAAATCGTCAGGGCGTGCAAGGACGCAGAAATAAAGAAGGTGTGGATGCAGCCTAGCTCGGAATCGGGAGAAGCCATCGGTTTCAGCAAAAACAATGGCATCGAGGTCGTGCACGGCAAGTGCGTGATGGCTGAAATCAGTCTACGGGGCCAGGGACTAAAGGCTAAAACTGCGTTTTAGGACGTCCGCACGCTCTTGCACGCTTTCTCAAACAAGTTGAGCCCCTTTTCCATCTCCGCCTCGGTTATGGTAAGCGGCGGGGCTATCCGGATTACGCTCTTGCCGCAGCCGAGAAGGATTAAGCCCTCCAGGACGGCGGTTTTCACAATCTTGTCCCGTTCCTTCACTGCCGGCGTCTTCTTCCTGTCCTTAATGAATTCAACGCCAATCATGAGCCCTTTCCCCCTCACATCGCCGATTATCGGGTATTTTTCCTTCATCCTCTCCAGCCGCTCCATCGCGAATTTGCCCACCTGTTCTGAATTCTTCCACAGCCGCTTTTTCTCCATATAATTTATCACGGCGAGCGACGCAGCTGATGCGAGCGCGTTCCCGCCGAAGGTGTTGGAGTGGCTCCCGGAGGGCCAGCGCATGTATTTCTCTTTCGCAATCACCGCCCCGAAGGGCATGCCGTTGGCTATTGACTTGGACAGCAGGACAACGTCGGGCTTTATCTTGAAGACCTCTGATGCAGACCACCTGCCAGTCCGGCACAGCCCGGTCTGGACCTCATCACTGATGAAAAGGACTTTGTTCCGGTTGCAGATTTTTTGCACCCGCGGGAGGAACTCCTTGGGTGGGACTATGTACCCTCCCTCGCCCTGTATTGGCTCAAAGATGAGCCCAGCCGTGTTTTCTGGCGGAGAATCGGTTAGCACAACCTCTTCCAGGTAATCCGCGCAAGCGACACCGCACCCTGGGTACTCCAGGTTAAGGGGGCAGCGGTAGCAGTATGCAAAGTGGCTGTGCTTCACGCCCGGCAGCAGCGGCTCGAAGCCCTGGTGCTGGAGCTTTTTCGAGCAGGTCAGGCTGACCGCTCCGTAGCTCCTGCCGTGGAAGTCCCCATAGAACCCTATTAGGTTTGTCTTCCCGGTATGCCAGCGCGCAAGCTTGAGCGCGCACTCGACGCACTCGGTGCCGGAGTTTGCAAAAAAGACCTTTTTCTGGCCTGGAATCGGTACCTTGGTGACCAGCTTTTCAGCAACCTTCACAGGCAGCTCGGAGTAGTAGTCCGGGAAGTTGCAGTTCATCAGCTTGTCCAGCTGGCTGCGGATTGCAGCTTTGACATCCGGGTTCTGGTAGCCGACGCCGCACACTGTGACGGAGCTCTGGAAGTCCAGGTACTTCTTGCCTTCAACATCCCACAGGTAGCAGCCTTTCCCTTTTTCAAAGACCACGGGCGATGAGCGTGCGAAAGATGGCGAGATAACTCTCTTGTCACGCCGAATTATGCCCTCTGTTTTTCCCATATTCTTCGTAATGCGGCGCAGGTATATATATTTCACCAAGGGCGGGATTGCTTATGCGCAGGCGGCAGCTGCCATGCACTAACCCACGATTGTTATTGAGGTGATTTCGTCTCCAACCCGCAGCTTGAGGACGTTGTCCATGCCTTCGGTGACCATCCCGAAGACTGCATAATTGCCGTCGAGGGAGTTTGCGTCGTCAAGGCAGATGTAGAACTGGCTTGATGCGGAGTTCGGGTTCTGGGAGCGCGCCATGCCGACTGCCCCCGCGGTGTGCTTAAGTTCAGGTTTGATTTCAAGGGGGATATTTTCCCCGCTGCCGCCTGTGCCGTCGCCGTTGGGGTCCCCGCCCTGGATGACGAAGCCAGGCTCGTACCTGTGGAAGGTGAGCCCGTTATAGAAGCCTGCGCTTGCCAGCTTGATGAAGTTTGCAGTGGTGACTGGCGCCTGCGCCTCGTAGAGCTCGAACTTGAACGCGCCTTTGCTCGTGTCAACTACCGCTATCCTGTTCTGACCTGCCTTTGGTTTCGCCATTTCTATGCATCCTCCTGCCAGCAGAATAAGAATGACTGCCAGCGCTACTTTGGGAACATTATGACCTTGCCGCATTCTCCTGAAAGGGCGACCTCCATCGCCTTGTCGAATTCGGACAGCTTGAACTTGTGGGTGATGACTGGCGATATGTCGATGACCTTTTCCCTGAGGAGCCATGCGACGGTTTCCCATGTCTTGAACATAAGCCTTCCGTTGATTCCGTAGAGGGTGACATTCTTGAGGACTATGTCCTTTGACCAGTCGATTTGCGGCGGCTTTGAGTAAAGCCCGAGGATTGAGACCTCGCCCCCCTGGCGCAGGGATTTCAGCCCCTGGTCAAGGGCGCTGGCGCTTCCTGACATTTCCAGCATTATGTCCGCACCTTCGCCGGTGATTTCAAGTATCTCCGTTGCAGGGTCTTTCTCGTGGCGGTTTATGATGTGGGTTGCGCCCATTTTTTTGGCCAAGTCGAGGTGCGTCTTGCTCCCCGCAACTGCTATGACCTGCGACGCGCCCGCCGCCTTTGCAAGCGCTATTGAGAAAAGGCCGGTGGGGCCGCAGCCGAAAATTGAGACCCGCTTCCCCGGCAGGTTGGTGGAGTATGTCGTGTAGACTGAGTTCCCAAGGGGCTCCTGGACGGCCTGCATCTCGAATGGGATTGAGGGGTCGTTTTTCCAGGCATTTCTGGCCGGGACGACTGCATAATCAGCAAAGACGCCGTCGATGTCGACGCCGAAGAGCTTCATGTTCTGGCAGATGTGCGCGTTTCCGCGCAGGCACTGGGGGCAGGTCCAGTCCGCGACGTGGGTTTCGGCAGAAATCATGTCCCCGACTTCGAAGCCTGAGACGTGGCCGCCGATTTCGACGACTTCACCGCACAGCTCGTGGCCTATTATCTTGGGCGGCTTGATCCGGGTGTCCCATGGGGCGTGCCAGTCGAAGATGTGCTTGTCAGTCCCGCAGATTGCGGTCGCCCTGACTTTGACTTTTAGGTAGTCCGGCTTCACCGCCGGCTCCTTAGTCGTTGTAAGTGTCATGCCCTTCTCGGCCTTCAATTTCATAACTGCTTGCATTTCTGCCATGAGAATTCCCCCGCCAAAGCAATGGGCAGAAACAATATAAATTTATCCATATTGAGTAGATTGGGGGTAAAAACATGACGAATCACTTATCATTCCTAAAAGATGTAATCCAGGACCTGAAGAGCAAGAGCCAGTTCGGCGAGCTGCCGGTTTTCGAGGGAAAGCAGGGTCCGCGCGTGAAGATGAACGGGAAGGAAGTCGTCACACTATCAACAAATAACTATCTCAACCTTACAAACCACCCGCGGGTCGTAAAGGCGGCGAAGGAAGCGATTGACAAATACGGCTTCGGAACCGGCGCAGTCAGGCAGATTGCCGGAACGATGCCAATTCACTTAGAGCTTGAGAAGAAGCTTGCGGAGTACAAGAAGACCGAGGCTTCGCTCATCTTCGTCGCAGGGATTGCCGCGAACAGAGGCACAATCCAGGCGCTGATGGGGGAAAAGGACGTCATAATCAGCGACGAGCTGAACCACGGGAGCATAATCGACGGCGTAAGGCTCACCAAGTCGGAGAGGAAGATTTACCCCCACTGCGACATGACTGGGCTTGAGGAGGCGCTCAAGCAAAGCGCGAAGTACGAGAAGCGGCTTGTCGTGACTGACGGGGTGTTCAGCATGGACGGCGACACCGCGCCGCTTGACCAGATAACAGAGCTGACCGAGAAATATGACGCCATACTCATGGTAGACGACGCGCACGGCGACGGCGTCATGGGCCCGGAAGGCAGGGGAACGGCGCACCACTACGGCGTCGCTGACAAGCTGGACATCGACATGGGGACCCTATCAAAGGCTTTCGGCTGCCTCGGAGGGTACGTCGCCGGGGTGCAGGAGCTGAAGGACTACCTGACGAACAGGGCGAGGAGCTTCATATTCACCACTTCGCACCCGCCGGCGGTCGTTGCCGCGTGCATGGAGGTCCTTGACATCGTCAGGGACGAGCCAGAGCACCTGAAGAACCTCTGGAAGAACACCAAGCACTTCAAGGAGAAGGTCAAAGCGCTCGGCTTCAACACCGGGCGGAGCGTCTCGCCGATAACGCCGATAATTGTGGGCAAGAGCTCGACCGCGGTCGAGCTGAGCAAGAGGATGTTCGAAGAGGGCGTCTTCGTCAGGCCGATTGTCTACCCGCTTGTCTCTGAGGACACGTCGAGGGTCAGGGCAATAGTTAATGCCGGGCACACAAAAGCCGACCTGGACTTCTGCATAGAGAAGTTCGAGAAGGTCGGGAAGCAGATGAAGCTGATATAAAGATGCCTCTAAGCAAGTTTGGGCCACGGGAGCTGGGAGTTGGGATAGTCCTATGTTCAGCCCTAGTTCTCGTGATTTCCTTTTATTCCATTTCGGACAGCCTAAAGAAAGAGGCTGAGCAGTGCGCGCTGGTTTGCGGGGACATGGGGCACGAGGGATGCACCCATACAGAAGGCCTCCCGCCGTATGTTTTCCTGAATTTCTTTTTCATAATAGCCCTATGCGGGTCGGGTGTCCTTGTGTACCTTAAGGGGGATGACTGGGCAGGAAGAAAGGCAGTAAGGCTTCCGCCTCTTGCCGAAGACGAAAAAAGGCTGTATGAGGAGATAAAAAAGGCTGACGGCGCGATTTTCCAGGCAGAGCTGGTTGAGAAGGCTGGCATGACAAAGGTCAAGGTCACAAGGATCCTGGACAAGCTAGAGGGAAAGGGCGTCATCGAGCGCAAGCGGCGCGGCATGACCAACGTCGTTATTTTGAAGTAATACTGTTTCTATCTAAGGCACACCCGTCTTACGTTGTGAAACTAGTTTCAAACAAGAGCTTAATAGCTGTTTCATCCTTAGAGTAGGCATGAACATAATTGAATTGGAGAATATAACAAAAGAGTATGAGGATGGAAATAGGGTTATCTCTGCCCTTAAGGATGTGAGCTTAAATGTGAAGCAAGGGGAGATGCTTGCTGTTATGGGACCGTCTGGTTCTGGAAAAAGCACTCTGCTGAGCATTCTTGGAATTTTGAATACCCCAACGAGAGGGATTGTTTCCATGGACAATATAAGAGTATATGATTTAAACCAGGAAAAGCAGGCAGATTTCCGGTTCCGGAACCTTGGATTTGTTTTTCAGTCATACCAGCTAATCCCATATTTGACGGCGATGGAGAATGTAATGCTGCCGCTTTCAATCTCTAAGATGCCAGGCGAAAAGCAGCTCGAGAAGGCAATGGACGCCCTCAGAAGAGTAGGCTTGCATGGCAAGGAGAATAGGCTTCCAGACAAGCTTTCTGGGGGGGAACAGCAGCGGGTGGCAATTGCGCGTGCAATTGTGAATACTCCAAAGATTCTGCTTACGGATGAGCCGACCGGAAACCTTGACTCGAAAACCGGTGACGAGATCCTGAGCCTGATAAAGGAATTAAACAAGGGGGGGCAAACGATTGTGATGGTCACGCATGATGAAAAAATAGCTATGAGCGCGCATAGAATAGTGCATTTGAGGGATGGCAAGCTGGACCGGGAGGTCAAAAATGGGTAAATCTGGACTCGTTATTCTTTTGGTTTTTCTTGTTGCAGGGTGTGTTAGTGGGGAAAAAGTCCAGCAGGAGGGCCAGACCCTAAAGATACCAATCTCAGAAATCAATGACGGAAAGGCGCATTTCTACAGCTATAACGGCGCTGGGGGGAAAACCATCCGCTTTTTTGTGCTTAAGTCCAGTGATGGGGTATACAGGGCGGCGTTTGACGCCTGCGATGTCTGCTTTGAGGCTAAGAAGGGCTACAGGCAGGAAGGGGACTATATGGTTTGCAACAACTGCGGGCGGAGGTTTCCCTCCACGAGGATAAACATAGAGGAAGGCGGATGCAACCCGGCGCCATTGGACCGAGAAGTTATAGGCGGAAACGTGCTAATCAAAAAAGCTGACATTGAACTGGGAGGGAAATACTTCTAATGAAGCTCGGAAACATAGCAATGGACAACATAAAAAGGCGGAGGAAGAAGATGCTCTTCCTTGTCCTTGGCATGGTGATTGGCATAGCGACCATAGTGACTATTTTCTCCATTACTGAGGCAATGCAGCAGGACGTACAGCAGAAGCTGGACGAATACGGGGCAAACATCATGATTGTCCCGAAAGCAAATACGTTGTCCATGACCTACGGGGGGATATCAATCCCAGGCGCCCAGTATGACGTTCGGCAAATAAAAGAGGAGAGGATAGACAGTATCTGGGAGATTAAAAATAAGAATAATCTTGCAACGGTGTCAGAAAAGCTGCTTGGCGCAGTTGATGTTGATGGAGAAACCATACTGCTAGTCGGTGCCGAGCTGGCAACTGAAATTAAGCTAAAGAAATGGTGGAAGTTTACCCCTGAGAGCGGTATAGAGCTGGTCCGCGTGGAGAAGGCCAGCCCGATAGACCCAACTAAAATGGTGACTGTGACTGAAATTGCAGGCTTGAAAGAGGAAGATATCCTAATAGGGTCTGGCGTGGCTGAAAAGCTAAACAAGAAGCCTGGGGATGCGGTAACACTCTCCAGCAATGGCAGGGAGATGAGTTTCAATGTAAGAGCCGTCATCGAGGAAACGGGTTCCCAGGACGACTCAATAATTTTCATGAACCTGCGGACAGCCCAGCGGCTGCTTGGCAAAGAAGGTGAGATAACCCTTGTGGAAGTTGCAGCTATATGCTCAGGATGCCCAGTAGAGGAAATGGCGAGGCAGATAAACGAGGCAATTCCTGATGGCAAAGCCACGCCCATAAAGCAGGTTGTGGAACAGAAGATGCAAACAATAAAGCAGATAAGCAACTTTGGCATGGCCGTTGGGGTAATTATACTCCTAATTGGCTCGCTGATGGTGTTCACAACGATGATGGCTTCTGTAAACGAGAGGACAAGGGAAATTGGGATATTCAGGGCAATTGGCTTCAGAAAGCAGCACATTGCCAGAATATTCATAACCGAGGCATTGGTGCTTAGCCTTGTATCCGGAGCAATTGGATATGCCTTAGGCATTATAGTCACATCAATTGCAGGATCCCTGATTGCTGAAGTAGAGATTGCCAGTGCCTTTGACCCGTACCTTGCAGTGGCAGCTGTAGCTTTAGCGGTCCTCGTGGGGACAGCAGCCACAGTTTATCCGGCCCTAAAGGCGTCGAAGATAGATCCTGCGGAGGCTCTGAGGCAGATATAGGGGGGGGGGGAATGAAAAAAACAACTGCAATAAAAGAACTACTTGGAAACGAACTGCTGATTTTTGTTGTCGGGCTCCTTCTTTTAGCCGCCATGGCAGCCGGATCGCTGAATCTGTATTACAACTACAGACTGGGCACAGATTTTGGGTCTTCGGGCGGCGGAGGTGCTGGGATAGTGGAAGTCCAAGCACAGCCAAGCAACCCGGGCGGGCCGCCAGGGAGCGGCAGCTGCGGAAGCCCGACTTGCACTGGCGGGTCGTCATGCACTGGCAGCTGCGGAGGAGGCTGTGGAGGATAGCCAAATAGCTAGTTGCCTAGGGACTAAAACCATTAAAAGAAATAAACAATATGGCTCGCATGAAAAAGCTTTTCATCGCTTGTTTAGTATTGCTCCTATTCAGCAGCTTTGGCTTTGCCGCAGGCGGGCACGAGACTAAGGCGTACATGTTCTGGGCAGAGGGCTGCCCGCACTGCCACAAGGAGCAGGTTTTCCTTGACGCGATGGAGGCAAAATACCCGGAGCTTGAGGTCCACAGGTACGAACTCCTTGAGAGCGTGCCGAACCAGGAGCTTTTCCTGCAGATGGGGGAAACCTGCGGGTTCAACCCATCCTCGGTGCCTACCCTAATAATTGGCGAGAAACATTTTGTCGGCTATGACAGTGATGAGACATCCAGCGCGGAGATTGAGGCAGAGATTGCCGGGTGCATAGAAAACGGCTGCAGGGACGCGCTGGAGATTGCCGAGCCGAACGGAGTGGAAAGCTGCGAGGCGACAGACACGGTTACCCTTCCGTTTTTAGGCAGGGTGGGGATTGACGCATTTTCACTCCCGGTTTTCACGGTAGTGATAGGCCTGCTCGACGGGTTCAACCCCTGCGCGATGTGGGTGCTGACATTCCTGATTGCCCTTTTGATAGGGAGCGGGGACCGGAAAAAGATGATGATAATCGGCGGGACGTTCATTTTCGTCTCCGGGCTTGTATATTATATGTTCATAGCGGCGGCGTTCAATGTCGTGAGCTACCTGAAGTACATGCCCTGGCTGAGGGCAGTCGTCGGGCTCGGCGCGATAGCTGCTGGAGTGATAAACCTGAAGGACTTCTTCTGGTTCGGCAAGGGCATCTCACTGTCGATACCGCTCCACCTGAAGAAGAAGATCGTCCACAGGATGAATGAGCTCGTCAAGCAGAGTATAGCGCCCGCTATGATGCTTGGTGTGATGGCAGTCGCGGTCACCGTGAACTTCGTGGAGCTGCTGTGCACGGCAGGGCTGCCGGTGATATATTCAACGATAATCTCGATGCACGAGCTGCCGAGGATAGAGTACTACCTGTATTTTGCCCTGTACATCCTGATGTACATGCTTGACGACCTTGCTATCTTCGCGATTGCGGTCTACACGATGACGAAGCACCAAGTCACGCAGAAAGAGGGCAAGTGGCTCAAGCTGGTGAGCGGGCTGATGATTGCGGGGCTCGGATTTGTCCTGATACTTAAGCCAGAATTGCTGATGTTCGGCTAAATGGTTTCTTGGTCGAGCTTCTTTTGAAAGAAGGTCGTTGCTGATGTTCGGCTAGATTATTAAATTGAAAAGGTAGCCTGTAAAAATTATTGCAAGCGCTATTACTGCGAAAAAAACGGCGACGAGCCTCGGCTTCATAACCCTGCTGAGTATTACCGCTTCCGGCAGGCTGAGGGCGGCGGTCGACATCATGAACGCGAGGACTGTGCCGAGGGGGATGCCCTTCTGGAAGAGGACTACGGCGATTGGCACGATTGCGGCGCAGTTGGCGTAGAGCGGGACGCCGAGGGCGACGGCGAGCGGGACTGCGAAGATGCCGGTCCTAGTTATGAGGGACTGCACAGTCGCCTCAGGGATGTAGGCGTGCAGGTAGGCGCCGACTGCAAGCCCAAGGAGGACGTAGGGGAATATCCGCCGGATTATCGCATTTGACTGGGAAAGGGAGTAGGAAAGCCGCTCCTGCCAGGACTTAGGCTCGGCTTTCTTGGAGCACGACTTGAGCTTGGTGACATCGCGGATGAGGTATTTCTCCATGCCAAGGCGGTCAAGGAGGATTCCACCGAGGATTCCTATCGCCATGCCGCTTGCGATGTAGATTGCAGTGACTTTCAGGCCGAAAGTGGCGAACATGAGGACTGCAAGGTACTCGTTTATCAGGGGAGAGGTTATCAAGAACGAGAATGCCACGCCGAGCGGGATTCCCATTTCGACAAAGCTCAGGAATATCGGGATTGAGGAGCAGGAGCAGAAAGGCGTCAGCGCGCCGAAGGATGCGGCTGCAATATTCCCTGCGCCGGCTTTTTTACCCGTGAACGACTTGCGTATGCGCTCCTCGGAGACGTAGGTCCGGAGGTAGGATATCAAGGTTATCATAACAAGGAGCATGAGAAGGATTTTTATTGCGTCAGAAACAAAAAACTCCAAGGCTGCACCTGAGGGTGAGCCGGCTGAAATCCCAAATAATCCGTAAACCAGCCAATTGCTGAATTCGCTAATCATCAGCGGCAGCAGCAGGACGGCTTTGGCTTTGGCTTCGATTTGAGCTTCGCCTTTATCTTCTGGACGAAGGTTTGCTTGTTTTCTTCCATGGGCGTTAGGAGACGGAGGTATTATAAATACTTAATGCGGATTAGGCTGGGTATGTTCATGCTGTGCCTGCCTGCGAACATAGTTTCGGTCATTGTGGGGGCGATTTTGTTCAGGGGCATGCTTTCCGGGGCGGCAAACCCGTACCTGCTTGGCGCGTTCGCGCTGGTAACAATAGCCGCGCAGTTCCTTTACCTTATGCACCGCGGGGTCAGGCCGCTTGCCGGGCCTATGAGCCTTGTGATCCTGGTCCTTAGCACCCTGCTTTTCAGGTACTCGCTCGGTAACCTGGCTGTTTTTGATGGGTATGTTGCCTGGCTTGTAGGGACAGTCGTCGTCCTGCAGATAGCAAAACTGCCTGTAGGTTAGCCAGACAGCTTTTTACAAAACCCGGAAAAGCGAAGCTTTCTGGGTCCAGACGAACGTAGTTCGTCCGGGAAGCTTATGCAAAAAGCGATGCTTACCTGTAGGTTAGCCAGTAGAACCAGTGAGCGGGCATTAGCAATATTGCGATTACGACTATCGCAAGGACTATGGCTATTATGAGGTACTTGCTAATGCCAGTCTCCTCATGGAGCGTTTCGTGTTTGTGCTCTTCTGCCATAGAAGACTATTGGACAGTTGGGTATTTAAATATTTACTATTCCCAGTCGGATAGTTCTGCTTCAGTCTCGTTAAACTTGAAAACCCGGTCAAAGGCGCGCATGATGAAGTCGCCAACGGCATTGATAATCTTCTTTACTACCTCGAACACATTAATTTTCTGGGGCTCCTCCACTTGGGCGGCTGCCGGGATAACAAGCAGGCAGAGCAGGATTGCGGCGAGTATAAGCTTCATAAGTGCTGAATGGCGGCTATTTTTTAATGTTTTCTGACCGATGCCTGGCAGCCAGGAGTGCGTACTCCCCAAGAAGGTGCTTGTTTAGGGAAAGGTCGGCAAGCTTTTTCTTCACAACTGCGGGCGAACCGACTGCGAGCTCCATTTCCCCGATTTCCTGCCCCTCGCGGACGAGCGAGTTCGCCCCGATGACGGCACCCCTTCCAATTTTCGCGCCCTCTAGGATTGTAGCGCCCATCCCGATGACGCAGCTGTCTCCGATTTCACAGCTGTGGATTATGGCGCCGTGGCCGATGACGACATTGCTCCCGATTTTTATCCCCCTGGCGGCGGAGACGTGCAGGACGCAGTTGTCCTGGACGCTTGTGTTGTCCCCAATCTGGATTTTGTTCACGTCGGCGCGGATTACCGCTCCAGGCCAGACGCTGCATGATTTCCCTATGGTGACGTCGCCAATCAGGACTGCCGCTTGGTCGATGTAGCAGGATTGGTCCCACTTTGGGGACTTGCCCATGAAAGTGCGGGCTGGCATGGGGGGAATATTGCAGTTTTCAGTATAAATAGATTTAGATATTATACGTGGGCATGAAGATTGAGAAAGTCAACAAGTTGCTGGTGCTCGCCCTTGCCGGCGTCCTGGCATGGTGCAGCTATTTCACAAGCCCGCCAGGCGTGTTCATGAGGACGGCGCACACGTTCCTTTTCCTTGCGGCAATCCCGATGATTGTCCTGCATGCGTGGGGCAAGAAGCTCCCAGCGTATGGGATGCAGCTTGGGGACTGGAGAACGGGGCTGAAGTATTCCGCAATTCTCCTTCTGGTAGCAATGCCGATAATGGCATACGGCGCAATGCTTGGGGACTTCAAGCTGTACTACCCCGAGTGGAAGGGGGCGCTTGACAGCTGGTGGATGTTCATAGCTTTCGAGGCGCTGGTTGGTGTTATAATGTTCTCGACGGAGTTCTTTTACAGGGGCTTCCTGCTGTTCAGCCTGAAGGACAAGTGGTGGGGGAACCTGGTCCATTCGTTCGTGTACATGCTGGTCCATATAGGAAAGCCCTGGCTTGAGGTGCCATACTCGTTTTTCGCGGGCTACGCCTTCGGGTGGGTTGACCTGAAGACAAATTCGATTTTGCCAAGCTTCCTGATGCATTTCATAAGCTCGGTCATATTCGACCTGATGGTAATCCTGCTTTAGGTTTTTGCATCAGCTTTTTCTCAAAAAGCTGAGCTCGGTCATATTCGACCTGATGGTAATTCTGCTCTAATCAGGCCTGCAGCTTTTTCTTCGCAGGCATCGGCCTTCCGGCCGCAGAAGTCACTTTAGCAAGTATGTCCGGCTTTGAGTAGTTGTCAGATGCAAAGACAAGAGCTTTCGCCATCTTGTCAGGGTGCTGCGCCTTGAATATCCCTGAGCCTACAAAAACGCCGTCGCAGCCCATATGCATGGCAAGCGCGACGTCGGCAGGGGTGCTTATGCCGCCTGCGGCAAAGCAAGCGACGGGAAGCCTGCCGATTTTAGCCGTGTCCTCGACCAGCTCGAAGCAGACGCCGTACTCGTCAGCCTTCTTCGCCAAAAAGGAGCTGCTGTTCCTGTTCTCGACAAGCGCACGCACCTCGCTGCTGATGGTGCGTATATTGCCGATAAGCTCTGAGACGCTGCCGGAGCCGGAGTCGCCGTTGATGCGTATCATTGATGCGCCCTCGTCGATGCGCTTCAGCGCGCCGGAGAGGGTTGATGCGCCGCAGACAAACGGCGTGGAAAACTCGCATTTGTCTATGTAGCAGATGCCTGGCGCCGGGGTGTCATCGCTCTCGAATATCATGTCGACGTTTAGCTCCGCTAGAATCTGGGCCTCGGATATGTGGCCAAGCCGGACTTTGGCAATCACAGGGATTGTGACTGCGCTGGAGATTTCAGTGATGACCTTTGGGTCTGCCATCCGCCCGATGTAATCAGTCCCGCGGGTGTCAGCGGCGAGCTTTTCGGTGACGAGCACTGCAACAGCGCCTACGTGCTCTGCAAGCTTCGCATCGTCAGGGCTGGTGACGTCGATTATGACGCCGCCCTTGAGCATCTGCGCAAACCCGCGCTTTACGGAATCTAATGACTGTTTCATGATATTACCAATCGTGGGGGCTTAAAAAAGGTTTGTGGTCACTTCCGCTTCAGCTTCTCCCGCAAAACGGTGAGGTCTGAGTGCATGTGCTTGACAAGGCCCTTTAGCTCGCCTATGTCCTCTTTCAGGGTCTTCTCCTCCTGCGAGATGTCATTCTCTTCGAGGGTAAGCTTCTCCTCCTCGATTCCGAACTCCTTGACTATCTTCTCGAAGAGCTTTTCCTGGACCTCAAGCCGCTTCTCGAACTCCTCCACCTTGCTGGATATTAGCCAGTAGTATGCCACAGAGAGGATTGGGATTGCAACGAAGATTTCTACGAGGTTGAGGGCCTCCATCTCCCAGATGCTTTCTCCGCTGACGGCGCCTACAAAGATGAAAAGGATGAAGATTGTCACGAATGTCGCTCCGCCAACCCGCATTAGAACCCGGTATTCCTTTCCGTCCATGGTTTGCTAAAGGCGCGATTCAATAAAAGCCTATCGGATGGAGAGCTGGGCGGATTTTTTTGCCGGCTTGTTTTTCAGGGCGAGCTTGCTGGCCTGGACTGAAAGGATGGAATTTTCGACGACCTTGTTGAAGCCAGTGGGGGTGTATTTTGTGTAGGTAAGGGAAGCCGCGTCTATGGCTGGGGAAAAGCTGCGGTAGTGCAGGACTGCCAGCCGGAGGTAGTCTGCTGCCTCATTCATCTTCGGGTCGCCAGGGGAGACGCCCTTCGACAGGGCGTAGGCGTAGTTTTCCGCAGCGCAGTAGACTGCGTGCTTTGCCGCCTTCCTAAGCCCGCCTGGCGTTGGCCCGGAGATCGCAAGCGCCCGGACTGCGTCTGCCGTGAGCTGGAGCGCGGAGAACGTGCCTGCTGATTCCTCCTTGACTTTTTTGCCTGCGGCTTTCAGGACGTCCTTTGATGCCGTCTTGCCCCGCGTTGTCAAGCCTGCCTTCTTGTAAGCCTCGTCAGAAAACCGTAGGGCTTTTGAGAACTTGACCTCAAGCGCGGTGAAGGTTGCGGCTTCCGCAGCAAATAGCGCTGCCTGAAAGGCATAGTCCGCGGGCTCGACCTTCTGCGCCTGGAACTTCTTGACAGAACTTTCAATGTCAGAGACCGAGTATGTCGAGTTTGTGCCGTAGAGGCTTATCCCTGCGGCAGGCAGGCTGAACTCGGTTTCGGTTTCGGAGAGCGGGCTGGCTGCCGCGGCTGCAGCTAGGAGGAACAGCAAGAGCAAGCGCTTCATGAGAATGGGGTGGGTTTCAGAATATATAAAATGCCTATGAGTAGCCGGAGATTATCCTGCCAGCGCCCTCTTCGGCGCTGAAAGAGCCGCCGAATTCCACCATCTTGACTGTTTCATAAATCCTTCCCTGGAAGAAGAGTATTAGCAGGATTCCCACGCACAGCAGGAGGATAAGGGAAACCACAAGCTCCATGGAAAGCGAGACTCCGCGCTTCATGGTTTGTATAAGGGGCATAAGATTTTAAATGTTGGTATATTTAGGGGAGCTATGGTCTGGGAAATAGTAACGGAGCTTGGCGGGCTTTACTTTTTCCTGCTAGTCATAGGGCTTCTTGTCTGGACTGGCCAGCGGAAGCGGAGCATCGGGCTGTCAGGCGTACTGCTCCTGGACTCGCTTCTCATCGGGGGGCTGAAGAACTTTTTCGCGGTCCAGAGGCCTGCCGGCGCAACTGAGCCAAGCTACTCTTTCCCGAGCGCACACACCTCCAGGATAAGCGCGCTGCTTTCATTCCTCAGGGAGGAGCCGTGGTATTACTCCCTTGCCCTGCTGGTCGCGATAAGCAGGGTGGCCATGGGGGAACACTTCTGGCAGGACGTTGTTGCCGGGCTGCTTATAGGCGCGGTGGAAGGGTACGTTGTATTCAGCCTCTGGAAGAGATTCCCGGAGTACAAGGTTGAAAAGAGGTACAGGTGGTACCTGCTCGGCGGAGTTCTCGCGCTCACTATTTTTGCGCTCTACATAAGCCCTGGATTCATGTACAGCGAGTACAGCGGCTCGCTGCTCGGGCTTGGTCTCGGCTACCTTACTGAAGTAAAGACGCCGCGCGGGTTCGACAGGAAGCGCGTCGGCATCGGGGTTGCCGGATTCCTTGTGATTGCCTACCTGGCGTACGGCACCGGCGGGACTTATGGCTTCCTATCACATTACCTCCTCGGGCTGTGGGTGAGCTTCGGCTGCGAGAAGTTAGATAGTTTTATAAAGTTCTGATTTCACCAGCGAACAAGGTTTATATGCAAGTTAAGCCAAAAAGACTGGTACTGGGCGGTTTTGATGGAAGACGAGACGAAGAGAAAGCTGGTGTATGCGGTTATCGCAGTCCTTGCGGTAATCGTCATAGTTTTCGTGCTGCAGTGGTTTGGGTTCATAAGCATGCCAATCTCGCTGCCGTTCTGAAGATTTGAAAAAGGACAGCCTCGTAGAGCTCAGCCAAAAGATAAAACCGCTTGTACCAATACCCTCTACGGCAAGAGAATACCTTGGAAAGAGCCTTGCAAAGTCGCAGCTCGAGCATTCTGCGGAGGAGTGGTTTGTGTATTCTGTGTTCCTGGGAATTTTGGGTTTCGGCATGGTTTTCCTGCTGCTCCTCGCGCTGTTTGGGCTGCTTGGGGGTGGGCTTTCAAGGGCGCTCTTGGCTGCCGGGATGGCTGGCTTTGGCTGCTTTGCGCTTTCGCTGATTGAGCCTGATAAGTGCAGGAAGAGGTACGCAGAGGAATTCGAAACGGACATGGGGCTCGGGCTCCTTGTGGTTTCGGCGGATATGGGCTCCGGCAGGCTGTTCCGGAAATGCCTTGAGCGCGTTTCCTCCGGCTACGGCCATTTTTCCGAGGAGGTAAGGCGCGTCCTGATTTGGGAACGGGCTGGGGCGAGCATCCTCGACGGGCTGGACAGGGTAGCGGATTCAGTCGACTCGGTGCTCGTTGGCCAGGGAATTGCCGCGCTCAAGAGCTCGTACGCCCAGCCGAACAGCGGGAGCATACGGCAGGTGGCTGAGGCCATACTGAAGAAAAATGAGAATGTTTTGAGGGAGCACAACGCGAAGTCGGGCATTCTAAGCCAGACGTCGACCGTTTTTACCGTCGTATTCCCGACGCTTCTTGTCTGCCTGCTGATGATAGGCATGCTGATTTACTCGCCGGACGTCTCTGAGCTTGCAATAAGCTCGGGGATAGGCTTTGGCTTCAGCTTCGCCGCAATATGCCTTTACCAGTACCAGCTTTCGACAGTGCCGGTTTTCGTGAAGAGGCTGCACGGCACGAGGAAGGATGGCATGCTGGACGAGCTCGACAGGGCGCTTGGAGTGCTGGGGTACGGGCACGGAGCGGGATTTCGAGTTGGGGCTGGGATGGCGCTTGGTGTGGGGGCTTTTGCAGGCAGCATCCTGCTTGCAAGGGCGCTTGGCGCAGGGGCGTTTAACTCGGTCGCATTTTCCGCGGCCGCAGGCGCGTTCGCCGGCGGGGCGTTCATCGCCTACCCCCTTGTGCAGTACGCGTCCTTCCTAAAGGACCTTGAGGAAAACCTCCCAGTCGTCCTTGAGCAGGCTGCGCAGTTTTCGGAGGACAGGACGGAGAGGATAGTCAGCGGGATAGGAAAGCTCGGGCTCAATGGGATAAGCTGGCACTTTTCCATGGCTTCGAGGGAGATTGAGGCGGGGAGCACGGTCGAGGAGTCGCTCTCAAAAATCTACAGGGACACCGGCTCAGAGCTCGTGAAGCGGGCTTCTTCGCTGCTTGTTGACGCCCACAAGACGGGGGTGAACATGCGCCAGGCTTTCCTTGAGACGTCGGAATACATACGGAGGGTAAAGTACCTCATGCAGGAGGCAAGGTCGGCGACTGCAAGCGAGAGGATGACCCAGCTTGCCGGATTCATGATAGCGTCATGCCTGTTCGGCGTCGTGGTCTCGATGGGCGGCGGGCTGGTGGGCCTGCTTAACGGGACGTTGTTCACGGTAGACCTAGGAATGCTTGACGCACTCGTGAAGGGCATCCAGCTGAACCTCCTGGTCCAGCCGTTTGTTATTTCTTTTTCAGTCGCCAACCTGGAGGGGAACAAAAAAAAGATGCTGATGTACCTTCCCATCCTTTTGGTAGGGGGGAACGCACTGTTCAGCATAACAAAAAGCCTTAGCCTTATATGATATGCGAGGGCAACCTGAAATGATGCCCCAATGCTGCAATGCCGCCTATCGCTTCCCGGATCGCTTTGCGTGCTGCTGGCTGAGCTCCTCGACAGCATACAGCGCGCCCATAAGGACGCAGAACAGCGCAAGCAGGCTCGAAGCCATTGCGACAAGCGCCATCAGTATGCCGAAAGTTGTGCTGAGCTCCACGATGTAGACACCAGCAACCCTGAATGTCAGAGTGTACTGGAGAGCGGCGGTGAAGATGTACAGGAAAGCTCCGGCGATGATAAACTCAAAGCCTTTCTCTGCCTTCTTCACGATTCCGGAATAGTTCGCCAGTACGCCGATGACGAAAAGGGTCAAAGCCATTGCGGCTCCTTCGACTATTAGTGCCATGTTACCTCCAATTAGAGAAAAGTTCCGTTGTTTAAATATCTTGTTATGGGAAGATTTATAAGCAAGCGAACCCGCCGGAAGTTTGAGGTGGGCAGTATGTGGAAAATACTCAGGACAAGGCTGATGGCATCAAGGGCGGTCTCCGGCGCGCTGGTAACGCTGATGATGCTCGCGGTGGGGATAGCCGTCGCGTCGATAGCCGTCGGGTTTGCGAAGGGCGCGGCGTTAGAGCTGAACAAGACTGCGGCAAGCCAGCTGAATGGCGCCTTGGCAGAGCTTGCCAAATAGGGCATGAGGGCGCAGGCTGCCCTCGAGGCAATGATGGTCCTGGCGGCTTCCGCCATGATAATCGCAGCCTTCGGGGGGATATACATAAGATTCAGCGAGAAGGAGGAGCACTTCGGCTCGAAGGCGAAAATGAACCTTGAGCTAACGAAAATTGCGAATGCCGCCGGCGGGGTGCACTTCCTCGGCGACGGGAACGTAGTGAGCCTCCGGCTGGAAGTGAGCAACTTTACCCTTGAGTCGAATGGGACTGAGCTGACTATGAAGCGGGGCGGGGCGGAGGTTTCGAAACGGGTTTTCGGGAACGTCTCTGCCGAGGATAAGGCGTATAGCGGGGTGGTGAGAATTGAAAATGCCAACGGTTCGGTCACGGTCAGGGCAGAGTAGCCTTTCCGCCATGGTCGGGCTTGTGGCGTCGCTCTGGCTAGTGTTTGTCGCGCTGGCATACCTGGCAGGGAGCGCGGAGGCTGTTTCCGAGGCGCACAGGAGAGTGGTGATGGAGGAGATTGCGGTCACCGTGTCGAATGACCTTGTGCACAATCCAGGGTATAGCCAAACGGGGGTGGACTGGACGGCTCAGGACGTTTACCACCCGGGGCTTGCGCATTACGACTGGGAAAGTAAATCGGTAGAAGAACGGGTGCTGGACATTGGCAAGGTAAACGCGCTTGATGAAATGCTGAAAGCAGGCAGGGACAAGGTGCGGGAGATGTACGGGCTTGGGAAGTACAACCTGTCGGTCGGGATTGAGGCTGGCGGGATGGAGTACCTTGACAGGCTTCCTGATGCGGATAATCGGGCTGTCGTGAAGCGGCTTGTTGGCGTGCAGGTTGGGGGTGTGGAGCAGGATGCGGTGCTTACGGTTGCGGTCTACTAGGGGGCTGATGTACCTAATGGAGCCGGTTTTCCTCGCGGTAGTGTTCATAATAATGCTCGCGACCATGACGCCGGAGCCGCAGGCCGGGCCGAACTACAGGTTGATGGAGCTGCATGCGAACGACGTGCTAGTGAGGATTGTAAGAGATGGGATGGTCCAGGGATGCAAGTATGATGAAAGCTGCATCCAGGGCGAAATTAAGAAAAAGTTGGGGCTGCTGAGCCCGCAGTATGAATTCGGGTTTAGCATAGTGGAAATGGGAATAGGGTATAACCAGAGGGTGGGGGAGAGGGTATCTGCCGAGCGGATGTTTTTTTCCGGGAACGATGTGTATACCCTCAGGTTGTGGGTATGGATTTGAGGTCGCCGCTGTTTGCCGCGAAATAGGTGGCTGCTTCCGGGCTTTTGAAACAGATGACGGCGGCGAAGGCGGGGATGCCTGAGACGTTGCACGGATGGACCTGGATTGAATCCTCTTGGCCCGAAAGCGGCGGGGCGAGGCAGTCAACGAATTCGTAGGTTTTATTAGGGGAATCGTCAACCCTATCGCTGAGGTCAGTCCCCCCGTGCTGGAGCTGCATTGCGGAGAGGTTGCAGGAGAGGGCAGAGGAGTTTATCGCGTCGCCGACCCATGCTGCGGTGCTTATCTGATCGTTCTCGAGGGCGGCTTCCCAGGAAAGCATCTTTTCATCGTTGGAATCCTTGACGAGCGCAGCCTCCCAAAAAAGTGTTTCCGCGCCTTTCCTCGAGGTGTAGAGCCGGTCGAGGAGGATTGACGTAGAGCGGCCCTCAGAAAGGATGGAGGTGTGCAAGGAGTAGACTGAGAAAAGGAAGTACGCCATCAGGACGATGCCTATGGCTGAAAAAAGTGAAAAATACCCTCTCCCGCTTTCCATAAAATGCCGGTGGGTTCAGGAGTTTAAAAGCTTGGCTGTCCGCATAGGGAAAAGGTATCGGAAAAACGCAGTTTTTCTGATGTTTAAAAACGTGGCTGCCTGCGCCGCACAGTGCTCTTTGCGCGCTTCTCAATCGCCTTCTGGATGTAGACCTTTGATGGCGGCCTGTCCTTTGTCTTCATCTTGCGGGTGATGTACCCGGCTACCTTGTTGCGCAGGACCTTGTTCGCCTCGATGTATTTCGAGACAATCAGCTTGTTCTGGGAAAAGTCCTTGCTGAACTCCGCAGCGTGCTGGCTGATGAGATTCTTCCCCGCATTCTTGATGAAGCTCTGTTTGATGTTGCCCACGGCGTCTTCTTTATATAGGCGGAGATTTATAAAGTTGGCGAAATGAACCTTGAGGAAATCAGGCAAAAGGCTTTTGCCGACGCAAGAAAGGGGCTCAGGAAGAGCTTTGCGAAGAAGGACGCCCAGGTAATCCAGGCGATTTCCGCGCTCGACGATGTGGACAAGGACGTGAACGTCTTTGTCGAGAGGCTCAGGGAGTGGTATTCCCTGCACTTCCCGGAGCTGGACTCCGTGGTGAAGGACCACAGGAAGTATTCAGAGTACGCCTTCGCAGGCCCGCGGACCGAGATTGAGGACAGGAAGATAAAAAACATGGCGGAAAAGAGCGTCGGCGCGGAGCTTGGCGAGGACGAGTACAAGATAATACGGAGGTACGCTGGGCAGGCCCTTGAGATGTACAAGCTGAGGGACGACATCGAGAAGTACGTCGACAAGAGCATGAAGCGGCTGGCGCCGAACATAAGCGAGCTCGCCGGCCCGACCGTCGGCGCGCGGCTGATAAAGCTCGCAGGCTCGCTCGAGAACCTTGCGAGGATGCCCTCCTCGACGATACAGGTCCTCGGGGCTGAAAAGGCGCTGTTCAGGCACCTGAAGACCGGGGCGAATCCGCCGAAGTACGGCGTTATATTCCAGGTTGACGCGATCCACGGAGCCGACAAGCCGAAGCGGGGAAGGATTGCAAGGATGCTGGCTGCAAAGCTTGCCATAGCGGCGAGGATTGACTATGCAAACCCAGCCATTAACAGCGCGCTAATTGAGAAATACAAACAGCGGCTCAAAAACATAAGATGATTGAGATTTTTCCGGGAGTTTTCAAGTCTGAGCAGGGGATTCTGACAAAGGCTCTGGACAACAAGCAGGTTTACAGCGAAAAGTTTGTCGGGGCGTACAGGACATGGAACCCCCGCAGGTCGAAGCCTGCAGCGGCGATACTCTGCGGGCTGAAGGCGTTCCCAGTGAAGCCGCGCGACAAGATTCTTTACCTGGGCGCCGGAAACGGGACGACCGCCTCGCACTTCAGCGACGTCGTCGGGAAGGAAGGGGTCGTATACTGCGTTGAATTCTCAGCGCGGACGATGCGCGAGCTGATAGAGGTGTGCGAGCGGAGGAAGAACATGGTGCCAATTCTCGCGGACGCGAACTTCCCGGAGGAGTATGCCTACGTCGGGATGGTCGATGTGGTGTACCAGGACGTTGCGCAGAAGAACCAGGGCGAAATATTCATTTCAAACTGCAAAAAATTCCTGCGGGGCGGCGGCAGCGGCGTGCTGATGGTCAAGGCGCGGAGCGTTGACGTCGTGATGGAGCCCAAGGATGTCTACAGCAGGGTGCAGGGGAAGGTCGCAAAGGAGCTGAAGGTGAAAGAGTCGCTGGAGCTCGAACCGTACGAGAGGGACCACTGCTGCATAGTCGTGGAAAAATAGGCGGCTGGCGGATTGGCTATTTTTTCTTAAGGCTCTTGTTTATTTGTTTCTTGCAGGACGGGCAGTAGCCAATGGGGCGGCTGTCCAGGGATACGACGCTTGGCGAAAGCCGCATTACGCAGCCTTTTTTGCAGTGGCCAAGCCCGAGTGCATGGCCTATCTCGTGGAGGGAGTGGTTTAAGGAGCGCGTCCGGAGGGATTCCGGGTTGTCGGCGCCGGTAAACGCTGGGCTGAGCCGGCGCACTGAAACTAGGGCAGTCCTGCCCTGGTAGTGGCCGAAGACGTATTCCAGCGGCTCGATGAATATGTCGACGTCAGTCACGAGAAGGCTGATGCCTGCCCTGGATTCTATTGGCAGCGAGAAAAAGCCCCTTGCGCAGTACTGCTTCCTCGGCCCGTCGTAGGTGCTCGGCAGGGGAAGGTCGCGCTCCCGAGTTACCTTCTCAAAGCCGATGTGCTCGGGAAGGGCGTATTTCAGGTGGTTGAGCAGCGCGTTTGGGACAGTCCCCACTGGGACTATTGAAAGCTCCATTAGAGAAATACTATAGTAAAAGTCATAAATAAACCTTGTTTTCGTGTAAAATATTTAAATAGCGGTGGATTAGTTAGGCTATGGTTGTGCTGCTGATAGCCTTCGCGAGCATGCTCGCAACAAGCGCGGTACTTTTCATGCACGCCAGGAGCTCGAAAAAAAAGATGTACCGCGAGCTCACGTATGTTCTTTCGATAATCGCGCTCGTGTATGCGATGTTCGACCTGTCAAGGTACCTCGGCTCCCTTTTCTTCCAGCACTACCTTGAGCTGACAGGGATACTTCTCCTGCCTGTGTTCGGGCTGTACTACTGGAGGTACACTCATGCACGCTGAGGCGATAGTCGCGATACTCGCGCAGCTCAGGATACCCCTCCTGTTTTTCACGTACGGGATATACACCGCGCTCGTATTCCTGACGTTCTCCGGCTTCAAGGAGAGGCGCGACGACTTCTTCCTTGAGCTGTTCGGGGGATTGACCTGCTATCTCATACTCAACGTGCTTGACAACATAACGCTCACGAAGATGCTTCTTGGCGGGCTGATTGACAAGGCATACGCCCTGCTCTCGGTCGCAATCCTCCTGATGATACTCTGGAGGCACGAGAAGATAGGGCTGTTTGACGGGAATGAATAGGGCCGACGAACTCAGGTTAAAATTGCTTGTGAAGCAGGCGGTGCACGAGGAGCTCGACGACTTTTACAGGCGGCTTGGCATCCTGCTCGAGGGGATTTCGCGGAAGGAGATGACCGGGATGACGGAAGCGGTCCTTGAGCTGCTTGAAGTGGAGGAGCTGACTGCGGAGGACATAGCAAATAAGCGGAACACCTCCCGCGCGGCCGCGGTCCAGGCGTGCAAAAGGCTGTATGAGATGGGGCTTGTCCAGAAGGTAAGGCGCGGCAAGAAGGTGTATTACAGGAAGGCATAGATGAAACGGCTGATTGGATTCATTCTCGGGGTTGCTGGATTCGCGCTGACGTACTTCCTGCCGGTGGGCACTAACACAAAATTCGGCATAGGGATAACGGTGCTTGCGGCGGTTTTCTGGGTTGCGGAGGTATTCCCGCTCTATGTTACTGCGATGCTGGTGCCGGTGCTGGCGTCAGTCCTCGGGCTGCTCAGCCCAACTGACGCGCTAAGCCCGTTTTTTTCCCCGGTGATAGCACTTTTCCTCGGCGGCTTCCTTCTTGCTAGGGCGGTGGGCAAGTACGGGCTGGACAGGAGGTTTGCGAACCATGTCCTCGGAGCTATGGGCGAGAGGTCTGAGTATATTATTCTAGGGCTGATGATAACGACAGCCGCGCTCAGCGCGTTCATGAACAACACTGCCGCGGCCGTGCTGATGATTCCGGTAGGCATTTCGATAGTCAGGAGCCTCGGGCAGAAGGGCAAGCCGTTTTCCGCAGCAGTCATACTTGGCATAGCGTTCTCGGCAAGCATCGGGGGGCTGATGACGCTCGTCGGGAGCCCGCCAAACGCGATAGCCGCGGAGAGCGCCGGCATAAGCTTTTACCAGTGGTCGCTTGCGACGGTGCCGTTCGGGGTGATTCTGCTTTTCATCCTTTGGTTTGCAGTCATCCGGCTGAACCCGCACAACATAGAGAGGCGGCAGGTGGCGCACTGCCTCAGGTCGCTTGAGGACCTCGGCAGGATGGGCTCGAAGGAGGCTTATACCATCCTGACGATGGCGGTTGTCTTCCTCCTCTGGCTGACTGAGTCGGCTCACGGCATAAATTACGGCATCGTCGGGCTGCTTGGCGCCACAATGCTCTACATGTTCCGGCTGCTCGACACCTCCGACCTCAGGGAGATAAACTGGGACATCCTGCTCCTGATGGGCGGCGGGCTTTCCCTCGGCTCCGTCCTCGTAGAAAGCGGGGGGGCGGACTACATGGCAAGCCTGCTGATTGGAGGGATTGGCGGCTCCACCGCGCTCCTGTACCTTTCTGTTGCGCTTTTCGTGATTGTGCTGACGACGTTCACGAGCAATACCGCCGCCGCCGTCCTGACGGTGCCGATACTGGCAAGGGTCGCAGGGGAGTTCGGAGCCCCGGTCATGCTCATCGGTGGGGTGGCCGCAAGCCTGGCGTTCGTTCTTCCGGTCTCGACGCCGCCGAACGCGCTCGCCTACGGCTCCGGCGAGGTAAGCATGAGGCAGATGATGAGGTCAGGGATTGTGATGAGCCTGATTTCCGCCTGCCTGCTGGTCATGTTTGCGGCTGCATATTGGGGGGCACTGTTTTAGCGGTTAGTTAATAAAGTTTTTAGACATTAGTGGTAGCATGCGGCTGGCGTATATTTTGATGGTGCTTGTTCTTGTGTGCCCTGTGGCGGCGGTAAACGTTGCCGCGATAGACAACAAGCGGAACGGGGTTGTGCTCCAAGTTGAGGCTGAGATTGTCCCAGGCAAGGGCAGGGTCCTGATTGCAAGCGCGCCGTTTGCAGGGATAGACACCCAGTACTCTGGCAGGATTGCAGCCGAAGCCGCCCTGAACTACACCGGGCAGGAGCTCGGCATGCGGGACATTATTTATACTTTCTACGCAAATGCGACCACCGTCGAGGGCGGGAGCGCGGGCGCCGCGATGGCGCTTGAGACAATAGCAAAGCTCCAGGGCAGGAGGATAAGGGACGACATCATAATGACCGGCGGCATAGGCGAGGATGGAAAGGTGCTCCAGGTCTCAGGAATCCTTGAGAAGCTCTACCCGTCCAAGGGATACGGGCTGTTCATAGTCCCTGCCGGCCAGCTCGGCGTCGAGGCTGTTGCGCCCTTCGTCAGGGAGGACGACGGCAAGCCGGTGCTTGTTGAGGAAAAGGTAGTCATAGACATTGAGCGGTATGCGCGCCAGCACTGGGGGTTGGAGGTCGTTGAGGTCGGGACGATTGGTGAGCTTGCGAAAATAGCGTTTGCACCGGAGCCGTACAGACCGCGGGAGGCTACAAAAATTTCGCTCGAGCCGCGTGAGATTGGGAAGGGCGAGGAGCCGCTTGCCAGCGTCGCGCGGGAATTCGCAGAGGAGGCGCGCGGGATTGCGGCCGGCATGCCGGAGGGGGAGGACCGGCAGCTGATTGAGGATAATATCGCTAGCGCAGAAAAATACCTCGGGATGGGGTACCCGTATTCCGCCGCAAACAGGGCGTTCAAAGCGCTGATTGACGCCAGGACATACGGGGGCGAGGAGTTTGGCACGGGAGAGCTGAAGGAAAGGGTGCGGCTGAAGGCCGAGGCGCTGGAGATGCCTGCAGGATACTCCGAGCCTCTTCCGATGCTTGTCGCCGGAAGGGAGAGGTATTCCTGGACCCTGAGCGAGATTTGGATTCAAAGGCTTTCGGGAACGGAGGATGCCGCAGGGCTTGAGGCTGCTGACGGCTGGCTTGACATCTCGGCAAGGTTCCTTGACAATGTTGGCGGGGAACGAGTTGAGTTCTCCTCGCAGCTTGCCCACCTTGCGGAAATGCGGCTCGAAGAGGCAAAGGAGGAGATTGCCGCGGATTTCGTCCTGAACCAGGACCCGTATGACTCGACCCATATAGCAAGCGCTGCGGAATATGACAGGCGCCAGGGATGGTACTATGAGATGGGGTATGACGCGATAAACGCAAAGGCGCGGGCATTCTGCATAGGCGACGGCAAGGAGATGGATGAGGACGCAAAGAGAAGGGTTGCAGAGGCGGAAGGGTACGTCTCAGCCGCAATGGAAAAGGGGCTTGGCTTCTGGGCTGAGCAGTACCTCGGGGAGGCGAAAATAGCATTCTTTGAGAACAACACGCGCGAGGCGTGCGCTTTCGGGCTGATGGCAAAGGAATATGCTGAGTTCGACCTTGAGGCGAACGGATACGTAATAGAGGAAAGGGCGCGTGAGACGGTGCAGGTCGAAAAGCCGCTGGCGGTCGAGACCCAGAGCTTCCTGAGGCTTATCCAGAACGTGCTTGAGTTCTTCGGCAGGCAGTAGCTAAAGCGTTTTCTTCTGGCTTTCTGAGAGGTCGACGACGTTCTCGAACGCAGGGCGCTTTCTCCCCTTAAAGTACAGGTCAAGTATGGAGGAGACCACGACGCAGACTAGGAACGTCTTCCAGGGGCTGACTGAAAAGTGGTCGAGGAGTATCACCCCGGCTGTGCTGATGACGGATGTCTTTGAAGGGAATGGGTCGCCGATGATTCCGAAGTAGTAGAGGGGGAGCGGGACAAAGACAATCCCTATCATGATTACCTGCTGGACTGACGGGTTGAAGAAGTGCAGTATGAATAGTAGCGACGCGGTGACGACGATTGAAGTCCGAGAGATGACCATCGGATAAATATTGTCTTCCCTCTTATATACGTTAACCGACCAAAAAGTATATCTTTTGCTTTAGCCCTAGTTCTTGCAGATGATGAAACTGTATCTCACTGAGCAATTGCGATGAAGAGTGACGGGCGAACTGATTTCAAATTTCCATTCCGGGTTTTCCGGCTTGTGCCCTGGGAAAACAGCAAGCTGGAGAAGAGGGGGTGGCGCGGTGTCGTCTACAAGGCGGACACTGAAAAGGGGGTAATCTGCCTCAAGGTCCTGAGGAACAAGGTTCCCGGGACAAGCCTCAAAAGCGAGGCGGAGATGCTGAAGAAGGCTAACGCAGTCGGCGTCGGGCCGAAACTTCTAGGGTACGACCGAAAGATGGAAGCAATCGCCATGGAGTTTGCCGGCGGCGAGGCGTTCGGCAAGTGGGTAGGCAGCGCGCCGGGCGCGAGGATCAGGAAAGTCGTTTTGGATGTCCTCAGCCAGGCTAAAAGGCTGGACGGCGCCGGGATAGACCACGGGCAGCTGAGCTCTGCACCGAAGCACATCATAGTCGGAAAGAAGATTGTCCTGATAGACTTTGAAAGGGGGAGCTCGGCGAGGAAGCCGCACAACTTCAACTCGCTCCTATCTTTTTTGGTGCTGAACCCCAATAGCGAGACTGCCAGGCTTGTGAGGAAAGCATTCGGGCTGGAGCTTGGCGAGATAAAAAAGCTTGTTGCAGATGGGTGTGACGTGGTAAGGCTTCTTTCGGCTACGCCGGCGGAAAGCACTTGCAGAAGCAGTCGTCGTCGTAGCTAGACCCCCTGAAGTTGCATCCACCATATGTGTTAGAAAACCCCTCACCGTACATGCAGTCTTTCTTCGTTAGAAAGCCTGGTGACGGGTTTGAGCCGCAGTCCTCGTCGTCGAAAGGCCTCGGCTGGACGCACTTCCAAACCGCGTCGCTAGGGCAGGCGCCGAGGTAGCGGAACAGGCTGCCCATGTCCTGGATTGCGTTTATTTTCTCGGCTGGAGTCTCCGCCTGCCCTATTACCTCGGAGGAGTCCTGGAAGCTTCGGTTGAAGAATATCAAGACTACGGCAAGGACGACTATCATAATGATTGCGATGACCACTGTCTCTATTGTGAACTCCATTGCGCGCATGCTGGGATAATGTTGGCTGAATTGATAAAACTTAAGGTTCTTATTCGGAGGAGCACTTGCAGAAGCAGTCCTTGTCGTAGTCGGAGGTTATGTACCGGCAGCCCTCTTGTGTTGTAGTGCCCCCGCTAGCTATTCCGTAGGTGCACTCGTGCTTTGAGGCAAACGCGTAGGGCACGCCACAGTCCTCGCTGTCGAACGGCGGCGGCTGGACGCACCTCCAGACGACGGTCTCACCCTCCTTCGCCTTGCAGGCGCCGAGGACGCCGTATATCCCTGTAAAGCCTATGTCCTGGCTGGTGTCTGGGGTTGTTGCGTCTGTCTTGTCGGTTGCCCAGTCAAGCTGGGAGGTAAAAAAGCGGAGGATTAAAAATGCGCAGACGAGGGCGGCTATTATTACCGCGATTGTCTTTATCGTCATCTCAAGCGCGCGCATGCTACCCATTTACGCACCTGCAGTAGCACTGCCCGGTATCCGAGTACGTGTTGCCGTCATCGCCGCCCATTTTTGCGCTTGCAGTGGCGCATGGGTTGACGCAATCCCCCATTGAATTATATGTTGAGCTGCTCCCGCACCACTCGTTGTCGAACGGCGGCGGCTGGAAGCACTTGTACTTGGCGTTTTTCGGGCAGATGTTGAACCTGCCGAGTATTATCGTGGTGTCGATTCCGCTAGGCAGGTCATCAGACTCGGTGGTCAGCTCCTCCATGGGCTCCGATGTTTTGCTGAACTGGGAGTTGAAGACGATAATCACGAGGGTGAGGCTGACCAGGGCGAGGACTATGGTGGCAATCGTTGTTATGGTAAATTCTATGGCACGCATTTTATACGCATTCGCACTCGCACTCATCGCCGCTGGTGCCGGTCCTGCTCTTCATAAGCCGGATGGACTCGCTGGCGCACTTGCGGCACTTGTTGTATGCCTCTGCATCTGAGCCAAAAGACCCTATAGTGCAGCCTGGTGGTGCCTCCTCGCAGCCGCCGGACAAAAACCAATTTAGCTGGGTGCCATCATCCAGTTTAGGGCACCTTCCGGTGACGCGGGTAACGCCTTCGGCACCCTGCTCCTCGAGCTTCTCCGGTATTTCAGAGAGGGAGGAGACTGACTCGGAAAAGCCGACTGTGAAGAAGCGTATGAGGAGTATCAGGGTGGCGAGCACTATGATTATGATGACGACTGCGGACATCGTCAGCTCGATTCCACGTTTAGCCTGTGTGCGGGTATGGTACATGCTCAGTCACGTTTATGCTGTCGTAGATTGTCAAGCCGGCGCCAGGCTGCGGGGCTGGTCTGAGGTAGAACAGCAGGGCTATTGCCGCCAGCGCAAGGATGGCGAGTAGTAGCATCTGCTTGCCTGAAAGTGCTTTTTTGTCCATTATGGGGTTAGCTGCAGTGGCATCCGTCGCAGGTGGTCTTTGTATAGTCTATCGCTGTGCAGTCCGGATCACCCGTGCCTGCAGTTTCGCAGTCGCAGAAGCCGAAAAAGACCTTTGGGCTGGACGACATTTTATTAGGTATCAAGTCGCCCCCGGTCTCATTGGCTGCCTCCTTTACCACGCCTGCGATGCTCCCGCCGCCAATCTCGAAGCCGCCCTTGAAAAATATCAGGATAGCGACCATAGTCACCAAGCCGATTATAAGGGCTATCACCGTTGTCAGTGTAAGTTCAAATGCCCGCATGGTAGTGTGAAAGGGTGGGGGGTTAATAAATATTGCTTATTAGCAGGTCTTGCAGTCAGTGCATACGGTGGCGCCAACAGCGCAATCCGGCCCAAAATCAGTTCCGTCGCATTTCTCGCCGAGATAGGACTCCCGTATGTTGTTCCCGCATCCGACAAGCTTCCCCCCGGTCTCATCCTTGACCTCGCCAATGATGCCAGAGAGCGGCTTTGTCGCGGCTGGGAAGCCAGCCGCAAGGAATTGGAGGATGAACAAAGCGGTGACTAACAGTATTATGATGACTATAATCGTCGACATTGTGAACTCCATTCCTTTTTTCATTAGTAGACGCACCTGTTGTCCGTGCATGCAGTTGCGGTAAGCGCCCCTTTCCTAGGGCAGTCGTCTTTTGTTTTGCAGGAGCTAAACGGGTTTGCCCAGACGGAAGTATTCTCGATTACTGAGGTATCGTCCGCGCCGGCAGCCTTCCCGAACTTGAAAATCTTGGACATGAAGTTTGTCGCGCCGGACGAAAAAAAGATGGAGACGGTCACGAGGACAATCAGCGCGAGGGCTAGTATGACGAGCATCTGTATGGAAAGCTCTATTCCCCTTTGCATGGGAGGGTTAAAGCCTTGGAGGTTAATAAGCCTTATGGTGAAATCACAAAGTCCTGGAGCTTTGCATAGCGGAGTATGTCGTCAGGGGATAGCTTCACAAGGGAAGTGGTCGTTCCCCCGCCGCCGTAAACGTCGGCGTAGTTCATTATCCTCCGGTCTGCAATCGACTCAAGGTCAGGAATTATGGGCGCGACCGCGCCGACCTCGTAGCCTGTGTGCTGGAGGACCTCAGCCGGCGTTGCTGTGCGGATGTTATTGATGCTGTACAGGCGGCGGAGCGCCTTGAAGTCAATCCGGTCCGAGCCGCGTAGGATGCACATCAGCGGGCGCTTCTCATCGAGGATGAGGAGGATTGACTTGACTATCTGCTCCGGCGAGATGCCGAGGGCGAGGACTGACTCGCGTGTTGTCGTGACTGGCTTGGAAAAGCGGATAATCTCCGCGTTCAGCCCAAGCCGGTCGATAACTTTCTGCAGGCCCATGCACATATACTAACGGGGGCAGTACATAAATTTATTGAGGGCGGTGCTTGGCATACAGTTAGTTTTTAATACTGGGACGATTTTATGGATATAGATGCTATTTTCGGCTCTCCCAATTGTGTTCGATGTAGGGGAAGAGGTATTCAAGGGCATTTTCGGTGACATCCTTGGCGGGATTTTTTGGACAGTCCTGATAGGGGTAATAATGGGGATTCTCATATTCGCCGCGCTCATGTACTTCAATGGCTGCTGGATTGGCGCTATCCTCCCGAACGTGGCGTGCAACTGCTAAAATGATGCTAAAATTTTATCCTGCATGGGGAATGCTTGAAGAAGCCCTGGAAAGCGTGTTCGGGGATGTGATAGGTTATATACTCTGGCTCCTGCTTGCCGGAATTATAATAGGTGGCGCAATCATGCTCATACTGGCCGCCTACTTCCCCTGCGAGCTCGTCTCTTTGCTTCCGATAGAGTGCAGCTGCTACTGAGGCAGGCCTATTCTGCACTTTTAACTGCCACGCACATCAGCCGCAGGCCGACGCCGGCGGGGGACTTCCTAAGCCTAACTACCTTGAAGCCCTCTTTTTTTAGTGCGGACTTAAGGGACGCTTCATCAAAGACGTTTATGTGATTTGGAGAAAGCCCCTTGGTGTGGAGGAGCCGGTCCGCGAGAATAGGCACAAGCTCTATAATGCTTTTTGCAGCCTGGACCTTTTTCTCGTCAGGGACGGTGATTATGACCCTGCCGCCAGGCTTCAGCACGCGCTTTACCTCGCTGAGGCTTCGCTCCGGCAAGTAGACATGCTCCAGGACATCAGGGAGTATAACGGCATCAAAGGCGGAGCTGGCAAATGGCATAGACCTGACATCAGCGGCAACAAACTTGATTCTTTTGTTCCTGGCATTTTTTTCTGCGGCCTCGATTGTCTCGCGCACGATGTCGATTACCGTCAGGTCGATTTTCCGTTTTCCAAGCTCCTAGGTGAGGGCCATCTCCCTGCCTGAGACAAGCAGGACTGCCGAGCCGTCGCTGACGTTCTTGAGTATGAACTTTGTCTTGAAAAGAACCATGACCCTCATGGCTGGGCTTTGCGACTCATCCTCGGTAAGGAGGTCATGGTTGGTTGTGGCGTGGAACTTAATCTCCTGGGTGGGGTCTGAAAGGTCGTATGACTTCCCCTTGTAGTCGACAATAGTGCACTTTGCCATGCTAGATATATTAGCTCAGGGATATAAAATGGATGCGCCCACCGGGAATCGAACCCGAACCGCGAGCTTGGGAAGCTCGAATCATACCACTAGACCATGGGCGCACTGCCTTGGCCTGAAAAAATACACCGTGCCCAGGATGTAGTATATTAAAACTATCCCGTCGATTAAACCTGTTTCGATTGAGATGAGGGCGAATGCAAGGAGGACGGAATAAACCGCATAGTCCATCCCGGTCCTTGCCGCGCCGTGCGCCCTGCCGAGGATTACGCCAAGGAGGAGGAAGCCCACAAGCGAGCCGGCTATGCCAAAGTCAAGGATGAGAGGGCCTGCAAGGGTGCTGGTGATTGTTACCCCCGGGCGCGCCTGGATTGTGTTCGCAATCAGCGTCCTAGGGCCGAACTTCGGACCAGGCGTCTTGAGCAGGGTTGAGAACGCTGACAGGTGGACCCTGCCATGGTAGACCCCAGTCATTCCGGATATCTCTGTAAGATAGTTGCTGACGGAGAGCGTGGTCTCTGCGCGGGTGGTCAGGACGTTGAGCTCGGAGGCGCCGGCGCTCTGCGCCTTGAGCAGCCCCAAGCCGAGGATGGAGAAGACGAACAGGGCGACTCCGACGTAAAGGACCTTTTGGGGCAGGAGCTTCATGTAGAACGCAGTTGCGAAGAACGCTATCAGGAGGGCGACGACCTCGGTTCGGTAGCCCAGGAGGGACATCAGCACCAGGACGGCGGTGAACAGGGCTGACGAAATGTGCAGCTTCTCCTTGCCAGTAAGGCCAAGATAAATGACCGCCAGGGGGACTGAGAGAAAGGCAATTGTTGTGAAAATGACGTGGTGGTCTGTGAACAGGCCTGGCTTCAGGAGCGGGGTCCCGCCGATGAGCGCCAGCTCGAATACGCCGGTGAGTATTGAAAGGACTGCCAGGGCGAGGGTGCGCTTAGGCGTGAGGAAGGAAAAAGAGTACTTGCCCAGCTTGAGCTTCGGCGAGAGCTTTGCGCCGGCATAGAAGAAAAGCAGGGATGCAGGGATTACCGCGGTGTACCTGCTCGCCGAGCGGATGCCGAAGAGGAGGAACGCAAGGAAGAACGCGATGAAAAGCTCCGGGCGGAAGATGTCGTCGCGGCAGACCGGCTTCTCAATGGAGTGCCATATCCTGAAAAACAGGCTGTTGTAGGGCGAAACCGGCTTAGCCATGCAGGAATATAATCCGAACTAGTATAAATCATTGATTATGTGTAAGTGCTGTTAGTTTCAGGTCACGCATCCGCAAACCGATGTGTTTTTAATAAGGGGAGGCGTTATACGAGGCATGGGGAAAATAAAGGTCGGGCTGCTGGACGCAGTGTTTCTTATCCTGATTCTCAGCCTTTTGGCGTTTTTCCTCGTGATAAACCCAGACCCCTACAGCTTCTCAGGAGCCGAGGTGTATTACGCGATTTCGAAATACAAGACCCTCGACGCGCGGGGCTTTGACATCGGCATGGCAGTAAGCGGAAAGGAGGTCAGCACTGGGCAGGACATTTACATCGAGGGGACTGTCGCAGGCATCGACAAAAGCTCTATAACAATAGACACAGGTGAGCGCAGGTACAGCGTCGGCGGGATACTTGCCGGCATGGAGGACATCGCCGCCAGCGAGATAACGCTCGTGATCAGGACGCCTTCGGTAATCCAGGTAAGGCACGAGGCAATGGACTTCAGGGGTATGGACAGCTTCTGCAGCGGAATGTACAGGTTTGTAGATAGTATTGGGAAAGGCTACGGCGTAGGCAGCGTCCGCCTCGAGGGGACTGTCGGCATTAACATGAACCTTGACCCTGCGAAGCAGGTCGACATAGCGAACGGGATGAGCCTGGTCCAGGGTGAGGAGCTTTTCCTTTATTCGAACGGTTTCAGGATAGAGAGCACGTCGATACGGCTTGACGAGCTCTGCTCGCTTGGCCTGCCGATACAGATGGGGAAGACGAACAGCTTTTTGGTCAAGATAGGGGTTCTTTCAAGGCTGTCCGATGAGGACGGGCAGAAGATAAAAGAGGGTTTGCCGGATGGTGCGCTCAGTGACTCTTTCAGGGTTGTTACAGAGGGCTAGGCGGGAGCCGTTCGCCCCCGAGATAGCCCTGCCGGCGGCTGCCTTAGCCTTTCTCCTCCTGGGGTGGGCTGCGACGATTATTTTTCCAGAGTTCAGCATCAGCGCGCTTGGGGTTTCAGTCTATATTATCGGGGTCGGCTGCTTTGCCGGCGGGGTCGCGCTTTCGAAAAGAGCCGAAATCCTCGAGAGCAGGTGGCTGAACTTCCTTTCCTACGGGCTGATCCTGGTCGTGGCATCGGCTTACCTCTACAGGTTTGAGCCGCATCTGATTTTCGCAGGGCCGGTCTGCGTCCTCCTCCTCAGGATGTATATCCGGAACAGGCAGTGCATCGACTGGGCGTTCCTCCTCGGGGGGCTTGCGTTCCTCGCGGCAAGCCTCTGGACGCAGGGGATACCGCTTTTCAATCCTGGACTGAAGGCTGGCGGGCACACCGCGGCGGTAGTCCTTGCGGACGCGCTTTTTGTTTTGGGCTTTGTCTCCCTGGTTGCGCGCAGCGGAAAGGCTGAGATAGCGCTGTACACCCTCCTGGGGATGCTCTTCATGCTCGGCGGGTACAGGGGGATAGTCGTCGTAATCCTGCTGAGCCTCGTGGTTGTGCTCCATAACAGGAGGATGATTGGCGCGCGGGAGGTGGCTGTTGGCCTCGCCGCCGTCCTGGCTTTCGTGATGCTCTTTGCTGTCGTTAGGGGGGATTCCGGGATGGGGGCGGCTGGGCTTTTCCTCAACCGCGCAGGATATACTTATGACAAATATGAGTACATAGTTAACACGTTCAGCCCGGTTGGGCATGCAAAGGGGCGCCTTTGGGAGGCAAGCCCGTACTTTTACGTGGGGGAGCTGACAACCGGCTTCCGCCGGAACACGACGCCGGGGATGTTCGGGTTCCTCTGGCTTGACGGGGGGATTCTCGAGGTGATTGCGGCTATGGCGCTCATCGGGATACTGTACGGCAACCTGTACAGGCGGGACAAGACGTTCTATGCGCTGGGGATAAGCTACCTCCTGATTGCGGTTGAAACCGGGTTTAACGTGATTTATCTGATAATCCTTCTGGCGATTTGCGCTATCCTGAGTGAACGCGTCTGACGAAAAGTGAACGTGTTAAGACGTGTTAAGT
>JBDRCC010000019.1:0-46783 GCA_043822065.1 archaeon | reverse complement strand
CAGCGCCGGTCCGCGTCAAGGTCGACGTCCCGGCGCGCCCGGTCATTCTCAACTATAAGCCAGGGTCAGGCACCTACGGCGGCTGGGAAGACCAGCAGAACATCATCCCAATCAAGATAACCCTCGAATATGCCCTCAGCGGCGAGGTGTTTGCTGTTGTAAACACCGACCAAATTGATGCAGACTTCGACGGCACGGTTACGCAACCACCCCTAGGTTCGCTTCTTACGGCATTAGCTGATACTGATGATGCATCAAAAATCCGTGACATCTGCGGCTACGCGACGAACAGCCTGGCGCAGGGGATAATCCCGAACTGCGTCGAGGAACTGACGATAGAGCTTGACGACGGCTTTGTCTTTGTCCCAAAGGAGCACATCGCAGGCGGGAGGGCATACTGCGGAGGAACCAAGCAGACGGATAACTGCCATGGGTGCTGGGACGACGGCGTCGACCCGGATACTGGGAAATGCTTATTGTTCACCAGCTACCCAGACTACCAGATTATGAAGCTCCGCCCTGCAAAAATCAGCACCATGTCAAGCCGCCCGGAGCAGTACGTCATATGGATTGCGCCTAACCCAGATTACACGACTACAGACTCCCCTCTAAATCCGCAAACATTTACACAGGACAGCTTCAAGGTAACTGTCAACGCAAAATACACGATGAACGTCGTCTACCAGACAAAGCCGGTGATGATAACAAATGTCGGATAAAAAGACGCCCATAGCAGCCGCACTAATAGTATTACTAATACTAGCCGGCGTGCTCTACTTCGTTATGTCAGGGAAGCTCAACTTCTCGCCTAGCAAGCTTGGCAAGGGCGGGGCGCTCATTGCCGCGCCCGGGCTTGCGATAATAGAGTTCTACCCTGACCAAAAGGAGATTGCCGCCGGGGACACCGTCGGCGTAAACCTTGAGATTGCGAACAACGGGGAATACCCTGCAAAGGAGGTTACTGCGAGCCTCTACCGGATGGGCAAGCTAATGGGCGCTGGCGGAACTACCATCACCTCTTGGGCTCCAAGCGACCTTGACCCGCTTGACCTGGAAACTGGAGTCCCATCTGACAAGCGCGAATGGGTGTGGCACCTTATGGCTCCTGAAGGCCTCATGGGCACCCAGGGTTACAACCTCGGCGTCCGTGTCGACTACAGGTACAAGGCAGAGGGCTGGGCTGACATCCTGATAACCCAGAAAGAGGAAGTGAAGGTTCAGGCTGAGCAGGGCGGGCAGGCGCAGGCTTCCGGCGGGCACACCAAGGCCCCGCTGGTCGTCGACATAAAGGCGGCGCCAGTGATGTACTACTCAGACCTCCAGGCAGCCACAGACACTTCTTTCCCAATAAGAATCGACCTGACAAACTCCGGCGGGGGCAAGGTCATGTCCGCCAAAGGCTCTGGCCCTGTAGCCGAGCAGAACCTTGACAAGATTGAGTCCATCCAGGTGAAGGTGCCGAAGGCGTATGTAATCCCGGCAGGCACAAACGTGACCGACACCGATGCTGGCATGCTGTACTGCGCCAAGAAGGACTGCAACAATTCCGCGGCTTCTGGAACGGACTATGCCCTAAGCTCGGTCAACTGGGACTACCTCTGGCTGTTCGACGACACCTCAAATTCGGAGTACTACATATTCACAAAGACGCTCTGCAAGCCAGCGATGTTACCTAGTTCCAGTCTATTATCCTGCTCTGCAGGGAAGTATGTTGGGTTATCTACCACTCAAGTCAGCCCCAGCCCCGGCACTACTCCGGATCCAGGGCCAGCCCCACCTCTACAGGGATGGGTTTTGCTGGCTCTGCCCCCTGTTGGTGACGCCGAAGCCCTTAACTATATGAGGTACAGCCTTGACCTCCTCGGCGGAGGCACGTACAACACCTACGTCCTCTGGTTCAACGTCGACAAGGATGCCGTCAGCCTCCAGCAGCTCGTCGGCATACGCGCCGGTGCGGACTATTACTATTCAGCCACGAGGGACACCCTCGTAACTGTCAGGGGAGAGGCAGTTGGCTGAAAAATTGTCCCCAAACAGTAACAACAACGTTTAAATAGACCAAAAGCAAGAATAATGATACCAATACCAAAGGAGGTATAGCATATGAAACGTCTACTATTGCTATTGCCCCTTCTCGTCTTGGGCTGCGTAGGCGGCACAAGCGGAGGCGGGACAATACAGAGATGCGAGCCGGAAGTCATGGACGGTGTCCTGATAAATGCCTTCTCGGCTGGCATACCAAGCGCCTACATTGGTGAGGGCATAACCTTCACAATGGAGGTTGAAAATTTCGGCTCTTCGCCGGCATCGTCAATCGCAGCAGAGCTGACGAGCCTCGGCGGCCTTGACAGGGGAACCGAAGAGTTAGTGCAGACCATATCTGACCTAGACGCATACGTCGAGGGTGCCCCGGCACCGGACATAGCCGACTGGGTACTTTACGCGCCTTCAGACATTGGGACGCTCCAGAAAAAGACTGCAACCGTAAGGGGCAGGCTTTCTTATGACTTCGTCTCGACAGGCCAGGCAGATGTAATCTACATGCCATCCGACGAATGGAGGCAGAGGCAGAAGACCGGCGACGTCGGGCTTGACTCCAACATGGAGTGCTCGAACGGGCCGATTGCGGTCACAGTCCTGCCGCTGAACCCGCTTAGGACGGACCCGGGAGCTTCCGGAACCGTAACCCTGAGGGTTTTGGTCTCCAACGACGGCACGGGCATAGTGAAGAACGCCGCTGGCCAGATTGACGTCGTCGACTCAGTAACAATCGACCTGCCGGACGACCTGCACAGGACTTCGGACTGTGACTTCACAGGCCCGAGGACCAACGGTGCAATCCTGAGCGCACACAACTTCAGGCTTATTGGCGGAGAGAAATACTTCTCCTGCAGGCTTGAGCTGTCAAACGCGCCGCTCAGGGAGAGCAGGTACCCAATAACCGCCATACTCAACTACAGGTACGAGCTTGAGCAGACAACGAACCTTGACATCCTCTCCGAGGCGACATACGTAAGCCTTGACACGCAGGGTGACCATGTCGACAACCTACTCGGCTACATCCAGGACGGGTTCGACTACTCCGTGCTGGTCTGGGATGCAGCAACATCCACTCTCCTGCCGATGAGCTCGACAGCAAACCCGTGGGTAATAGGCGACGCAAACCGCGACCCGAGCGGAAACTACCTCGTATTGACGGTTGACGCTGCTTACAGCGGCTCCTCCAACGCGAGCTTCTTCGAGTGCACTGCAGGAAACTGCGCCAACTCCCCGTGGTCAGCGACCATAAGGAACGACGACAGCAAGACCTACAAGCTTGTGGTAAACAAGGTTGAAGAGGCGGCTGGCACTACCGGCGGAATGAACGCCGACGATGTTGGGCCGTTCAGGGTCTACCTCGACTTCCCGGTCGACGCATTCGGCAAGGTACCGGCTTCAACGGACATGATATATGCCAAGCCGGACAAGCTTACCATGCAGGTGTCGTACAAAGGGCAGTCAGCTTCCAGGACCGTCGACGGCATAGAAGTCGACGCCCAGTGAGCGAGGTGTACAACTTGAAGAAATACCTACCGCTGCTTGCGCTGGTATTAGTGCTCGGGTGCATCGAAACCGCACCCTCCGGGCCGCAGTATACAGGGACAAGGACTGGGTTAGTGATAACCCAGTTTGAGCCCGAGTCCTCGGAATTCCAGGGAACAGGAACGGAGACGTTCGAGGTTTTCCTGGAGCTCCAGAACGTCGGCGATTCGCTTGCCTCGAACATACACGCAGAGGTCCTCAACTTCGAGGACTTCATCGGGACAACGACTGCCGAACTCGGAAGCCTTGACCCGCCCAGTGACGTGAGCGAAGGGGAAGTCCAGGACTACTCCTTCATCTTCACAATTCCCAAACGGGAACTAGGGCTTAGGGACGTTGTAACCCTTACTGGAAGAATCCAGTACGACTATACCTCCTTTGGAAGAGTCGACGTCCCCGTAGTCCCCAAAGCCGAATGGGATGCGAAGAAGGACCTCGGGCTGACAAACTACCCGCTCGAGATGTCCTCGTCAGAGGGTCCGCTGCTGGTAACCATCCAGTCGACAAAGAACCCGGTCATCGTTTCGGACAGGTTTGACACCTTTACGATTTCGGTCGACATAGAGAACATAGGCAACGGCGCAGTCCGCTCGCAGCAGTATTCGTACGTTGACGGCGGATACGACATAATGGACGCCGTGGACCTAATAGTTCCAGCAGGGTTCGAGATTGGCGAGTACTGCGACTTTTCAGGAACGCTCGGCGCTGGCGGAGGCCTTCTGACCCTCCAGCTTGACCCGCAGAGGCTGCAGCTTCTAAGCGGCAAGCACAGGTCACTGACCTGCAGGCTCAGGGCGCTGAACAAGGACACGGAGAACACCTACGAGTTCACCGCGGTCGCAAGGTACAGGTACCAGATAGACGAGTACGCCACGATTGTAATAATCGGCACACAGACAATTTAGCCCCCTTTTATTTTTTGCGGGGCCCTCTCCTGAGGGGATTTTCTTAATCCCCTCCTGGGGCAAAAAACATAAATACCATGCGCTTTAGCTTGCCTATGACGAAAACAGCATCACTTTGCATTCTTGCACTATTCCTTGTACTAGGGTGCCTCACAGAAACCAGCAGGGGCAACCTTCCAGTCCGGCCTTCCGACGCAGTTGTTGAATACGGGCATGGCATCAAGATTAACTACTTCCAGCCTGACTTCGAGGAGATTTACTCCAGCGAGGTATTCACAATATCAATGGACCTGCTCAATGTCGGGAACGCAAAGGCGAGCCAGATAGGCCCGCGCCTTTCACTCCCCGGCGGCTTCTCCCTCCAGGCAGGGCCGCGCGGCGCCCCATCCGACATGGACCCGCCGGACGTTACGAACAACTTCCCTGGCGACGCCGCGCTTGTTTTCTGGGAGGTTTTGGCGCCGTCAGACATCAGCACGCGCGAGCATGAAATCCGCGGCATTGTCACCTACAACTACATCAGCGAGGGCAGGGCTGATTTTGTCATGCTGACCAGGCAGCGGCTTTATGAGCACCGGAAGCAGAGCACCGAGCCGCAGGGCACTTCCGCGTCCTCCAGCGCAGGCCCTGTCTCAGTTGAGATAGTCGTCCCGCAGTCGCAGATAGTTGTCTCGAAGGATGAGACCGGCTCCTACTCTGAGCGGATAGTCCCGATAACAATCAACATCAAGGACGTCGGCACCGGCGTGGTAAAAGCCATTGACAAGGGCACCGGCTGCCACGACGAGCTCGGCTGCATTGACAAGGTCACTATCCGGATGACAAAGCCAAACCCACAGTACTACGCGCTCATGGAGTGCAATGATGTTCTGGCAACATCATCTGGAAGCGAATATGTCGTAGACATACCCAAGCTTCAGATGGTCGGCGCGGAGACAGGCTACGTCACCTGCAACCTCAACGTGACACTGCCTGACGACGTTGACCCCTCCTTCGAGCGGCTGTACAGCGCCTACGCCATTGCATCCTACAACTACCAGATAGAGGGCAAGACAAACATAAAAGTCGTCGGCACTGGCGGTTTGGCGCCGTCTTAGCCATAAGAAAATCTTTATATTATCAACGCCTTAGGGGATAGCATGCGCAGACACGCATTTGCATTGGTCCTTATTGTCCTTGCCTTAGGCTGCCTGAACCAGCAGGGAGGCGGCGCAGACACATTCACTTTATCTCCTGAGGGGCTTAGGGTAGTCTCTTTCGAGCTTGACAAGAACCCGATGCGCGCCGGCGAGGAAATCGGGCTTTTCCTGCAATACCAGAATGTCGGCGGCTCGGATGCCGCGAATATAGGCGTCGCAAGCAAGAGGGCAGGCCGCCTTACCGTCACAAAAGTCTCTGGGGGCGAGACCGACCTGTTCGCCCCGGACGAGCGCGCAAGGGTGCCTGGCGGAACCTCCCAGACTTACTTCTCAGTGAAAGCTCCAGACGTCGAATTTCCGGAGGCGCAGAGCGTTGATGTCGAGCTGGCATACGACTACTCCACACTGATAATGCGCGAAGTCCCGGTCTTCACAATCGACCGCCTCAACGAGCTCAGGGAGAGCACCTATGAGGCGAAGAAGGGGACGACCCAGAAAACCATGGGCCCGATATCCCTCGACCTCCAGATTGAGGATCCGATACAGGTCGACCAGGACTGCAGTTCACAAACTGCTTTCGAGATAATCCTTAACAATGTCGGCGGCGGCTCGGTAAAGGGCGCAGCAGGCCTCAACGTAGTGGATTTCGTCGAGGTTGAGCTCCAAAGCGATTGGCACAATAATACATTCAACTGCAGCGGTTTGAAAAAAGGCACTATTTGGGCTCCCGTAACCGTCAGCTCTATTTCCCTTTGGAAAGGCCAGAACGCAAGGGTAAGCTGTATACTAGACATAAACATGACATATGATCCAACAATAAAATCCTGCAACTACACCGAAGGCTTCCCAGTCATCGTCGCGAAGGCGAACTACCGCTACGCAATTAACAAAAACATTAATATTAACGTAGAGCCATGAACAACAGCATGAAATACGCACTGCCACTGCTCGTAGTCCTTGTCTTAGGATGCCTTACTGGAGGCGGGTCAGTCATCCAGAAGGCGACGGCAATCGAAATCGTCAGCTTTACCCCGTCCCTCCCTCAGGTCACTGAAAACGACCGGGTCGACCTTTCCCTGATAGTCCAGAACAGCGGCGCCTTCCGGGCAGAAAACGTCCAGGCAGACCTTTTCCTCCACGGAAACTTCAAGCCCTACCCCGGGACCGGCACGACCTATATTAGTGATAAAGTAAGCATCAGGGGGCCGAACATCGAGCTAAAATCCCAGGGCGAAACCCACGAGTTCGTCTGGAAGCTCCAGGCGCCGGACATTGTCGAGGGTGAGATGCAGTACCCGTTCACGTTCTCTACAGACATCAGCTACGACTACACGTCCTCAGCCTGGAAGGAGTTTCCAATTCTCAAGCAGTCACGGGTAAACGAGCTCCGCGCGTCAAGCCAGCAGCTCCCGTCCTCCAAATCAGGAGTCCAGCCTGCTCCGCTCATGATGGACATAAAGGTTTACGAGCCGGTGGTATACTCTGCAGACACTAATACCGTAACACTGACCGTTCTTCTAGAAAAGGTCGACCAGGGTTTTGTGCAAATGGGCGCCGATCCCTCTATCGGGTCCGAATGCGGCAAAAGCCGGACGCATTGCGTCGACAGCGTAACCCTTGTTATACCCTCCGAGCTAACATTCCCGACCGCAGCTGAGATAGCGAGCGACCCGACATTGTGCGACTTTACGGGCACGGATGCTACGCGCAGGTCAAAAGCAAACGTTAACCTTATTGACGGCACCTACGCCCAGCTGAAGTGCACCCTCAAGATGAAGCCGCTAGCGACTGATGAAGTATTTCCTCTGGTCAAGGTGGACGCCGCATACACCTATCATGTCCGCGGCTCAACCAGCGTCTTGGTGGTGTCTAGATGAAAAAATATTTTCCCTTCGTCTTTGTCCTTCTGATTCTTGGATGCGTCGCAGGCGGCCGCGGTGTCACTTCCTACTCGCCGGAGGGCGTCAAGATACTGTCTTTCGAGCCGGCAATAAGCGAAATCCTTTCAGGTAAGGCAGTTGACCTCAGAGTCCAGGTCCAGAACGTCGGCGAGGCGGACGCGCTGAACACAAGAGTCGAAATATTCCGCCCATCTAATCTTGTCATTACTCCGCTCACAAGCCAAATAGGAAAGCTAAACAAGCCTGACGTAGTCTCAAACCTTCCTGGCCAGACTGGTGAGGCGATACTCAGAGCTACGGCGCCAACTATAGCTGGGAAAAACCAGAGGGTCGTCTCAGACGTCGGCGCAAGGGTAATATACGGCTACCGCACCGTCGTAACTGCCGAGGTCCCAGTCCTGACCGAGGGCTCCTACCAGGAGCACGTCCAGGAAAACACAATTCCTGCGAAAATTGTTGACTCGTCAATAGGCCCCGTCAAGGTTGACCTGCTAACCCCGAACTTCGTCTATGAGGGCGAGATACCGATAACGCTCGAGCTATCTAAAGCTGTTCCAGGGTATGTTAAATCGGACGGGCTTGTTAATCCAGACGGGACCCTTGTGATGGTAAACGAAATCAACTCCTGCAGCAAGAATGACCTCGGCGCCGATGGCGGCCTCAACAGGATAGATTACCTCAGGATAAAATATGACTCTGCAGTCGTCGAACCAGTCTGCAATGGCAATGCCTGTAAAGAGTGCCCCTTTGGTCCAGCTGGAACTGGCACGCTTGAACTCGGATGCGTCGAGCTCTACTCAAACCAGAAGAGGCAGCTCTCCTGCACCTTCGAGCTGGTTGCCGACCTATCTGCAGGCAGCGAAATATACCCTGACTTTGTGATAACCGCAGACTATGTCTACGTCGCCGAAACCTCCACATCCCTGACAATCAAGGGGTCTTAGCCCAGCTTCCCAATGTCTTCTGCTTCGAGTCGTAGAAATCAAGCTTCTTAGGCTTCTCAAGGACGAGCTTGCCGTATTCCCCTCCGCCGCCAGGGATGTAATGCAGCTGTTTCTGCCTGAACCTGCCTATTATTCCTGCGACGTCCGCGTCAACCTTGCGCAGGCTTTCGACAGGCAGGTCAATAAGAACCTCAATCTCAGTTCCAAGCTCAATGAACTTGCGCCAGATGCCCTGGACTTTTTCAGTGTGCGTCCCTGACACGCCCTTCGAAAGTGCGATTATTTCCGAAAGCGGGGTTATCGACAGATACGGCGGGTGCCTTGACCTGTCCCCTCCGCCGGCCATCTCAGCTATCCTGTCCTTTACCCCCTTCTTGATTATGCCCTTGCACTTCTGGCAACGCCAGCCGAACCGGATTGCGTCTTCCAAGTAGTAGAACGCCAAACACTTCGTGCATCGCGTCAGGTGGTACTTCCCGTAAATGCACGGCACGCCTACGTTAAGCGCAACCCTCCTGCCGCCCTCATTTTTCAGCGCCTTGATTACTTCGGCGTAAATTGGCTCCTTTATCTCCAGCCTGTTGAACTCGCGCCCCAATTTGTCCGGCCAGGGCGAATTATGTACAATTATACCTTCTGCAATATAATTCTCATAAGTGGGTATTGTCAAATCATATACATACTCACAATCCGAGTCAATTTTCTTTACCTCCTTTACCATCTCCCAGATTATATCACTCTCTACAAATTTTTTTAATTTGTTTATTAGTGAATTTGCATTCTCATCTTTTGAGTGTTTTTGGAATATTTCTATTAAATCCCTTAAATGTCGGCGCCTCAAAGTTCTGCCTTTGTATATGTGATACTGCAACCTCTTCGGGAAGTGACTGATTCGCATATCGAGCAAATCCATCAACTCCCGGATGGTATTCTTTAACGGGAGATAATCCACAAATGCGTCTTTTGATGTTTGTTTCACTGAGGAAGTATATTCAAGTAACTTCTGCATTTTTTTCTCAGAATCAAAGCCTATCCTCTTCTTAAAAATATCTAATGAATCCTTACCATAAATGTATAACCTATGTCTATACCTCTTCTTCTTTTTCTCTAAAATATATGGATACACATAGGAGACTATACCAAACCTAAGCAATAGCGCTTGCATCTGTTTTAATAGTATAAGACTGGAGGAACAGACAGAAATACCATGGTGCTCTGCGCTCCCTTCAGCATCAAAAAAACCCTTGAGAAAGGAACCTACTTGGTTTCTAGGCAAATCAAAAACAAATTCTGGAATCTTACGATCCGGCGAATATACAAAAATTTCGGGCGCCATGAGCGTTATATAGTCTAAAAGGCATGATGGGAGTCTCAAACGGTAGGATTTCTGTTTGCTGCGTTTCTCCAAGCACCCCCTTACATTGAAAACGTCGTAAATTTTTTTCTGATAAAGTTCCAACAATTTTTTATCTTTATCTGCTATCGAAAATCCTCTTACTTTTTTACCTATCTCCCGACTACCATCTCCCAAGGCATAACCAACTATTTGGGACAACTTTTGAGTGGCATATCTTGTGTTTTTGAATGTAGGATATCCGTTGCTTATGAATCTCTTTTTGAAATCTCTAAATCTAATCTTGTAACATCTACACAGTTTTTTCAATATATTTTTTTCACATTTTATTCGTCCCTTCTCTATAAAATGGTACTGCAGTTCATGGATTTTAAGGCGAGTTGCGACATCTTTTTGGGTAAGTGCGATTTTTTTCCGTTTTTTAGAAAGATATACCAAACCAGCTGGCTTTATCCTGTAGTATCGTTTGAGAGCGAATTTCGGTAGAATAAAAGGCTTATTTTCGAAAGGAAAATTACGTAGACATGCTATTAAATCACCTTTCTTCAACTCATGAGCAAATTTTTCTACTATTCTATCATCATCTAAAACAAAAAATCTATGGTCTTCCGTAGTTTTTATGGCCCGTGATTTTGATTTTATACTATACAAAAATGGCGGAGCCGGACGTCTTATCATTTTAATCGGAGTGGCTTTTTTAAGTTTTAAATCAGTATCAAATGCCATTGAACATACTTCGGGGTCGTCAAGATTTTTTATTTCTACTGGCATTCCATTACTTAGTAATATTGATGTATCCGGATGTAAACAATGACCGTCACTATTTGAAAGGAAAGTTATCCTGTCCAGCTCCCTTATCCCGGAGGCAATCTCGCTGTCTGCTGAAAGCCCGAGCTCAAGAAAATGAATGTCGCCTATGTGCTTTCCATAGCAATCGCTTAACGAGTTGAATGCTGAATAGACTGCGGTGTACGGGGTGAATGCATGCCCCGGCCCCACCATCCCGCCGGCTTCAAGCACCATTCCGGCTATCTCCTCACCGGTAAGCCTCAGCTTCGGCCTGCCGTCAGTGTCCAAGTTCCCATGCCTGCTGAATTCCTTCCTGAGCTGCCTGACCGCTTCAAAGTCTGGGAGGAAAACAAGGTGGTGTATTCTGTGCAGCCCCTCAACCTCAGTCTGCAGGATGAACCTTGTCTCAAAGCCCCCATGTTTGTACGTCCCTGGCGCGACCTCCTTAAGGTTCGCCTCAAGGTGCTGGAGCCAGCCTGCGTGGAGGCAGTCCGCCGTGCCGACAATGTCAAGCCCCTTGTAAATCGCCTGTTCTGCAATTACTGGGATTTCCATCCTGTGCGACACCCCTCGTGAGTACTTTCCGTGGAGGTGGAGGTCTGCGTCAAAAGTGGGGCGCTTTCCCATAACTACCCTATATATCTGACCTTTTCCAAATCAGGCTTCTCTTCAGGCTTTTCCATAGCCTTCTGCATCAGCTGCTGTATGGTGGTCCTGAACTTTTCTATCTCCTTGACACGCTTGTCAAGCTTTTTCAGGTCTAGCTTCATGTCAAGTATCTTCATCAGCTTCTTCAGGACTGCTTCCGCCGACTTTGCGTCTACAAAAAGCGGATGCCCTGGCGTCTCACCCATAAGGCACACGCCCTCAATCCCATAAAGCTGGCCTATCCCAAGGAGCAGGCCGCTCGCGCCCACAATCCCGCCGCGCTCGGTCTTGCTCTTGAACACTATGCCGTGCTTCTCGTATTTCTCAATGAACTTCTTTGAGGTTGAAGCGCCGTACACCTGGGGCTTTTCCTTCAAGGCGCCGGTAGCGTATCCGCCCAAGGTTATCATCTCCTTGACCTTGTACCTCTTCGATAGCTTCACAATAGCCTCAACCAGCTCGTACTGCCCGCGCACGTCGGACGCCTGCGTCTCGCCTATTAGGAGTATAAGGTCATTCTTCTTCCCGGAGTAGTAATAAAACTCGTTGTTCACCCTCCGTACCATGCCGGTGTTGTCAACAAAAACCTCCGGCGGAAAGCTTGGGGAGATAAGCTCTGCAAACTTCTTGGCTTTCAGCTCGCTTATGAGGTGCTCGACTGCGACCCTTCCCACCTGCCCAAATCCAGGGAGGCCCTCAATCAGTATCGGGCTCTTCTTGAATTTCGGCTTAGCCGTTATCTTTATCAGTATCTCCATTTTTCAACCTCCATTCGAGCCGGTATTTGACGTACTTGTCATCCGGAGAAAACCTTGCAGGAGCCGGGATTATCGTCTCAGCAGCACAAACCGGGCACTTCTCCTTTAACGTGTACCTATAACACGTAGGGCATTTATGTATATTATGGCTCATCTCAGGATTTTCAGAAAGCCGCCAATGTTTATGTAATTATGGCTTCGGCTCAATGCTTCAGCTCGCGGTGGAACGTGCCTTCCCCGCCGGACTTGGACATCTTCTCTATTATTCCGTCAGCAACCGCCTTCAGCCGCTTCTCTGCGTTCTTGTAATTCGCGTCCTCGACCTTAATCCTGTAATACGGCGAGCCTGCATACTGTATGTCTGAGCCAGTGCCAAGCGCCTTTTTTATCAGCACAACGCCGTTTGGTGCGCTCGAGCGCAGCTCAACATATCCCGCGACAGTCACCCGCTTGACCTTTATGTTCGTCTTGGCCATTTTCTCTATCTCTGCGGCCCATTCTTTTGGCACCCCTGCCTTTACTATATTCACAGTGCCGTTTGCAGCGGCGTCCTCGAATGCGCCGAACCTGCTCCCGAATGCCTCGGCAAGCTTGTCGCTTATTTCCTCCAGGGACTTCTCGCCCTTGAGGCTCTTTGCGCAAAGCTCCATCAGCTTAGTGGCGCGGCCTTCATTCTTCCACTGCTTCATCCTGTCGCGCTTCAGGCTGTCGCTTATCCTCTTCATTGAGAGGTCTATGTGCCCCTTCTCATGGTCAATTTTCAGGACCTTCGCAACAACTTTTTTGCCTTCCTGCACGAAGTCCGTGATGTTTTTTATCCACTTGGGAGAAATCTCAGAGATGTGGACCATTCCCTCGACGTCGTACCCTTCTATCTTCACGAAAGCCCCGTGAGGGAAAATTCTCGTGACGGTGCCTACAACCAACTCATCTACTTCAGGTATCTTCTTAGCCATTAACCTAATTCTTGGAGAACTTTTCCTATTATTTTTCCCTTGCCGCCCATCGGCTTGACAAGGACCTCTTCGCACGACTGGCACTTTACGGTGCTGGCTGGCTTGTCGAATACGACTTGCTTTCCGCCGCAGCCCGGGCATTCAACTTTTATAAATCTGCCTTTTGCCACTCTAATCCCTCACAATCTCAAACTTCTTTACCCTTGGGAATGAGCGCTGGCTGATTTTCTTGCAGACTGTGCAGGTGTACCCTAGGTTTCTCCGCCTCGTCTGCTTGCCCGTGTCAGGCTTCGGCCTCGGGAACCCCCTGTATCCTGCAGTGACCCGCCTGAACCGCCTCTGCCCCTGCCTCATCTCGCTTGCCTTTCTCTTTTTTATTTCTTCGATTGTCTGCTTTGTGCGCTTCTTGCAGTGCGGGCAGTACCGGTTTACGTTTTTCTTTATCTTCATGCTATTTCACCAGCTTTTTCTTAATTAAAAGGGTTGCGACATCTATCGGGAGGTCAGCTTCCTTTTCCTTCTTGTATGGTCCGTAGCTCTTTCCATCCGGGCCTATGAACGCTGGAAGGTCCTCGAGAAAGAGAACTTTTAGATATTCTTTCTCCTCCTTTTTATCCTTTTCCCCATCGAAGAAGCGTTTCCTGTTTTTCTCAATTGCATCAGCCATGGACTCGAACATGCGCCGCTCACCCTCTGTCATGTTGCCCCTGTCGGCAGCCCCGCCGCCGTCCTCAATGAGCGCCATCCTGACTATCTTCTGGGTGCGCTTCTCGTATATCTTCTCAAGCTCGCGCTTTGCGTTCTTGAGCTCGGTGTCGTTTGGGTCAAGCCCCTTGAGATAGCCCTTAATCTCATCCTCAAATCCATCTGGAAGCTTCGAGAGCGAAGGCCCGTCCTCAGCCCGCTTCACATTTCTCACAGCCTCAAAAGTTATCATTTGCTTTTCCCCTTCTTCTTGCCCTGCCTCTTTTCCTTCCGCCTCGCAAGCGCATACCCTGCCGGGTTCTTTATGTTTCCGCAGAGCTTGTCAGGAGTGCAAACGCCGTATGCCTTATAATAATTTTCCGCGTCGCAGTTCGGGCACATCAGCGGCTTGCCGCGCCTCTTTTGGTCGCGGAGGGTGTACAGCAGGACGTTCTCGTTCAGCGGGTCCTGGTTCTTTTTGTTCCACTCGAGGAGCACCTTTTTCACGTCTTCTGCGCTCCAGCCGAGGTTCAGAAGGAAGCAGGTCAGGACGAACACGCTCCTCTTCTTCCCGTCTTCTATTCCATTGAGTATGTTTTTGATGCACGGGGGGAAATTGGCGCTGTCAATCTTTTCGCCTATCGGCTCAAACTCCCTCTCCTCCGAAGCCTCCTTCTCAGGAGCCCAGTACGTCGCCTTCCGTATAAGCCGCGACGCGTCGGAAGATGATCTCCTCTCAAGGAACCTGAGCTTTACCTCGACGTTCTCAGGCTTTGCGCTCTCCCTGTCGAAATCCTTCAGTTCTCCCCTGCTTATCGGGATGCTCGCAAGCCAGGTTTTCTGGTGGAGGCAGTACGGCAGCCTGAACAGGTGCCTTGAAGCGAAAACCCCAATGTCAATGTCTATATACTGGTACGGGTCAAACGGGCCATCCCCGACAAGCTTCCTTATGTTCTTCTTTATGTCCTCCCTGCAGTACTCCTTCAGGTACTCTGCCACCTTAGCCGGCAGGGCGGGATACTTCTTCGCAGTCGGCTCAAAATCTATGTGCTTTGGGAAAACTTCGAACGGGACGCCGATGTGGAACCCCCTGTTCCCAGAGAATTTTACCGACCAGTCCCTTATCCCGTGCTTCTCGAGCGCGTCAATGAACGCCTCCGCCGCAGGGGACGCAAATTTCAGCCCGGAATCGCAGTCTATGTCTATGACGAAGTCCCAGCCAAGCCGCATCTCGTCCAGCTCCCTTTTCGGCAGGCCCGTGGAAAGCATCATCGGCTGCTTCCACCTCTCTATCGAGCCGTGGAATGAGACCGCGCCCTTCCTGACTATCGACTGGATGTCCTCCGGGTAGTTTACCGCCGCAGGCCTGGATGCGTACTTGCCGTCCTCCCGCACCGAGCCTATCTCCCTATCCCTGGAACACTCAAAAATAGCCGCGCATACTTCCCTGCTGTAATAGTCCCTAATTTCATCCCCGTTCATCATCAAAAAGACTTATATATTAATCCCCCTTCTTCATTAAAAAGGTGATATCATGAAAAAAGTATGGCGAGTTTTTACCTTTGCCGGTTGGTGGCTAGTTTTCCTTGCTGCCGCACTGACAATTATCTTCGGCGTTTCGTTTATCGAGTCTAGGTTTGCCGCAGTTGCACTTGCAGTAATCGGGTTTGTGCTGGCTGTCGGCGGCGAGCTCATCCTGACCGAGCACCACGACAAGAAGCACAGATTCATCTGGGAGGCGCTCTCCCTGTCTGGGATATTCTGCCTTTCTGCGGGAATACTCTGGGTTGCCTACATCTTCGTAGTTGCCCAGGCAATCGTCGGAATACTGGTGCTCCTGCTGATAGGGATAATCCTGGTATATCTTGGCGAGACCCAGATAAAAGGTCTTGAGAAAAAAAAGTGATGCGAATGAGGCTTAGGAACTACTCGCCCCTCATTGGAATCCTCCTCCTGCAGGGCCTTTCCTTAGCCGCAAGGGCGGTTGCGAAGACCCAAACTGATTCCATACCCATCCAGATAGTCAAGTCCGGCTGGTGCATGGTAAACGAATGTAGCCCCTTTACACTTTTGTTTGTAATCGTGCCTGCCTTCTGTGTCTGGTTTTACAGGACGTTCATCCGCCTGGGCATATAAATTTGCCCTCTTGGCAGCAGATGAAAAGGCTTTTATATACTGGCGTAGATATACCTAACTATGAGGCTCAGACCAATAAACCGGCTTGATGAATTAGTCGCGCAGGATTTTTTGCGCAGCCATGTCTTTTCCCTCTGGGGAAGGACCCAGGCGCTTGGCGGCAAGGCTGGCGCCCTAATGCGGATGACCGAGGGCATATATTTCGGCCTCCCAATCAGCGGAAAACAAAACAGGCTTGTAGTGGACCAGTTCTGGGGCGCCTACCGCGTCTTTTTTGAAACTTACCAGAAAATGCTCTCCGAGTTCTACAAGGGGATGCCAAAGGGCAAGAAGGTCAAGACAGCTGCAGATGTTGACTATTCCTCGAAAAACGACCAGACCGTATACCTGTTCAAGGTAATAGACAAATACGAGGACAACGGCGACCTGCCTTTCATCGGCATGTTCGCTTTCATCTCGAAGCTACTCCTTGACAAGGGCGAGGCTGCCAAGTTCCAGTCTAGGCCAGAGCATGAGAGGGTAATAATGTCCTACCTAATCGCCGACCTGTGGCGAGAGTGGGTCAGGCTCAACGACGAGTCAATCAACCTCGACGCAAGGAGGATGAACCGCCTTCTTGACGTGGGCAGCCAGTTCAAGCCTACGCTGAGGTACCTGCAGGTAATCGACAACCAGGTTATCGGGCGCGTCATCCGCCTGCCTGTAAAATCGCAGGATGTAGTCTTGGGCGAGGTCTCAAAGAAATATGCGGGGGTTTCCAGGCGGCTTGCCGAAAGGGCTGGCTTCGGCGGCGCAAAATTGGACATAGACGACCAGGTAATGTTTGTCCACTACGTCACCGGCGGAAGCATAATGATGAAGTCCAGGGCAGTTGTAAACATGTACAACGACAGCGGCCTGCACACAATAGCCGCAATACTTAAGCTGATAAAGGAGTCCCAGGAGCTTGCGGGGGTAAACCTTGCTGACTGTACCGTAGACGAGGCGACAAAAGTTTCTGACTTCGTCATGGGCAGGCTCTCTGAAGTCAGGTTCACGGGGGAGATAAGCATCGAGGGATGCCGCTCCGCAGCAAGGCTTCTCAGCGGAAGCAGCAATGTCCGGAGGCTCATAGCCTCACTCTCGAAGAACGAGAGGATACTTCTTGGCAGTGCAATCCTCACGACCTACGAGGATTTCTCCTCAATGCTAATCAGCATGATAAACGTCTGCGCAAACACCATAAATGCAGTACTTGCGCTTCCTAAGAAGTACGAGCTGAAACAGAGGCTTATACGGACGCAGCTTGCGCAGTACACCATGCGCTACCGCACCGGAATCAACTTCGTCTCGAGGATAGTCGCCACGGTGGCAAACCTGCCGAAGGCAATAACCGAGACTGTAACCGGGCAGACTACAAAGAAGCCGATAGACGGCGTAATCACGAGCCTTCTGCAAATGGAGCAGCAGGGCGTGAAATTTGACAGCGGGTTTGAGCCGGCTGGCGAGGCAGCACCTCCGTCCGAGCCTTCAACTCCCTCAAAGGGCTCAGCCTTTAGGGCTGGAATGCCCTCACCTGCCTGAACTGAAGAACAATGGGCGAAGACATAACTGGGCATGTAAACAGCTACGTAGAGAAGAAAATAACCGACTTAAAGACAAAACTGCACACCAAAGGCTACAACCAGGTAGACAAGATTAAGTGCGCCTGCCCGCTTGCGATGGAGACAATAGGCCACCCGCTTGATGTCCTGAACACCCAGCGCGTTTTTGGCTGCCCATTCGTCAGGCGCGAGCTGCAGGCACAGGGAAAGCAGAAGACCACATTCCCGCTTTGCTCCCTCGTTGGCACAATCGTTGCAGAAAACTCAGATTATGACAAGCTCAGGAAGGATAAGGACAGCCTGTCCAAGGCTGGCATACTCAAGGACTTCGAGCTTGAGTACCTTGGCAACCTTGCACTCGAGCTCCTTATCCTAAACCGCCTTCTTGAGAGGATAATATACAGCAACGTCAGCGAGAGGTCATCCCGAAGCACGCTAAAATTCGAGATAGAGACGAGAAAAAAGCTGATGAAGCTCGACAAGGAGATAAAGTCCCACTACTCCGAGGCGCTAAAGAACCTCGAAAAAGACCACGGCAAGGACGGGAGCCAAAAGCAGTTCCTTGAATACCTTGACAAAATGGAGCAGACTTTAAACAAAGACGTCGAGTTCAAGGAGCCTATAATAAAGCGCGGCCTGCGCGCCGAGGGCAAATACGCAATCCAGGCGCTCGCCTACGTCTGCCCGCACGCGCTTTTCACACTCTCAAAATTCGAGCAGGCAGTAGGGTTCAAAGGGGCCCTCTCCGGCCAGAGCTTAGAGCTCCGCAGGCTTAGGCACCAGATGCACATATCTGCGGCTGACCTGGTTTCACAGAACCGGTGCAGCGACCTTATGGAGAACGAGGCGACCAGAAACTCATTCTGGGGCGTCGAGGGCAGGAACATACTCAACCTTTACGATGATTTCATAAAAACCGGGAACAAGGAGAGCCTGAACCTTGTAAAGAGGGGCATGGACAACCTCGTGACCACAATATACCTTGAGATACTGTCAATCCTGGTGCGGAAGTACGCCGACAAGCTGGGTGAAGCCTACAAGATTCCAGCAAAGGAGATTGTAAAGCGCGCAAAGCTTGCAGAGGCGCTTTCGGTGTTCCACCAGCTGGCGATAATCGTCTACTACGCCGAAAACACAGCAGGCATGCTCAAGGGTGTCGAATTCGAGGCTGAGGCAGACAAAGCGCTTAAGGAGGAGCTGCTCAAGGGGTTCGAGCAGATAGCGTCCTACAACCTTTGGAAAGGCAAGTTCCAGGCTGCACGGATGAACAAGCTCACAAGGAAAATATCAGAATCAGGGGAGAAAGAGCCGGCATTAGAGGCAGAGGATATTGCAGGCCTCCGGCGCGAGGACAGCAAACAGGAAGCGCCATTCCGGTCGCCACCGCCCACTCCCTCTGGAACTGCTGTTGCAGAAACCGCTCCTGCCGAGGCTTAATAGTTCCAGCTTATTCCGTGTTTCTTATGCCCACTATTAACTCCGCAGGCTTGTGGGCAAGCTGCTTCGCTGCCTTCGGCTGGGTATTATGTTAGCTTAACTGAAACCTTGCAGTATCTGCCGCTTAGCCCTTCCTAAACGACCGGCTCTCCTCTTTGCCCAATGTGACAAACCGCTTCTCCAGCTTCTTCAGCACCGCCGGGACGGTTGTGTATTCAAGGTCTTCCATGTCGAGAAGGTGCGGCTGGAATGGGCCGTGCCTCCTCATGTAATCCGCTATGTCCAGGGCTTTCTGCCTGGCATTGTCGAAAGACTTGTCAGCGAAAATGTCAACAGGCCCTATCAGCGTGCCGTTTGACACCTGGAACCCGAGCGCCATTATCCTTGGCGGCCCGTCGAACCTGCTGGGGGTTGCGTCCTCCTCAGAGACCGGCATCAGCGGCCCCCTGTGGCTTCCGCGCATCCATCCGGCAACCAGGTGCGGGAATGCAAACGGCTCGACAACCTCCCCGATTGCGGGGAAGCCCGATTGGCCCCTTACAATTGCGACCGGGTCGTCCTTGCCGACGTACTCGCCGGCTATCCTTGACAGCTTGTCAGTCGAAATCGTGGCCGCCGGCTCGTTCTCCCTCGAGAACACGCGCTTGACCACATACCTTGACGTTATGCCTATAAGCGACAGGAGGTCGTACATTTCCTCCGGGCACGACAGCATTATCTTCTTGGACTTGTAGATGTCGTAGACCTCAAACTTGAACCCGCAGTGGGCTTTGGGGTCTATTACGAGCCCGGCAGTGTTGAACGGGTCTGCAAAAATCTTGTAGATTGGGAGGTTGAATGCCGCAGGGTCTGTCTTGTCAGCCATGAAGCACACTATCGGGTCTGATTTCCGCTCCTCGAACTCGAGCTCGGCGACTCCTGGGCCCATCCCCTTCACGTTTCCGGAAAACGCATTCTTCAGCAGGTCCTGCCCGGCGCCGTACAATTTTAACTTCTTTGCCTCGTCTGTGCAGGCGGTGAAGGTGTCCCAGGCAAGCTTGTGGACCTTCGGGCTGTTTGCCCCGTTCGAGTGGCACATTATAAGCTCAAGGTCGTCCCCGCACCTAGTGACATAATAGTCAGAGATTACCTTGTCAAGCGCCTCGTTTAGCTTGCAGTCAGCAATATCCAGCAGCTCAGGCGGGCAGACAATGTGCCCAGCCACAGAGCCCACATCAGCCTTTATAATTGAAACAGTAGTCTTCATTTGAAAAACCCCCAAGTCTCATGCTTAAGGGGTTACCCTATAAAAACGTTTCCTACCTCACGCCCCGTCTTATTTTGCCCTTAGAAAATTTATTAAATACCAGCCCCTTAACTGATGCCATGAGGAAACTATTGCCGATTCTGCTCATCCTCCTTGTCTTAGGCTGCGTCCAGCAGCCTCCCGATGGGCAGACTGCAGAGGATATAGCTGGGGACGCAATATCTGAAGAGGGCGTCGGCACCCTTCCATCAGATCAGGCGTTAGAGCCGCCAGAGGCACCAGCTCTGCCAGAGTCAGCCCCCGAAGCGGCTATTCCCGAAGCCCTTACTCCTCCGCTCAATCTTGTCTGGATGGCGATAGTCCTTCCGTCTGCCTCAATCGGCTGGATAAACCCTCCAACGATAGAAGACGGCGTTGTTTATGTCTCCTCGGACTACCGGCGGCTTCAGGCATACAGCCTGGAAACAGGCGAGCTTATCTGGGAGTTTGCAACCGATTACAAGCTCACTACGAAGCCAACCGTCACTGAAAACCAGGTCTATGTTGGCTCCCTAAGCGGGGATGTTTACGCAGTTGACAAGGGCACTGGCACGATGATATGGAAGCACGACTCCGGCGCAAAGGTCCACTCCGCACCTGCCCTCTACGAGTCTATCTTAATCTCTGCAAACGCAGCATCCGACGTGATATTCGGCCTTAACGCCGACACAGGCCAGCTTGTGTGGGCGTTCGAAGCCGGCTCTGATGTGTACTCCTCCCCAGCCCTTGGCGAAGACAGGGCATATATCGGGGTAAACTACAAGGGGCTTCTTGCCCTGAACCCCCTGAACGGCAACGAGCTCTGGAGGTTCAGCCTGAGCCAGCAGATTCACTCGCCAGTATACCACTCCGGCTCTGTCATATTTGGCGCAGGCGACGGATTCGTATACTCTTTGGACGCCTCTTCAGGGGCTCAAAACTGGAAGTACGATGCGGGTTTTGGGACAATGGGCAAATACACCACAACACCCCCTGGAACGGTTAACTCTACAGTCCAGATTAACTACAACCTCGAGCCGAGGCTCGTAAGGGCGGTTGCGACGGACGGCTCAATGGTCTACGCCCCCTCACGGGACAAGATGCTTTACGCCCTTGACTTTGAGACAGGTACGCTGAAATGGCAGTTCGACGTAAAGAATTTCATAAACTCAGATCCAATAGCTGCGGGGGGCTATGTCTCCTTTGGGACAGACGACAGCAAGATATACCTTTTAGACAAGGCGACCGGAACGCAGGTCTGGGAGTACGACTTGGGCGGAAAGGGCATCTCGCCCGCATCGCTCGGCAACTACTTAGTGATACCTGCCAGGGACGGCAGGCTGTATGCATTTTCTGGCGAATAGCTATTTAGCAGTCTTTAGCGCCCGCTCTACAATCCCCTTCACCTTGGCGTAGTCGTACACGCCAACGTACTTGGCGCCATTGATGAAAAAAGTCGGGATTGCGCTTACGCCAGCAGCAATCCCATCCTTGATGTCGCCCCTTACTTCAACCGCCATTATCCCGCTCTTCATGCAGGTATCAAACCTGTCCATGTCGAGCCCGACGAATTCTGCATGCTGGTAAAGGCTTTCCATATCGAGCGCGAACTGGTTTTCATACAGGCTGTCGTGCATATCCCAGAACTTGCCCTGTTCGTCAGCACACTCTGCCGCTTCAGCCGCAGCCATTGAGCTGGGGTGGATATCCAAAATGGGGAAGTCCTTGAACACGACTCTTACGCTATCCCCATACTCTGCGTCAACATTCTTCATCACTATGTAGAACTTCCTGCATGCCGAGCACTCAAAGTCAGAGAACACAATGATGGTCGCGTTTGCGCCCGCAGGGCCCTTTGCAGGGTCGTCAAGCGTATTTATTGCCACGGACACTCCGGCCCCTCCGTTCGGCTCCCTAAGCAGGAACAGCATCAGCACAACAAACAGGGCGATGACCGTCCCTATGGCATAAAGCCGGTTCTTGCTAACCTTCAGCGGCGGCTTCATTTCTGAAGTTCAGAGTCTATTACCTGCTTGAAGCTCTCGAAAGGCTGGGCTCCGGTAACCTTTATGCCGTTCACAAAGAATGCTGGAGTTCCGCTTATCCCGCCAGCGATGGCGTCCTTCACGTCGCCAGCAACCTCTTCAGCATACTTGCCAGTGTCCAGGCAGTCGTTGAATTTTGCCGTATCGAGCCCGATGTCAGACGCATACTGCTTCAGGTTTTCGTCCGCAAGCGCCGCCTGGTTCTCATACAGGCTGTCGTGCATCTCCCAGAACTTGCCCTGTTCGTGGGCGCACTCCGCCGCTTCCGCAGCCTTCTGCGCGTTCTCGTGGAAGCTCAGCGGGAAGTCCCGGTATACGAATTTAATCTGGTCCCCATACTCTGCTATTATCTGGTCAAATGTTTCAGCCCTGAACTTTTGGCAGTACGGGCACTGGAAGTCTGAGAACTCAATCACAACGACCTTTGCGTCTTCCGGACCTACAAACGCATCGTCGTCCGCGGTCGGCGGGTTTAGGTACATGACTGCCCCGCCTGCGGCGTGGTCAAGGATGTACTTGTTTCCGACTTTTTCCATGGCGGAGGCTATCTTGTCATAGTTCAGCGTCTCTGTGACTTCTTCCCCGAACACCAGCGCCGGAAGGGCTATAACGCCCATCTCCTCTGCAAGCGCCTTGCCCTCGGCGGAGTCGTACTGGACCGTCCGTATCTGCGCAGTCGGGAAGAACTGTTCTTTTATCGCCTGCTCAAGCTGGGTGGTGTCGCACAGCTCGCATCCAGCGTCATTTAGTATAATCAGCTCAAAGTCCGGGTCCGCTTTTACTGGTTCAACCTCTCCAGTCAGCGCCTTGTCCAACTCAGCTTTTATCGTCGCGTAGTCTACCGCGCCGACTATAGTCTTCCCGGCTATGACTGTCGAGGGGGTTCCGCTTACTCCTGCTTTTCTGCCTTCTGCAGTGTCAACGTTTATCCCATCTGCCTTTTCTCCGCTGTCAAGGCAGGAATTGAACGCCTCGGTATCAAGACCGATGTCCTTAGCATATCCCTTTAGGCTGTCAACATCGACAGTCCCGAGATTCTCAAACATGATGTCGTGCATCTCCCAGAACTTGCTCTGGTCTCGCGCGCACTCAGCCGCCTCGGAGGCTTTCTGCGCCTGTGGGTGGACTATGAAATTCTTGTATTCAACCTCAACCCTGCCTGCGTAGTCTTCCCTCACTTTAACGATAACCTCATCGGAGAACCTCTTGCAGTACGGGCAGAGGTATTCCGAATAAACCTCCATTACAACCGCCTCCCCAGAGCCTGAGACCGTCGGGGGTGAAAGCCTTGACTCAAGGACGGCAAGCGCGGTTGCTGCGCCCTGGCAGTCTCCGCTCTCTATCATTTGCCTGGCATCGCGAACGCCGCTAAGGACGTCGCTAAGGGCGGCGCCCGGGCTCATCGCAATGAACAGGATTGAAACTATGAGTATTGCATTAAGGAAAAATGAGAGGAGCTTGACAGTGTCCCCAGACTTCAGGAGCTTAATCCCCCTCTTTTCTGCGGTCTGAACCTCAGTTTCTATCTTTTCTATAGTGTCTTTGCTTTTCTTTGAACTCTTAGTCATAATCCAACCCCCAAAATCCTATCACCACTCAATTTATATAATTTATCTGTATCCCTTAATACCAGATGGCGTTCCACTCAAACTGGCAGGAAATTGCAGTTCTTATCCTAATACTTGCCTTTATCCCCCTTGCCTACCTGGAAACCGTCCGCCTGGGCTCATTTTATTCAGACCTGAAGGCTGATGCCGCGTCCACTCCAGAATACCGGCAATTCATGGAAAAATACCCCTCCTCCCGCGTCTCCGTCCTTCACCCAGCCCCCAAGGGGCTCTGGGCGCTCGGCTCCCTTCAAAGCGATGCTGAGTTTATGTCGAAGTACTCTTCTGACCAGCTTTTGGATTTCCTTCTGGATCTTCCTGTTGACAAGGGCGAGCTTCCATCCATCTGGGTGGTCATGGTCTCCCCCCACGAATCCAGCAGGGACGGCTTCATAGCGCCCCACCCGCCAGCACCTGTCCTGTTCATCGCATACGATGCCAGCATGTCAGAAATCTCTTCTGAGGTGTACGCGTGATAGAGCAAATCTACAACCTCGGATTCTTCATCTGCCACCAGATGATACCCTCCTCCCACTTCTTCAACGGGCTCCAGTTCCCGCTCTGCGCCCGCCAGGTCGGCATGCACCTTGGCTTCCTAATCGGGCTGTTCTCCCTTTATATCACTGGGGAATACAGGTACAGGAAGACGACAAAATACCTCCTCCTATTTATCGTGCCGCTTGGGATTGACGGCTTCACCCAATTAGTCGGTCTGCGCGAGAGCAGCTTCCACCTCCGCGTTGCGACCGGCCTTATATTCGGGATAGGAATGGCTTATGCATTCAACTCAATAATCCGAAAGGACACATCTTTTACTGTCCCGTCCCCCTACAACCTTTTCCTCAGCCTTGCGCTATGCATCCCTGGGTTCCTCATAACGCTCCCATTCATACAAGGGGCATCAAGCCCGTTCGGCTGGATATTCTTCTGGGCAATCGGGCTTTCCATACCGCTGATCGCCCTTTACCCGATTCTTGCCGCAGGGCTTTATCTCAGGCAGTTCATCAGCACCACCCGGGAAAACCTAGATAAGCTTTCTAAAACTACCTAACCCATGGAAATACGAGAATTCCAGAAGCTCATAAAAGACCTCTACCAGGAATGGGACGAAAAGCGCGGGGTCGACCATTCCTACATGTGGCTTGTCGAGGAGGTTGGCGAGCTGTCCGAGGCTATCCGCAAAAAGGACAGGGAGTCCATAAAGGAGGAGCTTGCCGATGTTGTCGCATGGAGCGCAACCATTGCAAACCTTTTGGATATGGACCTTGAGGAGCTCCTGAAGAAAAAGTACCCGGGAAAATGCACCTACTGCGATTCAAATCCCTGCGCCTGCGCAAGGTAGCTAGCCCTTTGCCACTCCGAGCGGCACGACCCTTGCGACCTTGGTTGAAATCCCTGCGCCGTGCACGGATTCTATGACCAGGTCAACATCCTTGTAGGCGTCCGGCGACTCCTCTGCGAGCACTGACGGGTGCGTCGCGCGTATTACCTCGCCCCTGCTTTCAAGGTCCGCCTTTATTTCCTGCCCCTTGAATCTCCGCATCGCCTCGTTCCTGCTCATGCACCTTCCGGCGCCGTGGCAGGTCGAGCCGAACGTCTCCTCCATCGCCCTTTCCGTCCCCTTGAGTACGTATGATGCAGTCCCCATCGAGCCAGCTATCAGCACGGGCTGGCCTGCCTTCCGGTATACCTCGGGCACGTCCTTGTGCCCAGGGGCGAATGCCCGCGTTGAGCCCTTCCTGTGGACGTAAAGCTTCCGTTTCTTCCCTCCGACAGTGTGCTCCTCAAGCTTGCAGATGTTGTGGCAGACGTCGTATATCGTGTGCATCCCGAGGCTCTCCCAGTCCTTCCCGAAAATCTCCTCAAAGCTCAGCCTTATCCAGTGCGCTATCATCTGCCTGTTTGCAAATGCGTAATTAACCGCGCACTTCATCGCGGCAAAATAGTCCTGCCCCTCTTTAGAGTCAACAGGCGCGCAGACAAGCTGCGGGTCAGGGAGCTTTATCCCGTATTTTTTCGAGGCAGCATGGTGGATTTTAAGGTAGTCCGATGCGACCTGGTGCCCGAACCCCCTCGAGCCGCAGTGCACCATTATCGTGACCTGGTCCTTCTTGCCGATGCCGAAGACCTTCGCAGTTTCAGCATCATAAATGTCGCTTACGGCCTGGACCTCAAGGAAGTGGTTCCCGGCGCCGAGCGTCCCGACCTGCGGCGCGCCGCGCTTCAATGCCTCCGGCGAAACCTTTGACGGGTCCGCGCCTTTTATCATCCCGTTCTCCTCCATCCTCTTTAGGTCGTCCTCTGTGCCGTACCCCTTCTCCACCGCCCATCTTGCGCCGTTGAGCAGGACGTCATTCAGCTCAGAGCTGTTCAGCCTGACCTTCGCCTTTGACCCGACACCGCAAGGGACGTTCCTGAAAAGCAGGTCGACAAGCTCCTTGAGCCTTGGCTTGATATCGTCCTTTGTGAGGTCAGTCCTGAGCATGTGAATCCCGCAGTTTATGTCAAAGCCGGTGCAGCCTGCGGAGATTATACCCTCCTTCGCGTCAAACGCCCCGACCGCGCCCATGGGCAGGCCGTACCCCCAGTGCATGTCAGGCATCCCGAGCACCGGCTCGACAACCCCCTGCAGGCAGGCGACGTTCGTCAGCTGCTCGACTGCGGAATCCTCTGCAGCCTCCATGAGCTGCCTTGAGGCGTACGCAACCGCAGAAACGCGCATGCCGTCGCGCGAGCCAGCCGGCAGCTTAGCCCTGAAATCGTCAATCCACTCCAGTTTTTCCTTCATCCTAACCATTATCTCAACAAATCTTTTAAGCGTGCCCCTCAGATGTCGAGAGCCACCGTAGCCTTGTAGCCCTTTGCAGTCTTTTCAATCCTGAACTTGTAGTAGGTTACCGCCTTTATGTACGTCCTTCCCTTCTCAACCGACGCCGCCTCCCCGTAACAAACCGCCTTCAGCGACAGCGGTTCGCCCCCGATTTCCCGCACTTCAAACCTCTTGAGAAATATCTCTTCAGTATCCGCCCTCGTCAGCAGCTCGGACAGCCAGTTGTGCAGGAGGGCCTCCTCGTCATCCCCGGACACCGACACTTCAACCTCCCTGTCCCCGCCAACATCCTCGATGCTGCACATAATGGAGAAAAGCGCCTCGGCGCAATTAGCGAAAAGCTCCTTCAAGCCGCTTCCGTACGCCTCGAACATCACATCCGAGGTCAGCCCCTCAAGAAGCTTGTACTTCATAACAAGCCTATCCTGCGCAAATTTTTATACGTTCCTCTTAGCAATGCCCACCAATAGTTATAAATATAACTCAGTTATAAAAACAGCTATGAATGTTTACCTCGACCACGCCGCAACCACCCCAGTCGACAGCCGGGTAACAGAGGCTATGCTTCCCTACTTCTCAGGCAAATACGGCAACGCCTCAAGCCTATACTCAATGGGCTCGGAGGCGAAGGGCGCACTCGAGTCCTCAAGGAAAACAGTTGCAAAGCTCATCAACTGCGCACAGGAGGAAATCTGTTTCACCTCAGGCGGAACCGAGTCCGACAATCTCGCCGTCAAAGGCGCGGCATACGCCAACCGCGGCAAAGGCAGCCACATAATCACTTCCGCAATCGAGCACCATGCAGTCCTCCACACCTGCCAGTACCTCGAAAAAAATGGGTTCAAGATCACCTACCTGCCGGTCGACAAATACGGCTTGGTCTCGCCTGCCGACGTCGAGAAGGCAATCACCCCAAAGACAACCCTCATTTCGGTGATGCTTGCAAACAATGAAATCGGCACAATCGAGCCCATTTCAGAAATCGGGAAAATCGCGCGAGAGCACGGAGTTTTGTTCCACACCGATGCAGTCCAGGCCACAGGCCACATTCCAATCGACGTAAAGAAACTGAACCTCGACCTGCTTTCTTCCTCGGCTCATAAGCTCTACGGGCCGAAGGGCGTCGGCTCGCTCTATGTCCGCAACGGAGTTAAGCTCGAGCCAATACTCCACGGCGGCGGGCACGAGAGAAATCTCCGCTCCGGGACTGAAAACGTCGCAGGAATCGTCGGATACGCAAAAGCCTGCGAGCTTGCAATCAACGAAATGGATGGCAGGATCAAAACTGAGACTTTACTCCGGGACAGGCTGATAAAAGGCATCCTTGAAATCGAGGACTCGCACCTGAACGGGCACCCAAAGAAGCGCCTTCCTGGGAACGCCAACTTCCGATTCAAGTACATCGAAGGGGAGGGGCTCATACTGCACTTAGACGACCGCGGCATTTCCGCCTCAACCGGCTCTGCATGCTCAACAAAATCCCTTGAGCCGAGCCACGTGCTGCTCGCAACCGGCCTGAGCCATGTGGAAGCCCACGGCTCGCTGAGGCTAACCATTGGCAGGGAAAACACAAAAGAGCAAATTGACTTCACAATCAAATCCGTAAAGGGGGTCGTGGATAAGCTCAGGGAGCTTTCCCCATTCAAGAAATGACGCCAGGACTCTACTCTGAAAAAGTGATGGACCTTTTCCGGAAGCCGCACAACATGGGCAGGATGGAGAAGCCGGACGGGATAGGAAAGGTCGGGAACCCCGTGTGCGGAGACGTAATGTTCATCTACATCAAGGTAAAAGACAACAAGATAGCCGACATAAAGTTCGAGACATTCGGCTGTGCAGCGGCGATTGCGACATCAAGCATGATAACCGACCTTGCGAAGGGCAAAACCCTTGAAGCGGCTGTTAAAATCACAAAGCAGGACGTTGCAGGCGAGCTCGGCGGCCTCCCGCCCATAAAGATGCACTGCTCAAACCTTGCTTCCGACGGGCTGCGTGCTGCGGTGAAAAACTACTTCGACAAAAAGGGCATGAAGCCGCCGTTTGAGATACCGAAAATCGAGGAAGTTTATTCTGAGACCGCAAGCAGCGAGGAGTCAGAGCTCTCCGGAAAGCCTGCCAAGCCCCCCAAAAAACGTCCCGTCAGTTAGGTAGACTTCGGCGTCCTTCGTGCATATGTACTTAGAGTAAGGCCATAGGAATCCGTTCCTGTTTATCCTCTGCCCGCCCAGGACCTCGGGAATCGCCTTCTTCTGGACCCCAGTCTCGGACCTAAACCTTCCGCCAACTGCACTCCGCAGGATAGGACTAAGTAACTCAAAAGCACCCATGCTACCATTTTCCGCCAAGCTTATTTAACCTTTTCGCGATTCGCCAATTTTAAAAACCGCAGCCCCATATCCCCTCCATGCCAAAGAAAAAACTGCCAGCAAAAAACGAGTCTGTAGAAGCGATAAAGCTCCCCGCAAGAATAACTGCGGACATGAAGCTCAGGGACGTAATAATGGCGCTCCCTAGCTCAATACCAATATTCATCGAGCACGGCCTGCACTGCTTCGGCTGCCACATGGCTGCGTTTGAGACCGTCTCGGACGTCGCAGGCGAGGGCGCGGACGCCAAAAAGCTCCTCAGCCAGCTCAACGAAGAGCTAAAGCTTGTGCGAGCCTCAAATCAAAAAGAATAAATACCCTGCACTACTCTCAGGATAACATGGCAAAAGCAAAAGTTGACCCAAAAAAATGCACCGGATGCCAGGCATGCGTAAACACCTGCCCCGTCCAGGCGATATCCATGGTCAAAAACAAGGCAAAAGTTGACCCTGGTGCCTGCATTGGATGCGGCGCGTGCGTCTCTGTCTGCCCGTCCGAAGCAATAAGCATGGTTGAATAGTCCCATTAACGGGCACACCATATTCAGTTCACTACCCTGCAGACTGCCGGCTTATACGACTACAGCTACTCCAGGCACCCTGCTGAACAGCTGAACCTCGCCAACATGCTTCGCGCCTGCTATGTACCTCACAAGCCTCTCGACGCCAAAGCCTGCGCCTGCAGACGGCACAAAGCCAGCTTTTGCCATTTCAAGGTACGGCCTGTAATCCCCCTTGTCAAGCCTGTCCTTTCCTATCCTCCTTAACAGGGCGGAGTACTCGTACTCCCTTTCCGCACCGGACAGCGCCTCCCCGAACCCTTCCGGGTAAATCAGGTCATAGTTCAGGTAATGCCCAGGCTCAGCCGGGTCCTCCTTGTCGTAAAACTCCCTTTTGTGGCACAATGCCCAGAACGGCTCCTTCGCGCCAAGGGACGCGGTGATTTCCCAGTCCTTTCCATATTTTTCTTCAAGCTCGTGGGTGGTGTGCCTCTTAAACGGCGCCCTGAAGTGAGGCAGCTCCCTTCCAACAAGCTTCAGCTCATCTCCGCAGCTGAGCCTGATGCTCCCCATCAGCCAGCACAAAAGCCCCTCCATAAGCCCGAAGACATCCCCCATTTTGCCGTGCGCAATCTCAAAGTCTATTTGCGAGAACTCAAAGAGGTGCTTTCCGCTTTTTCCCCTGTCCGGGTGCTCAAGCCTTATGTTCGGCGATACGATAAACAGCCTTTCAATCCCGCGCGTGACTGCAATCTGCTTGTGGAGTACCATCGACTGCGTCAGGGACAGCGTCTGGCCGAGGTATTCGACCGTCCCGGTTTTTATCACCGAGCTTCCCGGGTCAGGCCCGAGCGGGTCAGTGACTGGCGAAAGCATGACTGGCAGGAGCTGGGTGAACCCCTTCCGGTGGAAAAATTCCACGGAGTGCCTTAGCACTTCTGACGTAATCTGCTGGTATGCCCTTTCCTTTTCCATGCCAACCATTTGTCCGTCCCGGTTAAAATACGTTTCTCTAAAAAAATGAAATATATTGCAAAAAATAGTAACTTTTATATACTATATGGAATATTATTCCAAATCATGGGTGTAGATGAAAAAGACCTGAAAATCCTCGGGGCGCTGAAGGAAAACGCCAGGCTGACGACCAACCAGATTGCAAAAAAGACGGGCATACCCATAACCACAGTCCACAACCGGATAAAGCGGCTTGTCGAGTCCGGCGTCATAAAGAAGTTCACAGTAGAGCTTGACTACGAGAAGCTTGACAAGGGCATATGCGCATTCATACTCATGAGCGCGGCATACAAGGACGAGGCCGGGGTCGTAGACCAGAAAAAGCTCGCGCTAAAGCTTAGGAAATATCCCGCAGTCGAAAGCGCCTACATCATAACCGGCACAAGCGACCTGCTCCTGAAGACGAGGTACAGGAACATCCGGGAAATGAACGACTTCACGATACACACCCTCAGAAAAATTCAGGGCGTCGAGAGCACTAACACGATAATAGTCCTGGACGAGGTTTAGTAGTCTATCCCCTTTCTGGCGACCACGCCGCCGCACCTTCTTTGCAAAAGAAGCTGCACCAAGAAAGCGTCAGTAGTCTATACCCTTTCTAGCCACGACTCCGTCTGCGAACGGGTGCTTTATCTCGCGCATCTCGGTCACGACATCTGCAAGGTCTATGAGCGTCTTTGGCGCCCCCCTGCCAGTCAGGACAAGCTCGGTGCACGGCATCTTGTTTTTTACCAGCCTGGCAACCTGCTCCAGCTTGATGAGCCGCATTGCGACGGCAACGTTTATCTCATCGAGTATGACCACGTCAAACTTTCCGGACTCCAGGACCCCTTTCGCATATGCGAACGCCCTCTTTGCCTCCCGCATATCCCCTTCCTTCTCCACGAAGCAGTTCGGGCAGGTCACGTCTGGCTCATGGCTTGTGCACCTCGTGCCGTAGCTCCTGACCCTCAGCCGCGTCGGGAACTTCCTCCGCAGCTTGAGCTCCCCCGTGATTATGGGGCCTTTCATGAACTGGATGATGCACACCGACAGCCCGTAGCCCAGCGCCCTGAAAGCAATGCCAAGGGACATTGTGGTCTTCCCCTTGCCCGTCCCGGTATAAACGTGTACTAAGCCCAGCTTCTCCCGTATCCTCTGTATTTTCCTAACCATTATAGGTCACAGGTCGGGCATCCGCCAGAGTAGGTCGCAGAAACTTTCTTCGCATCCTTGTTGACCGTCTCTATATTAAGGACCTGGCCATCGCGGCTTCCGTCCCGGTAGATTGTCACGCCCTTGCACCCCAGCCGGTATGCCATCAGGTAAACCGCCTCAACGTCCGCGGTTGTTGCGGTGTTGGGGAAGTTGACCGTCTTCGAAACCGCGTTGTCGACATACCTCTGGAAAGCCGCCTGCACCTTCACGTGCCACTCCGGCTCGATGTCGTGTGCAGTCACGAAGACCTTCTTGATGTGCTCAGGTATCTCTTCAAAGTCGTGGATGCTGCCGCGCTTGGTTATCCTTCTAAGGAGGTCCTCGGTGTATATGCCCTCCCTCTTGCTTATCTGCTCAAACACCGGGTTGACCTCGATGAGCTCCGTCCCATCCATCACATTTCTTACGTACGATATCGCAAACAGCGGCTCTATCCCACTTGAGGTGTTCGAGATTATGGATATGCTCCCTGTGGGGGCGATTGTCGTCGTCGTCGCGTTCCTAATCCTCGTCCCGCCCGGCTTGTCGAAAACACTCCCCTTGAAGTTTGGGAATACCCCCCTCTTCTTCGCAAGGTCTACCGACGCCTTCTTCGACTCCTCGTCTACGAATCTCATCACCTTCTCGGCAGCCTTTACCGCCCCCTCCGAGTTATACGGGATGCCAAGGAGTATGAGCATGTCCCCGAAGCCCATGAGCCCGAGCCCGATTTTCCTGTTTGCCCTGGTCATATTCTCTATCTTCTGGAGCGGGTACCTGTTCATGTCTATGACGTTGTCAAGGAAGTGCACCGCCTTCCATATCGTCCCCCTCAGCTTTTCCCAGTCAATCTCGTACTTGCCGTCCTTGCCCTTCAGCATCTTCACAAGGTTTATCGAGCCTAAGTTGCAGGACTCGTACGGCAGAAGCGGCTGCTCCCCGCACGGGTTTGTGCTCTCTATCTGCCCGATGCGCGGCGTCGGGTTGAACTTGTTTATTCTGTCGATGAATACCACGCCAGGCTCGCCGTTTTTCCACGCCATTGCGACTATCAGTGCGAAGACCTTCCCGGCGTGCAGCTTGCCGCAGGGCTTGCCTGTGCGCGGGCTCAGCAGGTCGTAGTATTCGTTCTTTTCAACAGCCCTCATGAACTTGTCAGTTATGGCCACTGATATGTTGAAGTTGTTCAGGACGTCGTTCCGCTCCTTTGCGGTTATGAACTCCATGATGTTCGGGTGGTCGACACGGAGTATGCCCATATTGGCGCCGCGCCTCTTTCCGCCCTGCTTTATAACCTCTGTCGCGGCGTCATAAACGCCCATGAATGAAATCGGTCCGGAGGCAATGCCCCCTGTAGTCTTTACCACGTCGCTCTTCGGCCTGAGCCTTGAGAAAGAGAACCCGGTCCCGCCCCCGCTCTTGTGTATTATGGCGGTATTCTTGAGAGTCTCAAAAATGCTCTCCATGTTGTCTTCAACCGGCAGGACGAAGCAGGCAGAAAGCTGCTGGATGTCAGTCCCGGCGTTCATGAGCGTCGGGGAGTTCGGCATGAACTCTAGGTTGACCATCATGTTGTAGAACTCCTCTTCCGCCTTCTTGAGGTTCGCCTTCTTGTGGTATATCCTGTCCGCCTTGGCTATGTTCGAGGCGACCCGCCTGAACATTTCGCTCGGGGTTTCGATGACGTTCCTGTTCTCGTCCTTTTTCAGGTACCTGTTCTCCAGCACCTTAACTGCATTGTAGGAAAGCTTTACGTCGTCCTCCACCCCAAGCAGGGACTTCGCCTCCCTGAGCTCGGTGTGCTTGTACCTGTAAATTATGTAAGCCTTCGCGGTCTTTGCGTGCCCTTCCTCTATGAGGACTTTCTCGACTGCATCCTGAATCTCCTCAACGGTAGGCATTTTCTTTTCAAACCGCTTGTCAAGTATCCCAACTACCTTGTCAGAAAGCTCCTCTGCGCGAGTAATGTCCTCCCCGCCGACCGACTGCGCCGCCTTGAATATGGCGTTTGTTATCTTTTGCTGCTCAAAATCGACTATCCGCCCATCCCGCTTTTGAATCTTCTTGATTTTAGTTTTTATCATGCAACCAACCACCCTAAATAGCGGGAAATCCAAAGTCTTGAAACTATTTAAAGCTGTCTGTCAAAAAACCTGAAAAATTTTCATTTCAAAAGATTTATCAAAATCGCTGTTTTCAGTGTAGGCAATGGAAAAGCTTCTGTTCGGAACCGCCGGAGTCCCAATTTCAGCCAAGGAGCACTCAAGCCAGGCTGGAATAATACGGGTAGGCGAGCTTGGCCTCGGCTGTATGGAGCTTGAATTCGTCCATGGGGTAAGGATGGGCGATGAAACCGCGTCCGAAGTCAGCTCCGCGCGGAAAAAGGCAGGCATAACCATGACTGCCCACGGGCCTTACTACGTAAACCTCAATGCGAAGGAGCCGGAAAAGCTCAGGGCAAGCGCAAACCGGATCCTGGAGACTGCAAGGGTCCTGAAAAAATGCGGCGGCTGGTCCTGCACGTTCCACGCCGCCTTTTACCTTGGCATGCCGCCTGAGAACGTCTACTTGGCGGTCAAGAAGCAGCTCGAAGGCATTGTTTCCACCCTAAAGTCAGAAAAAAACGACGTATGGCTCCGGCCGGAAACAACAGGCAAGCCTTCGCAGTTCGGCTCCCTTGATGAGATACTCCGGCTGTCTTCCGAAATAGACCAGGTCCTCCCCTGCGTTGACTTTGCCCATCTCCATTCACGGAGCGGCGGGAAGGAGAACTCCGCTGCCGAGTTCAGGTCAACTCTCGAAAAAATCGAGAAGTCTCTCGGGCATGAAGCCCTCAAAAACATGCACATCCACTTCTCCGGGATAAACTACTCCAAAAAGGGCGAACTCAACCATCTCACTTTGGAAGAGTCCGACCTGAAGTACAAAGAACTCCTCTCCGCCTGGAAGGAATTCAATATTTCCGGCTGTGCAATCTCTGAAAGCCCGAATATTGAAGGCGACGCCATGCTGATGCGCGGTTTATACCAAAAACTTTAAAACCTGCGATACCAATACTACCGCCTATGGTTCTTGACAAAGAGACGGTTGAGATTAGGTTCCATGCGAGGGCAGGACAGGGCGCAAAAGTCGCCTCAAACATCTTTGTTGAAGGCGCGCTCCTCGATGGAAAATACATCCAGGCCTTCCCGGAATACGGCGCGGACCGGACCGGCGCCCCGATGCGGACATTTGTCAGGATTTCCAAGAAACAAATCAGGACGACTGAACAGGTAATCGAGCCGGACGTACTCCTCGTTCTTGACTCCTCCCTGCTAGATAAGATAAAGGTTGCAGACGGGCTCAAGAAAGACGGCCTGTTCATAATCAACACCAACCAGGCGCCGGACGTTATACGCAAGAAGACCGGCTTCAGCGGCAACATCCACACAGTTGATGCCACGGAAATCGCATTCAGGCTCATGGGGAAGAACTTCCCGAACGTCATCATGCTCGGTGCGCTTTCAAAGCTCACCGGCTTGGTAAGCCTGAAGACTCTCCAGACTCTCTTCAAGGAGAACTACGCAGGCAGGCTAAAGCCTGAGCTGGTAGAGGCAAACCTCAAGGCAATGGCGGAGGGCTACCAGATAAAATGAGCGAATGGGAGACTACGAGGATTGGCGGCGTGAACGAACCCGCGACCTCGCTCAGGAACAAAACAGGCTCATGGAGATCCGAGCGCCCTGTCTGGGACTCAAAGAAGTGCATCAACTGCGCGCTTTGCTCCTACTACTGCCCAGAGGACTGCATTCCGTACAAGGGCGGGAAGCGTGCCGAAACTGATTTCGATTACTGCAAGGGCTGCGGCATATGCGTGAAGATCTGCCCTGTCAAATGCATAGCAATGGAGAGCGAGCTGAAATGAAAAAGACAATCAAGCCGCTGACTGGAAATGGTGCGGCAGCCGAGGCGATGAGGCAGATAAACCCGGACGTTGTCTCAGCCTACCCCATGACTCCGGCTTCCCCGATAGTCGAGGCGTTCGCCGAGTTTGTCGCTGACGGAAAGGTTGACACTGAAATGCTTCTAGCGGAATCAGAGCACACAGCAATGAGCGGCTGCGTTGGCGCGGCTGCGGCAGGCGCAAGGGCGATGACCGCGTCGGCGTCCCAGGGCGTTGCTTACATGTACGAGGTCCTCCCGGTCGCGTCCGGCCTGAGGCTCCCGATACTTATGCACGTGGGCAACCGGGCGCTGAACTCTCCAATCAACATCCACTGCGACACTACGGACTCAATGGTCTGCCGCGACCTTGGCTGGCTCCAGCTGTACAATGAGAACCCGCAGGAGGCATACGAGGGCACCCTGCTCGGACTAAGGCTCGCAGAGCACAAGGACGTGCTCCTTCCAATAATGATCTGCCAGGACGGATTCATCACAAGCCACAACATGGTTGCCGTCGAAATATTTGACGATGCCGAGATAAAGAAATACGTTGGCGAGTGGAACGCGCCGTTCCCCCTGTTTGACCTGGAAAAGCGCTGGTGCGTCGGCCCTATGAAGCTCAAGGAGTACTGCTACGAGAACAAGAGGCAGCAGACGCTCGCGATGGAGAACGCCCTAAAGGTCTACCCGAAGCTTGCCAGCGAACTCACAAAAATCACGGGCCATGAGCACCCCCTCTTTGAATCATACATGCTTGACGACGCCGAAGCGGCTATAGTTGTCCTAAACTCAACCGCCGGAATGACAAAGGACGTCATCGACGAGTACCGCGCAAAGGGCAAGAAAGTCGGGCTGCTGAAGCCAAGGCTGTACCGGCCGTTCCCATACAAGGAGATAGTTGAGGCGCTTAAGCCGATACAGAATGTCGCAGTCCTTGACAGGTCGGAGGCGTACGGCGCATATCCGCCGATATACACTGACATTCGCGCAGCTCTTGCAAACGAGTCCGACAAGCCGAACCTGCAGAGCTACATCTTCGGCATAGGCGGAAGGGACATATTCAAGACAGAGATACGGAAGGTATTCGACGACATGCTCAAGGGCAGCGTCGATGACAATCTTAGGTTCATAGGTGTGAGATAATGGAAGACATAAAAAAAATCATAGAGCAGGAAAGGAAGTTCGTCCCAGGGCATGCGACATGCTCCGGCTGCGGGATACCGATAGTCGTCAGGAACGTCCTGCGTGGGACAAAAAACCCAATAATTGCTGCAGCTGCGACGGGCTGCCTTGAGGTCACATCCACGACCTACCCTAACAATGCGTGGAACATACCTTTCGTCCACAGCTGCTTCGGCAACTCGCACTCCACGATGGCTGGTGTAGAAACTGCCTTCAGGGCTCTCAAGAAAAAGGGCAAGGTCACCAAGGACATCAAGTTCGTTGCATTTGCAGGGGACGGCGGCACCTACGACATAGGTCTCCAGAGCCTCTCCGGGACGCTTGAGCGCAACCACAACGTCGTCCTGGTCTGCTACAACAACCAGGCATACATGAACACCGGAAACCAGCGCTCATCCGCAACCGAGTTCGGCGCGGAGACATCCACGACCCCGGTCGGGGCTGTCAAAAAGGGCAAGGACCTCTTCCGGAAGGACCTGACCAAGATAGTCGCAGCCCACAACATCCCATACATCGGCCAGTCCGCAGTCCACAACTTCCGCGACATAATCCAGAAGGCAGAGAAGGCATTCAATGCTGACGGTCCGGCGTTCCTGAACATCTACTCGCCATGCACCCTGATGTGGAAGATACCCACTGACATGACTGTTGAGATAACCAAGCTCGCAGCAGACACATGCTTCTGGCCGCTTTACGAGATAGAGAACGGCAAGTACAAGCTCAACTACAAGCCAGCCCAGAAAAAGCCGCTCGAGGACTTCCTCAAGCCGCAGGGCAGGTTCAAGCACCTCCTCGCCCCGGAGAACAAGCAAATACTCGAAAAGCTCAAGCAGAAGGTCGACCGCGACTGGGAAGAGCTTCTCAGGCTCTGCGGGGAAAAGTAAGTCCTGCAAATCAAGGAAATTCATATAAACTTTGGCTTATTACAACCTCTAACTCCAAGGAGTTCTAGCGATTAAGCATGAAAAAAAACCTCTCGAAGTACCTAAGCCCCAACATAAAGCCAAAACAGCTTAGGGAGAGCAATGTCCATGAGATTATAGATGACACAACGGACATAATCAAGATTACCCAGAGCCTCTGCCCCGAGTGCGCAGAAGAGGGCAAATACTCCAGAATGAAGCTTCTTGCAGTGGTTTACCGCGACGCAGACAACGTCATGATAAAAAAGAAATGCCCCAAGCACGGGATATTCGACGAGCTTTACTGGGGCGACTATGACATGTATCGCAGGGCCGAGCGCTTCCAGGACAAGGGCATAAAGATTGAGACCCCAGGCGTCCGCGTTTCAGAATCAGAGCACAACTGCCCCCTGGACTGCGGGCTGTGCCCGTACCACAAGTCCCAGACCGCGCTTGCAAATATCGTCGTAACAAACCGCTGCGACCTAAACTGCTGGTACTGCTTCTTCTATGCAAAGAAGGGCCAGGCAATATACGAGCCGACGCTTGAGCAGATACGCAAAATGCTCCGGGAGCTGAAGAACCAGAAGCCGGTCGGCTGCAACGCAGTCCAGTTCACCGGTGGAGAGCCTGCAGTCAGGGAGGATATAATCGCAATCCTGAAAATAGCAAAGGAGGAGGGCTACGACCACATACAGTTCAACACCAACGGGATAGAGATGTACCGGAACCCGACCTTTGTAAAGTCGCTCGTCGCAGCAGACGTCAACACCGTCTACCTGAGCTTTGACGGCGTCTCCCCAGAGTCCAACCCGAAGAACTACTGGGAAATCCCAGGAATACTTGACAACATGCGCGCGTCCGTTTCGGCAAGCCCGCGCGGCCTGCCGCTGATGGCGACCCTGGTCCCGACGGTCATCAACGGCGTGAACGACCACGAGCTCTGGGACATAATCCGCTTTGCCGGGAAAAACGTTGACGTAGTCCGCGCAATAAACTTCCAGCCGATATCCATCGTCGGGAGGACCCCGCGGGCGAAGCGCAGGCAGATGCGCATCACAATACCCGATGCCATAAAAAAAATAGAAATTCAGAGCAAGGGCAAAATACGCAAGGAGGACTTCTTCCCGATACCCTGCGTACGGAGCGTCTCTGACTTCATGGACGAGCTGTCCGGGCGGCAGAGATACAGGTTCTCAAACCACTTTGCCTGCGGGAAGGCGACCTACCTGTTCAGGGACAAGAACGGCGAGCTTATCCCGCTTCCGCAGTTCTTCGACGTCGAAGGATTCTTTGCATACCTGGACACGCTCACTAATGAGATGCGGGGGCGCGGCAACACAGCAAAAGCAAAGGCGACTGCCAAGCTCCTTGTCAAGATAAAGTCCTTCGTCGACGAGGAAAAGGTCCCGGAGGGCCTTAAAATAGGGAAGATGCTATACGACGCCATGGTAAAAGGGGACTATGATGGCCTCCGGGAATTCCACCACAAGAGCATATTCGTCGGGATGATGCACTTCATGGACCTCTACAACTACGATGTCGACAGGGTGGAGCGGTGCAACATCCATTACGCAATGCCTGACGGCAGGCGCGTCCCGTTCTGCGCGTTCAACGTCCTTCCATCGCTATACCGCGACAAAGTCCAGGCAAAATTTGCAACTCCTTGGGCGGAATGGCACAAGAAGAACCCTGACAAAAAGATAGAGTTCTACAAGAGGAGCCTTACGGCAAAAGACAAGAAAAAAGTCAGGGGCTACTACCAGCGCTCGCTTGCAGAATAATCAGAAATGCAGAGGAAATCCCGCCCGCTGACAGTTGACATTATCATAACCAAAGGCAGCAGGGTCGCCCTTGTCAAAAGGAAATTCCCGCCATACAAGGGCTGCTGGGCCATTCCAGGCGGATTCGTCGAGCCGCACGAGACTGCCGAGCAGTCTGCCGTCCGTGAGGCCTTTGAGGAGACAGGGCTCAAGGTCAGGCTGACCGGGCTTCTTGGGGTATATTCCGACCCGAAACGCGATGCAAAGCGGCACACTGCCGCTGCCGCATATTCTGCAAGAATCGTTTCCGGCAGGCTCAAGGAGTCGAACGAAACCGAGCCGCAGTGGTTTGACTTGGAACGCCTTCCAAAGCTGGCGTTCGACCACGCAATAATACTCAGAGACTTCAAGAGGAGGAAAAATGGAGTGCAACATAAATAAGAACGTCTCAAACTGCCCCTGCACGTATGAGCCATGCCCGAGGAAGGGGCGCTGCTGCGACTGCCTGGCATACCACATTAAAAGTGACGAGCTTCCTGCCTGCTGCTTCTCGCCTGCGGCTGAAGCCACGTACGACAGGTCGTTCGAAAATTTCGCAAGGGACAAGAAGCTTTAGTTCTTGCCCTTGGATTTCTTTTCCGGCTTTATGAAGAGGATGTCGTCCCACGGGTGCCTGTAAAGGTCCGCGTCCAGCCTCTTCTGGTCGAGGATGTGCCCGATGAAGCCGATGCTCCTTCCCCAGACGAACAGCGCGTTAAGCACGCCCATGTCGATGAACCTGCTTATCTCGTCCTGGCTGAAGCCGACGCTGTTCATCAGATCGACGAACGTCACCCCGACGCAGCCGTCTACGTTCAGTATCAGCGTGTTGCGCTTCTTGGTCGTAACCTGCTCAACCTCAATCGCATAGTCGAGGTACTTCGTCTTCGGGAAGTTCTTCTTGACGTAGTTCTTCAGGAGTTCAACCCTTTTGTCAGGGTTCTCAAGGCTCTTTATCCTGTGCCCTATCCCCGGGATGAGTATCCCCTTGTCCTTCATGTCCCTGACAAACTGCTCCGGGGTCATTCCGGCGTCGCAGGCGTCCTTCATGTACTTGGCAGCGCCGTCGATTGCGCCTCCGAACCGCGGGCCTATCGTCAGCAGCCCTGAGCAGAGGCAGGATATTACGTCCTTGCCGGCTCTCGATGCGACTATCGCATTGTGCGCCCCCGAAACCGCGGGCCCGTGGTCAGCGACGATTTTCACTATGAGCTCGATGTAGTTGGTCGCCCACTTCGGCAGCTCCCTCCCGAACCAGAGCATCGCGACGATGTCCCCGATTGAGCGGTTCTCCGCGATTATTTCGGTTATCGGCTTGCCTAGATACTCGTGCTCGTCCCCGCGCTCGTCGGAAATTGTGCAGATGAAGCTCGTGGGCTTTCTGACAACCCCTGCCTTCACTGCCTTGTTGAACTCAAGCGGGAAAGTGAGCCCCTCTTTGTCAGGGATGTCTTTGGCAATGCCCTTTTTCTTGAGGGACTGGTACGTCTTGCTTATTGCATCGTCAAAGTCGTCGAACGACTTCGGCACTATCGCGCCAGCCGCCTTGAGGGCTGCGTTCTTTGCATCGGCAGTCTCCTCCTGGGCGCCCGCCTTTGCCCCGGCGTGCCCGAACTGGACTTCCGACGGGAAGACCTTTGCGCAAGTCCCGGTCACCCACGCGACGAGGGGCTTCTTTACCTTGCCAGCCTTCATGGCGTCGACAATCCTGTACTCCTCCTTGCCGCCGAGCTCCCCTAGGACCACTATCATCTTTATGTTCGGGTTCTTCTCATACCTCACGACGTGGTCCATAAGGGTCGAGCCAGGGTACTTGTCCCCGCCGATGGCTATCCCCTCGTAAACGCCGTTCGAGTTCCGCGATATGATGTTGAACGCCTCGTTCAGCATGCCGCCAGACTTCGAGACGAAGCCGACGCACCCCGGCCTGTAAAGCCTGGAGGCGAAGATATTCTCAATCGTCCCTGCTGTGTTGCCTATCTTGAATGCGCCTGCTGTAAGCCCGCCGACTGTCGAAGGCCCTATTATGACCTTGCCATTCTTCCGCGCCAGGGCCGCAAGCTCCCTTGCCCGCCTCTCCGGCACGCCTTCGGCGATTATCGCGACCGTCCTGATTTTCTTCGACTCGAGCGCCTTCTTGCTTGTGGCGTAGGCCGACCTGAACGAGGCGAAGTTTATCATCACGTCTACGTTCGGGTGCCTTTCCAGCGCTTCCTCCAGCGTCCTGTACATCGGTATGAGCAGCTCGTTCCTGCCGAAGAAGAATTTCTCAAACCCTCCGCGCGTCTCGTTCACTATGCACGCAACGCTTGGGGTCTTCCTCTCGCACAGTGCGTCAAAGTCGAGCATCCGCTGTACCGCGTTCCTCTGGTTGTTGTAAATTACCGCCTGGGTGTCCCTGCTGAAAAGCTCGTATTCCCTCATTTTTTACCCCCTTTGAGCGCCATTGAAACCACACGCGTCATGTGCATCTCCGGCCCGTAGACTTCCATGTTGAGCCCGCACTCCTCTGCGACGTCCTTAATCTGCTTCAGGCCCTCCTGGTAGTTTGGTCCGCCCCTGCGGACGTATATCTTGACCTTGTTCTCCCTGAGCTTTTTCGCATGCTCCCGCAGGGCCCTGTTTATCCCCTTGAAGGTGGCCGCGACGTCGGTGAAGTTCGCAATTCCACCGCCGATTATCAGCACCTTACCGCGCGGGTCTTTCTTCATCGTCATCAGGTCGAGTATGGTCTTCGCATAAAGGTAGGTGAACTCCTCGTCCGGGTCGCCTGAGTACTCGCCGTAGTTTGCGAGCTCGCCTGCGAACCCGAGGTCTGCGACGGTATCTGCGAATATCACGCTTGCGCCTCCGCCGGCGACCATGGTCCATATCCTCCCATCCCTGTTCAGGATAGTAAGCTTCAGGCTTGCGCCAGTCTTCTCGTCAAGGCTCTTTACGTATGCCTCCTCTTCAGAGAGAACCCTTCCGAATGGAGCCGGGAAGGCTAGCTTCCCCCACTTCGAGCCGCTCTCGAATTCGGCCGTGTCGTCCACCCTTGCGACCAGGTCAAGGGGCATCAGCTCCTTTCCTGAAAAGGTGAACGGATTTATCTCCAGGTAGGTGAAGTTCAGGTCGGCAAAGAACTTGTAAAGCGCGCCTATGAAGCTCTTTATCTCTTCCCTCCGCTTCGGCGGAGCCTTGGATACCAGGCTTTCAAGCGTCTTCGGGTCGAGGCTTCCACCGATTGGTATGCTTGCCGAAGAGACCTTGTCCCAGTTTTCCTCTACGAATATCCCGCCCTTGGTGGAGAAGTAAACCGTGTCCCCCTCCCGCTCAGTCTTTATCGCGACGTAGTACTCCTCGTTCCCGTCGTGCGGGACGAACGGCTCTATCATGAAGTCCGTGAGTATTCCAGTGGTCTTTCCGACAGTGAACTTTTTGTTCATCCTTTCTTTAATCCATTTCTGCGCCTCGGGATAGTTCGCATTCAGTAGAAGAAGTTTGTGCTTCCCCCGCTTTCCAAACAGCTGGTCAGGCTTTACCACGAGCTTGTCTTTTTGGAGCCACTTGTTCTGTTCAGCCAGCTTTTTCATGTCAGTCTTCGGGTCGACGAAGACTATCTTTCCCGGGTAGTTGAAGCCCTTCCAATAGTCCGGGACAAACTTTGCCATAAGCCTCTTGCCGTCATACTCTCGAATACCCCTTTGCGCCATTGATACCCCCTAAAGTCTCTAAGCTAACCTAGAATAATTTATATAATTTATGAGGCGCTACTCGAGGAGGGTCAGCCCCCACATGAGGACCAGCCCGACTACGAACATAAGGAAGGAAATCATGCTCTTCTTCTTGTCTGGCTCCTTGTGCAGCTCAGGTATTAGGTCAGAGCTAGCGATGTATATGAACCCGCCCGCCGCAAACGGGAGGAGGAATACGGTTAGGCCCTCAACATGCCCGCCGAGGTAAAACCCGAAAACCGCGCCGGCAACGGCGGTAAGCGCGCTGAGGAAGTTGTAGACAAGTGCTTTGGACTTGCTGAAGCCGCCATATACAAAAACCGCAAAGTCGCCGAGCTCCTGGGGTATCTCGTGCATCGCAACCGCAAGCGTGGTTATCCAGCCGACGTGGGTGCCCACAAGGAAGCTCCCAGCGATTACAAGCCCGTCGATGAAATTGTGTATCATGTCCCCTATCATGTTCATGTATGTGAACGTGTGTATCTCGCACTTGCCATCGTGGCAGTGCCTCCAGTACAGGTACTTCTCAGTAATGAAAAACAGGACGAAGCCCACCATCAGATAAACAAAAATTATCTCGCCCGCGCCCATCACCTCGGGAAGAAGGTGGAAAAATGCCCCGCCCAGCAGGCCGCCGCTCGCAAGCCCAATGAGCACGAGGAGGAGCTTCTTGAGAATGTCATCCTTAACCGCAAGCCCGAAGACGCCGACCAGAGAGATAAGGCTTATTATGACGCTTGCACCAATTATTGTCAGGAGTAGGCTAGCCATGTATTCAAAAACGGGCTACTAATATATCAAGATTACTCTATGTCGAGTGCCGGCTTGAAGGCGAGCCTTCCGCAGTCGAGCGTAAGCTCCGCCCCAACCTCTCTGCCGCAGTCAGTGCAAACGTGGCCGTGCTTTTCCCACTTGTTCTCATTCTCAAGCTCAGCTGCGCAGAACCAGCACTTTTTGCCCGCGAACTCCTCCAAAGCCTTCTGGGCGTCCACGAACCTGGCGTTTAGGCTTTCCATGCAGAATTCTTCGTTTTTGGCATATTTAATGTTATCTAAGGGACAAAAAAACGTATAAAAGCCGCCCCAATTATCTTTCCATCCCATGCCAAAAAGACGGCGCGAAAAAAAGGAGAAGATGCCCTTTCTAAAGCGTGTAACGCTCTCATTGAAAAAAAGGAGCCTTGAGCGCCAGAGGGCTAAAATAGCAGAGAAACGGAAGCGCGAGCTCGAGCGGAAGCAGGCAGCTGACGCAAAGAGGCAGAAGAGGCTCGAATCCGAGCGCAAAGCTGCGCTGCAGAAGCGCAAGAAAGCCGACGCCCTAAAAAAGGCAGAGCTCGCAAGGAAGCGGGAAGCCGCAGCCAAGCGCAATGCAAAGCTCGAGGCAGAGCGAAAAAGGAGGTTTGAGCTCCAGCAGAAAATCAAGTTCAAGGGGCATGCAGAGCGGGCAAGGCAGGAGGAAAAGGCCGAGCACCTCCGCCACAAGGAAGAATTCAAAAAAGAGAAACTCCGTGAAAAAGAGGAAAAGCACCGCGTGAAAGAGGAAGCCAAAAAAGCCAGGCTCCGTGAAAAGGAGGAGCTCCGCCGCCAGAAGGCGCTTGCAAAGGAGAAAAAGCAAGGCTTCTTCGCATCCCTCACGCGCGAGCGTGAAAGAAAGCGGCTCGAGCGGGAAAAGTTCCGCCTTGCCGAGGAAAAGAAAAAAGCCGAGGAGCAGCGCAAAAAGCAGGCCCAGGCCGAAGAAACGCGCCTTAAGCGGGAGATGGAAAAAAAGCGCAGGCCATCCCTCCTTAAGAGCATATCACGCTCACTTGAAAGGGGCAAAACAGAGCGCCAGAACAGGAAATTTATTGCCGAAAAGAAGAAGGTGGAGATACGGCGCCTCAAGGAAATGGCAAAGGCAGAAAAGGCGCGCCTGGCCGGGGAGGCAAAAGCGGCGAAGCTCCGCAAGAAGGGGGAACTGCGCCTGCAGAAGGAGAAGGCGAAACAGCAAAAAATAAAAGAGCGGCAGGCATATAGGGCACGGGCTACGGACGGCGTATCCGCAGAGGACGTTCACGAAACAAAAAAGGAGGACACTGACCAGGAAATGATACCATCCAACCAGCTCCGCCAGCTTGCAGCAGCCCAGGCACCCAAAGGAAAGCTGAAAGCCGAGCCATCTAAATGGGTTACAACTGGAATACCCGGCTTCGATGAACTCACTACGAAGGGCATACCAAAAGGCTCGACCATGCTTGTCGCAGGAGGCCCCGGCTCTGGCAAGACAATATTCTGCCTCCAGACGCTCTACCACGGCCTTGAAAGCGGCGAAACCTGCCTCTACATCACGCTCGAGGAGCCGCCTGATAGCCTCCGGCAGCACATGGAGGACTTCGGCTGGGATCCGCGGAAATACGAAAAGCAGGGTAAACTGACGATCCACAAAATCGACCCGTTCTCAGTCTCGCGCTCAATCGCCGGCCTGCTTGCCAAGGCAAGAAACGAGATACGCATAGACATCGGCGAAATCGGCGACCTGATACCCTCCGGGATTAAGCCGGACAGGATAATAATCGACTCCATTTCTGCGCTGGCGGCAGCCTTCACGGAAAAAGACGCGGAGTACAGGATTTATGTCGAGCAGCTGTTCAACTACCTCAAGAAAATCGGCTCCACGAGCTTCCTCATATCGGAAACCGTCTTCACCGAGCACACCTACTCAAAGACCGGAATCGAGGAGTTCTTAGCCGACGGCGTGATTGTCATGTACAACGTCACGAAGGGCAACCTCCGCTCAAGGGCGATAGAAATCCTGAAGCTGAGGGGCGCAGAGCACAAGCAGAAGATTGTCCCGATGACAATCAACACCGGCTCTGGGATAAAAGTCTACCCCTCCGCAGAGGTCTTCGAGCAGATCTGAGATGGACCGCTGGAAACCAACTGTACAGGTCGATACTATGCTTCTAATCCAGATTATCAAGGACTCTTTGGCGCCACCTATCAGCCAAGATTCCGCATTGCTTGAGATGGCAGAGGCAAAGCTTGGCAGGGCTCACGACTACATGGACAACCGGTATGTGAAGCTCCAGCAAGCTGCCGTCCCGCGCATGAAGCAAAAGGAAAAATATTCTAAGCAGTATACTGTGCCCGCAGACCTGATATCTGCCTTAGAAGAGCTCGTAAAAAGCTCGCTTTCCTTCCTCACCCGGTTCTCTGCCGAGCTCTCAAAAAAGGAAAGGAAGCAGAAGCCGCTGTCCCTGCTTGAGGAGTTTTCAGCAAACCAGAAGCTTGCATGCGAAGTCGACGAGCTCTTTGACAAATCCGACTACGACATCTTAAACCTCATAGTATCAAGCATAGAAAACTCAATTGCAATCCTCTACCTTGCGTCCTTGCGCATACTTGGCAAGGGCGCGTCAGGCTTCATTTCAGCCTACCCTGGCAGCGAGAGGGGCAAAGAGTTAGCGAAACTACTAAAACCGCCTTAGTGATAATCTATCCATGAAAAACCAGTCCTTCCGGAGGAAAAAATCAAGCGGGAGCATAGACATTGCCAGCCTGGACAAGATAAAAGGATTTGACCCGACCCTCCTTGGCGGCTACGCCAGCAGGTTCAAGCGCCTCGGCTTCCAGGCGTCCGAGCTCGGGCGCGCCTGCGAGCTTGT
>JBDRCC010000018.1:0-11893 GCA_043822065.1 archaeon | reverse complement strand
CAAGCCGGGTTTGAGCCTTACAAGCCGCAAAACCTGCTAAAGACAATCCAGGCAGACTGCAGAATGCCTTCTGAACGAGACAAGGTCGCACTTTACTTCTCAAGGGAGTATACTGACGGCTTTTTCGCATGGACAATACCTGCTGGTGATTTTGTCCGGGTTGGAGTCGGCTCATTCTCCGATGCGCCCCAGAAATTTGATGCATTCCTGAAAAAGCTTGGTGCAAAGCCGGAGTCCAAGTTTGCAGGCGTGATACCGATAAAAGGAGCCCTCAAAAGGACCCAATCCAGTAACGCATATCTCGTCGGGGACGCCGCAGGGCAGGTCAAGCCAACTACTGGCGGAGGCGTCATTACTGGCATGAAGTCTGCAAAAATCCTTGCCGACTGCCTAAAGAACGGCGTTTCTTATGAAACCCGCTGGAGGGCGGAGCTTGAGAAAGACTTGCAGATGGGGCTTATGATACGTGAATTTGCGTCAAAGCTTTCTGACGCCCAGCTTGACCTGCTCTTTGACGTCGCGGTACAGGAGGATGTGCCAAAACTGCTTGAGCAATACGGAAACATGGACAAGCCTACGACCCTTCTCAAGTCAGAAAAAATAATCCGGCTTATTTCCCGAATCTCCGGCCTCTATTCTGGTACTCCAACGACCTTTTCCGTGGGAAAGAAAAGCTCGACCAAAAGAAAATAACTGCTCCTACTTTCCGAATCTCCGGTCTCTATTCTGGTACTCGAGCAACGCCCCCTTGAAATCCCGAATCGTCATCTCCGGGAAGTACTTGTCTATGCAGATGAACTCAGAATATGCGCTCTGCCAGGTCAGGAAATTGCTCAGCCTCTGCTCTTTCGTCCGTATTATGAGTTCCGGGTAGGGTATCCCGTTTGTGTACAGGTGCTCCTTTACGAGGTTCTCATCTATCTTTGAAAGGTCTATCTTGCCTCTCTTGACTTCGCCTGCAATTTCCTTTATCGCGTGCAGGAGCTCCTCGCGCCCGCCGTACCCGATTGCGACGCAGAGCGTCTTCTTACCAAACTTTTTTGTGCTTTCTTCCGCATACCTGACCGCCTCCTGCACCTTCTGCGGAAGGAGGTCAAGGTTGCCTATTGCCCTTATCCTTATCTTGTTCCCCTGGACCTTTGCACTGTCTGCGACCCGGTAGAACTCCTTTTGGTAGAGGTCAAAAAGTGCCTTCAGCTCCCGTTTCCCTCTAGTGACATTCTCGGTAGAGAATCCATAAAGCGTGAGGTATTCAATTGGAGTGTCTTTAAGCGCCCACTCTGCGATGTCCTCCATCACCTGTATCCCCTTGGCGTAGGCTACGTCGACTGGGACGCCCTCCCGCTGGGCCCACCTGCGGTTGCCGTCAGGTATTATGCCCACATGTCGGGGATATATCTCCAGCTTCATGGATTCACTTTAACCCCCGCGCTATTTAAATATATTTTCCCCACTAAGCTTAAGTATTAATCCGCCTTATCCACGCCTATGACCGAGCTTGTTTGGACTGAGAAATACCGCCCTAAAAAGCTGTCCGACATAGCGGGGCAGGAGGCAGTTATCGCAAGGCTCAGGGCGTTTGTCAAGGACAAGTCGCTTCCCCACCTCCTTTTTTCAGGCCCAGCCGGCACTGGCAAGACCACAGCCGCCCTCTGCATTGCATACGAGCTTTACGGCGACAGCTGGCGCCAGAACATCCTCGAGCTCAACGCATCGGACGAGCGCGGGATAGACGTAGTCCGCGTCAAGGTCAAGAACTTCGCCCGCACAATGTCAATCGGCGGCGCGCCATTCAAGCTCATTTATCTGGACGAGTCCGATGCGCTGACCCAGGAGGCGCAGCAAGCCCTCAGGCGGACAATGGAGAACTACTCCGCTACCTGCCGGTTCATTCTTGCCTGCAACTACTCCTCAAAAATCATCGAGCCCATACAGTCGCGGTGCTCCGTCTTCCGCTTCAGGCCCTTAAAGGAGTCTGAAATCAAGGAGTTCCTCCAGAAAATCGCAAAATCTGAAAAGCTCACAGTCGACGCCAAGGCAATTGACGCCATAACCAAAATAGCAAATGGCGACATGCGGAACTCCGTAAATATTTTCCAGTCTGCAGCATCACTCAAGAAAAAAATAACTGAGGAGACAATCTATGATGTCGCGGCGAAGGCAAAGCCGAAGGAGGTCGACGAAATCCTCAAGCTCGCGCTCGCAAAGAAGTTCCTTGACGCCCGCGACAAGCTCGAGACCCTCCTAATCCGCGACGGCATACCTCCGATTGACATACTCAAGTCGATGCACTCCCAGATACTGAAGCTCGACATCCCTGACCAGCGGAAAATCCACCTCCTCGACAGGCTCGGCGAGTACGAATTCCGGATAGCCGAGGGCGGAAACCCGCAGATACAGCTTGACGCACTTCTCGCGCAGTTTGCAGCATAAAAAACATTAAATATTGACGCATACACTATCTACACATGGAACTAATACCAAAAATAGGCGTAAAGAAATCCAACGACGAGCTTCTTGCAGACATAGGGCGCCAGGTTGCCAAAGGCATAGAAAAGGTCTGTGCCGACTTCGGCGAGGATGGCAGCACGAGCGGATGCTCCTGCCTCAGGCAGGGCAAGGTATACCCCTTCAGCTCCTGTATAGTCTGGATGCCTCTCCTGTATCCTGTTGCGATGGGGTCCGTCCAGCTCAAGGACGCAGACCAGCTTTATACTGTTCTTTATTCCGTGGCAGTTGCCTGTAGAACTCCTGCGTTCGAGCTTAATGACTACCTTTTAGCATTCATCCAGCACGAGATTGGAGAACACAAGGGCGGGGCGAAAAAAGACAAGTTTTCAGAAGCATGGCTCTCTATCGAGGAAATATGCAAAAAACTCGCGAAGAGGGATACGACGTGAAGATAACTATAAAGCCCACTTTTCCTTACCCTAATTATGTCCGAGCCATGGACTAAGAAGTACAAGCCTTCTATTAAGGAGATATACGGCCAGGACAAGGCAGTCCAGTCCGTCATTAGCTACCTCAAGAACTGGCGCCCGCGCATGAAGCCAGTCCTGCTCTATGGGAGCCCCGGCACAGGCAAGACTGCGGTTGTTGAGGCAGCCGCCAAGGAGGGCGGGTACGAGCTCGTAGAGCTTAACGCCTCAGACGAGCGGAACGCCGCAGCCATTTCTTCCAAAGCAGTCTCAGCCGCAACCCAGGCCAGCCTCTTCGGAAACAAGAAAATAATCCTTCTAGACGAAATCGACGGGCTTTACGGTACCAAGGACCGGGGCGCAATCCCGACAATAGTCGAGCTTATAGAAAAGGCGAGATACCCAATAATTCTTACTGCAAACGACCCCTACCGGCAGAACATCCGAAGCCTCCGGGACAAATGCGTCACAGTCCACTTCCAGAAATTAGACTCGCGCTCAATCGCCAGCCGCCTTGCCGAAATATGCAAGGCTGAAAGCATTTCCGCATCCAAAGAGGTGCTCCAGTCCGTAGCCCAGCGCTCCGGCGGGGACATGCGCTCCGCAATACTCGACCTCCAGTCGATTGCCGCAGGCAAAAAAGAGGTCTCGCAAAAAGACGTCGACCTCCTCTCCTCTCGCGACCAGGTCCGCGACATATTCGAGACGCTGAAGCTGATATTCAAGTCATCCACAATCGAGACTGCAATCCAGGCAATGAACGAGAGCGACAAGTCCCCCGATGACCTATTCCTTTGGGTGAGAGAAAACCTGCCACTTGAGTACTCCGGTGTGGACCTTGCAAGGGCATATGCCGTCCTTTCGCGCGCCGACATGTTCCGCTCGCGGATTATGCGCCAGCAGTACTGGGGCTACCTGAGGTACACCCTTGAGCTCATCTCCGCAGGCGTCAGCGTATCAAAGTCGCAGAAGAATCCAAACTACATCAAATACAAGCCTCCAACCCTTCTCCTGAAGTACGGCAGATACCGTTTCACGAGGGCTGCCAGGGACGGCCTTGCCAGGAAAATTGCAGCCGCAACCCATTCGTCGTCCCAGGACGTGATACGCGCCCTCCCCTACTACCGCATTCTCGCAAGGGACAAAGGCTTTGCCGAGAAAATCTCAGCTGAGCTGAAGCTCGACGAAAGCGAGGTTAAGTACATTGCGGGCTGAATTAACCGAAAGCTAATAAACCGCCCTGACTAGTGTTTCGCAATGGCAAATCAGACCGAGATTATTAAGGTAAGGAACCTGACAAAAAAATTCAATGGGCTTACTGCCGTTGACAAAATCTCCCTTTCGGTCCTCCACGGCTCAGTCTTTGCGTTTCTCGGCCCGAACGGCGCAGGCAAGACAACCACCATACGCATGCTCACAACCATGCTCAAGCCAACCTCTGGCGAGGTCAGGCTGAACGGCTTCGACGTCCTAACGCAGAAAGACGCAGTCCGGAAATCATTTGGCATAGTCTTTCAGGACCCCAGCCTGGACGAGGACCTGACTGCCGATGAAAACCTCGAATTCCACGGTGCACTCTATAAAGTCCCAAAGGCGCTTCGGAGGGAGCGGGCGGAGCATCTGCTCAAATTTGTAGGGTTGTGGGACCGAAGGGACGACTTGGTCAAGCACTTTTCAGGCGGCATGAAGCGGCGCCTTGAGATTGCGAGGGCGCTCGTCCATCACCCGAAGATACTGTTCCTTGACGAGCCGACTCTCGGGCTTGATCCGCAGACGCGGAACAAGATATGGGACTACCTGCTGGAAATGAAGCGGCAGGAGGGCACCACAATCTTCCTGACTACCCACCATATCGAAGAGGCTGAGAAGATTGCCGATGCGGTGGCGATAATCGACGGCGGAAAAATAGTGGCCCAGGGCACCCCTGCCAAGCTGAAGAAATCGACAAAATCCACCTCGCTGGAGGATGCCTTCCTCAAACTGACTGGAAGGTCACTCCGGGACGAGCTAGTTTCACCCGGCATGTCAATGCAGGTGCACAGGGCGATGCGGAGGCACTAAATGCTCGAAGAGATATACATCCTTTGGATACGCCAGCTGAAGAGGTACGTGCGGTCGCGTTCGCGCATGATTGGCTCGCTCGGCCAGCCTCTGCTTTTCCTTGTTGCCCTGTGGTTTGGATTCGGCCCGATATTCCAGAAAGCAGGGGGCGGAAACTACCTGGACTTTCTCGCGCCGGGCATAATCGCGATGGGCATCCTCTTCACAGCGATGTTCATGGGGATAGAGGTCATATGGGACCGGCAATTTGGCTTCCTCAAAGAGACCCTTGTGGCACCGGTTTCAAGGCTCACAATTGTCGTTGGCAGGACCCTCGGCGGCGCGACCGTTGCCTTTGCGCAGGGCATTGTCGTCCTTTTGATAACCCTTGTCGTAGGCTTCAGGCCGCTGAATCCTTCAATGATTCCGCTTGCCCTGCTTTTTATGTTCCTCGTCGGCATGCTCTTCACTGCGATGGGGACTGCTATTGCTTCAGTAATGGAGGACATGCACGCGTTTCCGCTGATAATGAACTTCCTCCTGATGCCCATGTTTTTCCTCTCAGGTGCGCTGTTTCCCATCGAAAACCTGCCGCCGTCAATTGGATTTATCGCGCGCATCGACCCGTTGTCCTACGGCGTCGACGGCTTGCGCGGCACCCTTGCATCGTCCACCCTCTTCGGTCTCGGCACAGATTTGGCCGTCTTGGTAGGCGCCATAATCATCATTTTCACACTCAGCGCCGTCGCATTCTCGAAAATAGAGGTATAACTCAGCCGCCTTGGAAAGAAATATATACCCGTCCCCCATTTACTACAGGCATGAAATTTGACATCTTAAAGCACTTCAAGAAAAAAGAGGAGCTGACCGAAGGGCCGTTCCGCGACCCATACGCTACGTCAGGAAAAAAGCCGCCAGCCCCTCAAAAGGGCGCCAAGCTCCGCAAGGAGGACATCCACGAGCTTGACTACTCATCAGTCGAAGCGCAAAAAGAGGTAGCTGCAACGTCATTCTCTGCGCTCTCCGGCTTTGGCGCGCAGGCGGAAAAGGAAGATGAGGACTACCAGTTCTCCGCGAAATCCGTCACACTAAACCTTCCGCATGCAACCTCAATCGCAAAGAAGTACCTAATCACCCACGCGCTGCTTCCGAACAACATCGAGCCGATAAAAGCCATGAAGCGCGATGCCGGCGGCTACTATTTCGAGTTCAAGGACAGAGGCGTCATCCACTCAGTAACCCTTGACGAGAAGGGCGAAGTTATCGAGTGGGAAAAGCGCGAAAGATAGACTTTACTTAGCGAATTAGACAAGCAGACTTAGCCGTGGGCTTTTTGGATTCCAGGGGGCCGAAGCCCCCCGAAAATCAGAAGGCAGGAGGTTTTTAGGGGTTATATATTGGGGTTGGTTGGTGCGCGTCCTTATGAAATAAGGACTATGAAGGGCTGCCAGTTAAGGCAGCCCAGGGGGTTGGTTTTGTTTTTTGGGGTTTGTTGGTTTGTTGTTATAGCGTTATTTCCTCTCGGGGAGTGTGAGGGCCGCCCTTCCGGACGGCCCAGTTCGGGTTTGTTGGTGTTGGTTTAGTAGATGTAGTCTATGTTCATCTCCCTGAGCAGTGGCGGTTTCCGCGGGACATACGGCGTCAGCGGCAGCTCTTCACTGCGCATCGCTACGCTGCGTGCCGTGCCCATTGGCAGCCTGCCCAGTATCTGCGGGGATTTTACTCCGGTCAGGATGCACATCACTTGCAGTTTCCCGGTATAGCCTGGGTCAATCCTTGCTCCCCATATTACTTGCGCATGCGGGTCTAAGTGGTTGGAAACCATCTCACCTACTTTTGTGGCCTCCGACAGGCTTAGGTCTTCTCCACCCGTTATGTGGATAAGCGCGCCAGTGGCGCCCTTAAAGTCCACGTCCAGGAGCGGGTGGCGCAATGCGTCCTGCACAGCTTCTTCAGCTCTGTTTTTGGTGTTTGATTCTCCTACTCCAATCATGGCAACGCCGCCGTTGCTCATGGTCGCCTTTATGTCGGCGAAATCGAGGTTTACGAGAGACGGTTTGGTTATCGTCTCAGATATCCCCCGAATCATAGTTGCAATCAGCTCGTCCGCCACGGCGAATGCCTTGTTCAGGGGCAGGTCCGGGACGTATTCGACCAGCTTGTTGTTGTCTATGACTATTACTGTGTCTGCCAGCTCCCTCAGCTGGATAAGGCCTTCCTCAGCTTTCTCGATTCTGGCTTTTTCCATGTTGAAAGGCATGGTGCAGACTGCAATTACTATCGCACCCTCTTTCTTGGCAAGCTCCGCGACGACTGACACGGCTCCCGTGCCCGTGCCCCCGCCAAGTCCGGTTGACAGGAAGCAGAGGTTTGCGTTCCTTACTAGGTCCCGTATTTCATCCTTGCTCTCAAGGGCAGCTTCCCTGCCTATTTTCGGGAATCCGCCGGCGCCAAGGCCCTTTGTCAGCTCGTAGCCGATAAGGAGCTTTTTGTCAGCCTTTGAGACCTTAAGGTGCTGCTTGTCAGTGTTGAGTATGGCAGTTTCTGCGCCGTGAGCCCCGCCCATATTGACGAGCCGCGTCACGGTGTTGTTTCCAGCGCCGCCAACCCCGACTATTACTATCCTTGCGTCGGGCGTTTCAAAACCGTCAAAATTGTCCTCAGATTTAAATTCGACATGCGGTTTCGGCTGCGTGGATTCTGGCCTCCTCTCAGCCGTCTCGTGCGACGGCTCAGAAACAGGCTGTTGCGGACTAAGATGAGGCGGTGCCTCAACTTCATCCGATACCCTTTCTAGGAACGATGCAAAGCTCATTTTTTCTTCACTCCCCCACCGTTAGATTTATATACTGGTGTGTCATTTCTTTCTTGGGCAAATAGAAATTGATTAGTCCTTTGATTGGATTGGGCAAAAATCTTCAAGGGCTATGATGTTTCAATACACGTTCGAAATAACCAAACTTTGGGCAAAGTTCGGATTATTCTTGGGCACTTATCTCAATACGGGAAGTACTATTTAAACATTTCTCACATTTTGCGCCTTTTTTCGTAATTTTTCCAGAAAATATATAACCTATATTTCTTGTGGAAAACTTTTTCCACAAGCTTTATTACTCACCTGAGCTTTGGTTTCACCATGGCTTACGCTGGCTTGTCAAAGAAAATTCTTGAAAAATACAAGGTTTCAGTGGGGGACAAAATACTCCTAAAGTCCGGGAAGGACGCCTACGAAGGCATCATAATGCCGCGGACAGAGCTCAGCGACGACGCCCACATAGTCCTAAAGCTCAAAAGCGGGTATAACCGGGGCATCGAGATAAGCGGAAACGAAAAGATTGAAAAGCTGGAGTCTAAGCTCTTGAAGAAATCCTCCCGGATAGAGCTCCAGAAAGACCCTAAAAAGCCAACCATCAGCATCCTCCACATGGGGGGAACAATTGCCTCAAAGGTAGATTACAGGACTGGCGGCGTACTCCCCCAATTCACGCCGGAGGACTTGGTCAGCATGGTCCCCGAGCTTAATGAAATCGCCAATATAGATGCTCGGGCCCCCCTAAACGTGTTTTCAGAGAATATCCGGCCAATCCACTATACCTTAATGGCTAAGGAGATCTGCAAGGAGCTCTCAAAAAACGTCGACGGAGTAGTCGTGCCTCATGGCACTGACACACTTCACTTCACCTCCGCCGCCCTCGCATTCGCCCTGCGTTTCCTGCCCGTCCCTGTCGTCCTCGTCGGGTCCCAAAGATCATCTGACCGCGGCTCGTCCGATGCCGCCCAAAATCTCATCTGCGCGGCGCATTTCGCAGCAAAAGCCGACTTTGCAGGGGTCGTCGTTTGCATGCACGCCAACGAGTCAGACGAGTACTGCTACATCCACGAAGGGACTAAAGTCCGCAAGCTCCACACCTCAAGGCGGGATGCGTTCCGCTCAGTGAACCAGAGGCCTTTCGCAAAGGTCTGGCCTGACGGAAAGATAGAGTTCCTCCGCAGCGACTACCAGAAAAGGGACAAAAATCGAAAAGTGGACACAAAGGACAAATTCGAGGAGAAAGTCGCCCTCATAAAATCCTACCCTGGCTTTGACCCGGCGTGCATCTCCAATTTGTCAAAACTTGGCTACAAGGGTATAATCTTTGAAGGGACCGGCTTAGGGCAGCTGCCCATCACAAAGATAGACGAGCATACGACAAAGAACGCCGAGCTTTTCGAGAATATACGAGAATTCATCGACTCAGGGGGCTTTGTTGGGATGGCTTCGCAGTGCATCTACGGCAGGGTCCAGATGAATGTATATTCGCCTGCAAGGGACCTGCAGTCTATAGGGGTCGTGCCGCTTGGTGACATGCTCCCTGAAACTGCCTATGTAAAGCTAGGATGGGCGCTGCCCCAGGCAAAAACGCAGGAAGAGGCCAAGAAAATAATGCTTACCAACTATTCAGGTGAACTGACTGAAAAGACAGACAACAGGACATTTCTGTTATAATGGCACAGATGGATTACGTCAAAATCGGGCTGAAGGCAGGAATAGAGATACACCAGCAGCTCGATACCAGAAAGCTGTTCTGCGACTGCCACTCAAAGATATTGAACTCAGAGCCGCAGTTCTCAGTAATAAGAAAGATGCGCGTCGCAGCCTCTGAGATGGGCGAGTACGACCAGGCTGCACTCCACGAGACAAAAAAAGAGATGGTATTCGAATACCTCTTCGAGCCGGACACCGCCTGCCTAGTCGAGCTTGACGAGGAACCGCCCCACCCGCTCAATTCCGAGGCGTTGAAGATTTCCCTCCAGCTCTCCCTGCTTCTCAAGGCGAAGCTTGTCAACGAAGTTCATATCATGCGGAAGACTGTCATCGACGGCTCAAACACCAGCGGCTTCCAGCGCACCTGCCTCGTGTCCACTGACGGCGTGGTTGAAACGCCGGAGGGCCCCGTGCTGATACCCGCTATCTGCCTTGAGGAGGACTCGGCAAGAATAATCTCCAAGGAGGAGGGAAAGAACACCTTCAACCTTGACCGCCTCGGCATCCCGCTCATAGAGCTCGCCACCGCGCCCCAGATGAAGACCCCGAACCAGGTGCGCGAGGCGGCTTACAAGATAGGCTCTTTCCTCAGGAGCCTGAAAGTACGGCGCGGGCTTGGCACAATCCGCCAGGACGTGAACATCTCGACCCGCGACGGTGCACGGGTTGAGATAAAGGGTGTCCAGGAGCTGGATTCAATACCCCTGCTTGTGGAGCTCGAAGCGCAAAGGCAGATTGCGCTCGTTGAGATTTCCAAGGAGCTCAAGAAGAAAAAAGCTAAGGTCGGCGAGCTCAAGGACGTCTCAGACACACTCAAAAAATCAGAGTCAAAGGTAATCAAGGGCGCGCTGGAAAAAGGCGGAATAGTCATGGGCGTCCCGCTTCCCGGCTTCGCAGGCCTTCTTGGGAAGGAGGTCCAGCCAAACCGCAGGCTTGGCACCGAGCTCGCAGACTATGCAAAGCCATACCTCGCAGGGATATTCCACTCAGACGAGCTTCCTGGTTACGGCATCACTGATTCTGAAGTCGCCGGCATAAAAAAAGAGCTTGGCGAGTCATTTGCAATCGCCGCCGGTCCTGTAAGCAAGGTCCGCAACGGGCTCCTCGAGGCATCACGGCGTGCTGAGCTCGCAATCGAGGGCGTGCCGGAAGAGACCCGCCAGGCGAAGGATGATGGCACAACCACTTATCTGCGCCCCCTGCCAGGTGCGTCAAGGATGTACCCTGAAACAGACGTCCCTCCTGTTCAGGTGACCGACCACATGCTAACTGACATAAAAGCCAGCCTGCCAGAGGTAATCGACAAGAAGCTCGTAAGGTTCCAAAGCCAGTACAAGCTTCCGAAGCAGATGGCAATGGAGGTTATAGGCGAGGGCTACTCAATACTGTTTGAGAAAGTGGTCGGCGAGCTAAAGCTCCAGCCAACTGTCGTAGCCAACACACTGGTCTCAGAGCTGCCTGCCCTGCGGCGCGAAGGGTTCAACGTCGATTCCCTTCCCGACGAGGACCTTTTTTCGGTTTTTGATGTGCTTGCCAAAGGCATAATCTCAAAAGAAGGCGTAAAAACTGTCCTGTCCGCCCTTGCTTCAGGGAAAACCCTAGAGCAGGTCCTTCCCTCGCTTGGCGGGGGCATGACCAGGGAAGAGCTCAGCAAGGTCGTCTCAAAGGTCCTGAAAGAAAAGTCAGGCTTTGTTAAGTCCCAGGGCAGCCGCGCCTTCCAGCCGCTGATGGGCCTCGTCATGAAGGAAGTCCGCGGCAGAATCGACGGCAAGCTAATCGCGGAAGAGCTCAAGAAGCAGCTCGGATAGAAAGGTATTAATACCGCTCAACCATTCTTCTTCTGTTACCCTTAAGTTACCAGTTGGAGGTCAAAATGGTTAGTGCGAAAGAGAAGGCCATACAGTCTGTGAGTTCTTCCGGTGTGCAATTTGTCAACCTGCAGTTTATCGACATCTATGGGACGATAAAAAACCTCACAATCCCTGCGGACCAGCTCGAGGGCTCGCTCAAGGACGGGACCTGGTTCGACGGCTCCTCGATAGAGGGGTTTGCTAGAATACACGAGAGCGACATGTATCTCATGCCCGACCCTGAGACCTATGCAGTCATACCCTGGATTAACCATCCAAAGACTGCGCGGGTCATCTGCGATGTCTACATGCCTGACCGGAAGCCATTCGAAGGCGACCCCAGGCACATTCTGAAGCGCACAATGGCGGAAGCCGAAAAAATGGGCTACACATTCAACACCGGCCCCGAGCTTGAGTTTTTCCTCTTCAAGCTTGACGGCGGCGTCCCGAAGCCGCTTCCGCAGGACGTTGCTGGATACTTCGACTACGCCCCGCGGGACCTGGCATCCGCGATCCGGCAGGAAATCGCGCTCGCACTCCAGCAGTTTGGCATAAAGGTG
>JBDRCC010000017.1:0-62323 GCA_043822065.1 archaeon | reverse complement strand
AGGGCAGGGCATTGCGGCGGCAGCAGGCGCAGCAGCCACTGCGGACAAACCCCATATGTTCGGCAAATCAATGGTCTTCTCCGTACTGCCAGAGACTCAAGCCATATACGGGCTGCTTGTCGCCATCTTGATACTTTTCTTTACAGGAATTATCGGCGGCGGCGTTTCCGCTCTGCCAACAGCTGCCGGATTGGCTGCGGTTGGTGCAGGCATAGCTGTTGGGATTGCAGGGCTGTCCGCAATAGGGCAGGGAATAGTTGCGTCGTCGGGGATAGCAGTTACCTCTGAAAAGCCATCCCTCTTCGGCAAGAGCATGATTTTCTCAGTCCTCCCCGAGACCCAGGCAATCTATGGCCTCCTAATCGCCATACTGATAATGTTCTTCACCGGCATAATCGGGAGCAGTTATATCCCGGATATGCCAATACCTGTTGGAATCGCCGCAATAGGCGCGGGCATGGCAATTGGGTTTGCAGGGCTGTCGGCAATCGGGCAGGGAATCGCGGCGGCGGCGGGCGCGGGCGCGACTGCGAATAAGCCGCAGATGTTCGGCAAGTCGATGGTATTCTCAGTCCTCCCAGAAACCCAGGCGATATACGGGCTTTTGGTTGCAATTTTAATACTCTTTTTCACAGGAATACTTGGCGGCGGAATAAAAGCAATACCTGCAGCTGCCGGGCTTGCCGCAGTAGGCGCTGGAATCGCAGTTGGCTTTGCAGGAATATCTGCAATAGGCCAAGGCATTGCCGCAGCAGCTGGCATAGGCGTTACCTCTGAAAAGCCATCCCTCTTCGGCAAGAGCATGATTTTCTCAGTCCTCCCCGAGACCCAGGCAATCTATGGCCTCCTAATCGCCATACTGATAATGTTCTTCACAGGCCTGATTGGCGGGAAGTTCATTCCAGACATGCCCCTAGTCATAGGGATTGCCGCAGTAGGCGCGGGTATGGCAATTGGTTTTGCTGGCTCCTCTGCAGTGGGGCAGGGAATCGCTGCGGCATCCGGCGCCGCGGCCACTGCAGAAAAGCAGAACATGTTCGGCAAGTCGATGGTATTCTCCGTACTTCCGGAGACGCAGGCGATATACGGCCTCCTTGTCGCAATACTTATACTCTTCTTTACAGGAATTCTTGGCGGAACGTTCAACCAGGTAACTGGCGCAGCCGCGCTCGCCGCAGTCGGCGCCGGGCTTGCCGTTGGAATTGCTGGCCTCTCAGCCATAGGCCAAGGAATTGCTACGGCGGCTGGCGCTGGCGCGACCTCAAGTGATCCGTCCCTCTTCGGCAAGTCTATGGTATTTTCGGTTCTTCCCGAGACCCAGGCAATCTACGGCCTCCTGGTGGCGATAATGCTGCTTTATTTCACTGGAATACTCAGCGGCACAGTAACCGAGCTTCCGCTGTCAGCTGGCATAGCTGCAGTCGGCGCCGGGCTCGTTGTCGGCTTTGCCGGGCTGTCAGCAATCGGGCAGGGAATTGTTGCGGCGTCAGGAATCATGTCCATGTCCCGGCGGCCTGAGTCATTCGGCAAGAGCTTGATACTCGCAGTTATGCCAGAGACATTTGCAATACTCGGCTTGCTGGCAGCGATACTGATAATGCTCAAGGTAGGACTTATGGGAGGATAACATGATGGAAAAAATGATTTCGAAAATAAACGAGGATGCGCAAAAGGAGCGCAAGACGGTGCTTGACGTAGCCAGGGCAGAGAAAAAGCGCCTTGTTGGCGAATCAATGCCGGAAATAGCGAACATCAAGCGCCAAATACTTGAGCAGGGGAAGGGCGAAGCCAAATCCGCCAAGCAGAGGATTGTTTCCGAGGCAATAGTCGAAACAAGGCGCGCGGAGCGCCAGCTGAAGGACGAGTTTGTCTCCTCAGCAGTTTCATCTGCGCTTAAGAGGATAGACTCTATGCCACGGAAAGAGTACCATAAGCTCCTATCAAATCTCTTATCCTCTGTTGGTTCAGAGCTCAAGGGTGCCACGGTTTACATACGCACAGGCGACAAAAACCTGATTTCCCGGTCGGACATAAAAGTCAAGGAGCAGGAGATGCCGCGGGGAATAATAATCCAGACTGTTGAGTCAACAATGGACCTGACTTTCCCGGCAATCTTCGAAAGGAAATCAAGCGAATTGCGGATGCACGCGGGGAGGGAGCTCTTTAAATGATAATCGAGCTGAACACTACTTTTGCGCTTCTTTTGGTAGGGTTCTCCATACTCGTGTCCTTCATACTGTTTATCCCAATCCTAAAGCTGGTACTGGACCACTCGTCCCATGCTTACTCAAATGCCCGCATAAGCGCTGCGCAGGGCAGGCGCATTGGCAAAGAGCTGTACCGTTCGCTGATAGAGGCGCCTAAGCTAGCTGACATGATATCGATGCTGGAGGGCACGCCCTACGAGCATGCGTTCTCAGAGATATCAGGATCGCAGTCCCCCGAATCTGTTGATATGGCACTCAAAAAGGAGGCGCGGCGCCAGAAGGAGTTTCTCTTATCCTCAACCCCTCGCGACGAGCACTTCATCTACGGCTTCCTTATTAAATCTGAAGAGGCGTCGGTACTCAAGGAGGCACTCGTATCAAAATACTCCGGCTTGAAGGTTTCCATTCTGCCTTTCGGATTTTTTGACAGCAAGATGGTTGAGAACCTTCTGGAAGGCCGCGATATAGGGGAGCTTCTTCAGCGCCTTGAGACGACAGACTACTATGAGCCGCTTAAAGGTGCGTTTGCCGAATTCAAGCGGACGGACAACCTATCCCTGCTTACTTCTGTCGTTGACCGCCACCTATATTCCCAGCTATGGCGCAGGCTTTCCATCCAGACCGGCAAGGACCGGTACGCAAAGCAGCTATTTGGCATGACTGCCGAAATAGAAAACATCAAGTTAGTACTAAGGGGCATTTCAAGCGGCTCAAAGGTCCAGAAAGACGAACTGCTCGCTGGCAGCTATGAATTGGATGAAAGCCGGAGAAAAAAGCTCGCTGATTCTGAGACTGTGGCTGCTGTCCTTTCATCCGTAGAAGGCACTTCTTACCACGGGCTGCTTTCCGAAGCCGGGCCCAGTCCAGACGAAATGGCAACTGCGCTCGATCGGTTCCTTGTTGGGCAGGCGTCGCGGTTTGCGCTTTCTGACCCCCTTGGCAGCGGCAAGGCGCTTGCTTATATGCTCTCTCTCGAAAAGGAAATAAAGAACCTCCGTATAATAGCTAACTCCAAGTTTTCAGGCATACCTGCCGAAGACGTGGAGAAGCTGATAACTTACTGATAACATGTTTCCCGTACTGAAAGAGGCGCTGAAAAGCATCTTCAAGAAGCCCGCAACACTCAGGTACCCGTTCGTCAAGGCAGAGCCGCCAAAGGCATTCCGCGGCAGGCTTACCTGCGACTTCGACAAGTGCATACACTGCGCCAACTGCTCGCGCGTCTGCCCTAGCGGGGCCTGCGCATTCAACCAGAAGACCAAGCTGCCAGAGTTTGATCTCCGGCTCTGTATATTCTGCGCGGAGTGCGCTGAAAAATGCCCGGTCAAGATAATCGCGCTCACTAACGACTATGAGATGGCCACGACTGAGGCAAAGGACCTTATGGTCAAGTCGGCAAAGCTGAAACCCAAGCCTAAGAAATAGCCGCCCCTGAATTTAACTTTTTTACCAGGGCGTCAGCCGCGGCTTTGACTTCCGGGCTAAGCCCTTCGCCAATAACGTTCTGCCTTATCTGTATTCCAACAAAGACAGCACTTATTTTTAGGATATCAATCAAGAGCCTGATTGGCATGTTATGGGTGCTCTGTGCGCGTCGGTCAAGTTTGGCAGTGTCGACAACGCGTGTTTCGCCCGGGTTGCCACCAAAATCGATTGCGTCTACAACAATCAGCTTGTCTGGCTTTAGTTCCTCGATTTTTCCGAAGAAGTTTTCAGGTGCTGTTGAGGTATCAATGGCAACCAGTTGATCTGTTTGTTTGACTTTTTTCGCGACATATGGGCCGACTCCATCATCGCCCTTCATTTCGTTTCCCACGCCCAAGACAATTATCATGGTTAACTATTTATTCCGACCTCTTATAACCTTTGCCATGAACGAGCAGGAGCTCAAGCGCGACTCCCTTGAGTACCACAAAAAAGGGCGAAAGGGCAAGATTGAAGTCGTTTCTACAAAGTCCTGCCTGAGCCAAAGGGAGCTTTCCTTGGCGTACACCCCTGGAGTTGCATACCCCTCGCTCGCAATAAAAGACGACAAGGATGCAGTATGGGATTATACCGCACGCGGGAATTTCGTTGCAGTAGTCTCTGACGGCTCTGCAGTCCTAGGGCTTGGCGACATAGGCCCAGACGCAGCAATGCCCGTTATGGAGGGCAAATCTGTGCTGTTCAAGACATTTGCAGACGTGGACGCATTTCCAATATGCCTTTCTGGCGTGCGCGACGCGCACGGGAAGACTGACGCAGAGAAGCTAATCACTGCGACAAAGCAGCTTGAGCCGACGTTTGGTGGGATAAACCTTGAGGACATAGCATCACCCGCATGCTTTGAGGTCGAGAGCCGCCTGAAACGGGAAATGGGCATACCCGTCTTCCACGACGACCAGCACGGCACCGCAATAATCTCCCTCGCCGGGCTTTTGAACGGTTTGGAACTTGCAAACAAAAAGATTGGAGCGATACGGGTCGTCTTCAATGGGGCTGGCGCCGCTGGAATCGCCTGCGCAGAGTATTATGTTTCTGCCGGCGTCAAGAAACAGAACCTTGTTCTTTGCGACACTGCTGGCGTAGTCTACAAGGGCCGCCAAGAAAACATGAACCTGCGGAAGGAGCGGCTTGCCTCTGAGACTGACGCAAGAACGCTTGAGGACGCCATGAAGGGCGCGGATGTCTTTGTCGGCGTTTCTGTCGGCAACGTGGTCACCAAAAACATGGTATCTTCAATGACAGATGGCGCAATTGTCTATGCAATGGCAAATCCCCTCCCTGAAATATCGCCCGCTGACGCTAAGGAGGCTGGCGCGTTGGTGGTTGGGACCGGCAGGTCTGACTACCCAAACCAAGTAAATAATGTCCTCGGCTTTCCAGGGATATTCAGGGGCGTGCTTGACTGCAGGGCAGGGGACATAAACGAGGCGATGAAGATTGGCGCTTCGAAGGCGCTGTCCGAAGTTGCCAAAGAGGCGATTCCCCGCAAGACCAAGGCATTCCTTGCGAAGGCTTACCAAAAGGATTCCACAGCAGGCATGTTCGATGGCAAGGCCCCCATGAAAGCGGACTACGTAATCCCCAAGCCCCTCGACCCGCGCGTGGTCCCGAGGGTTGCGAGATACGTTGCAGAGGCGGCGATGAAATCCAAAGTTGCGCGGCTGAAAATAGATGACCTTGATGATTATGAAGAAGAAGTCACGAAGCGGGCATGCAAGTTTGCTGCCTGAGCAGATAATCGAGCTCTACCGCCTTGCGGCGACTGAGCTGCCCAAGGACATTGAGGCTGGCCTTAGGAAAGCCCTCAAGTCTGAACTCAGCGGCACGCTTGCCGAATCCGCGATAGCCCAGATACTGCAGAACTCGGATATCTCTAAATGCGAGTCAGTTTCCCTTTGCCAGGACACGGGGACGCCCATCTTCTACGTCAGCTGCCCGGCGGGCTTCAGCCACACAGCCATACGAAAAGCAATACTTGCCGCAACCAAGAAGGCAACCAAGGAAATCCCATTAAGGTCGAACGCAGTTGACACGCTTTCAGGCAAGAACACGCTGGACAATACGGGCGAAGCATTTCCAGTAATCCATTTTGAGGAGTGGAACAAAACGTACCTGAAAGTTGACCTCCTGCTCAAAGGCGGCGGCTCTGAGAACATCGGGCGGACGTATTCCCTGCCGGATATTGAGCTCAACGCAGACCGCAGCATAGAGGGCGTCAGAAAATGCATCCTGGATGCCGTGTTCAGGGCGCAGGGCATGGGCTGCCCGCCGGAGGTAATTGGAGTTGCAGTAGGCGGCTCGAGGGAAGTTGTCTCAGAGCTCTCCATGAGGCAGCTGTTAAGGAGAATTGACGACAAAAACCCAAATCCCCGTCTTGACAAATTCGAAAAGAGAATGCTTCAGGAAGCCAATTCGCTTTGCATAGGCCCTTCCGGCTTTGGCGGGAATACGACAGCCCTTGCCGTAAAGGTTGCATTCACCGCGAGGCACGTAGCTTCCTACTTTGTAGATGTGTCCTTTGGGTGCTGGGCCCTCAGGCGCAAAACCCTTGTGCTAAAGGGGGGCAAGGCAAAATATGCCTAAGCAGATTTCTTCCCCAATGTCAGAGGAGGAGGCACGCCAGCTCAAGGTCGGCGATGCAGTCCTTATCTCTGGAACGCTTTTTACTGCGCGCGACAGGGCACATCTAAAGCTCCTCTCCGGGCAGAAATTCGGAATCAGCTTATCCGGGCACATCCTTTACCACTGCGGCCCGATTGCAAAAAAGACTGCCGAGGGATACAAAGTCATTTCTGCTGCCCCGACAACGAGCTCGAGGATGAACAAATACGAGCCGGAACTCATGCGGAAGTACGGCATACGCGGGATTATCGGCAAGGGCGGCATGGATGCCAGAGTCCTTGACACTCTAAAGGAGCATGGCGCAGTCTACTTTTCTACCGTTGGCGGAACCGCGGCTCTCCTGGCAAAGTCAGTAGTGTCGGTCGCCGGCGTGTACCTAAAAGAGCTTGGACTGCCGGATGCGGTCTGGGCCCTTAATGTAAAAGACCTTCCAGCAGTCGTTACCATGGACTCGACGGGAAACAGCCTCCACGAGGATGTCAAAAAGCGCTCCGAAAAAAAGATGGGCGAGCTTATCTCCTAATCTCAAAATATGTGAACTTTTCTTTCGCCTGCCCTAATTCATGAGTGACCTTGTTTACCTTGCCGGCAGGCGGGCCCTTAGACGCCCACTCAAGCAGGGACTCCAGCTTCTTTTTTTGCCCTTGGGCGACAATCTCTATGCGCCCGTCTTCTAAATTCCGGACCCAGCCAGCCAAACCAAGGGTATCTGCCTGGATCTTCGCATTGTGCCTGAAAAAAACGCCTTGAACGCGCCCCTCAACAATAATGTGGAGCTGTACAGTCATCTGAATTTCCAGATGCCAATGCCAGGGACGGTCTTTGGTATGCAGCAGGTCGCCTTTTGCGGCATAATCCTGCGTTCGACTTTGCCTTTTTGGATTATGTCCTGCGGTTTGTAGCGCCCCATAAAAATCCCAATCTGGTAGCCATTTTTTATGAGCTCCTTAGTATGTTCCCTCGACGTCGTGTATTCTATATTGTTTGCAGGGTTCTGCACCGCTTTGTCCAAGGCAAGGGAGTGGAGGAGCTTTACGCCCATTGCAGAATATTCTTCGTTATCCCTGCAGTACTTTTCAAAGTATTCCGCGTCGACCTCCATTATCTCATACTTGTCTTCCCCATTGTCAATATAGAAAAGCCCAAACCGCGTCTTCTGCATCAGCTCGATTTCGTGTTCCATCTCCACCATGCTGCCGACTGGCGTGCGGCTAAACGGATACGCGTGGGTTATCTTGTCAAACAGCTTTAGGTCCATATTCTTTACAACCCTCGTGAACGAAAGAACCACCATGCCGGAATTCTCATCCATAAACATTGTAGGGACCCATGAAATGCAGTCTGATTCGCTCAATTTTTTTGAGGCAACGTACCTGTGATGACCGTCTGCGATGACCACCCAGCGGCTTTGCATCCTTTTTTTGAATTCCGCATTCCAGCCGTCGTCGCATATCCGGTATATTCTGTGGGTTACGTTTCCGGTCCTCATGTCGTTATACTCCGTGGACTGTATCATCTCAAGCTGCGTTGGCGGCTCAATGGAGGTTATGCCCTCTTCCGTGTTTGGGTATAGGACCATTATCGGGCTGAAGCTTATTCCGCAGTGCCGGAGGCTGCCCCATATCTCCTCAGCAAGCGTCTCGAAATAGTTCTCATGATTGAAGATGTTTGACCCGTACTCTTCAACGCCAAGCAGGCCAACATACCCTCTTAGCACTCCCTTGCCCCTCTTTTTTTTGTCGTCAAACTCTATTTCATAGTAATAAAACGATGGCTCATCCACGGCACCATCAAGCATCTGGGCGACCGCCTCTGTGTTGTGGGCGTGCATGGCGTTGTAGAACTCAGTTATTAGCTCCGTGTTATGCTTGATGGCATCTTTGCCGTCTTTTAGGCCATTCAGCTTGTGTATCTTGAATTCCTTGACGCGAACCATTTATTCCACTAAGCCCAAACTGTTTAAATAATATCCGCAAGGGCACAGTATTAAATATTTATCCTGATTATTTTATTCATGGTCGCTGAAAATAAGGTTCTTATCGGATACCTGATAGTAGCCCTTTCTATTGCAGGAATACTGCTTGACTACCTCTACGTAACTGTCTGCCCCCAGTTCACTATACTTGCATTGGCGATGTTTTTAGTATTTCTTGCAGGAATAAAGCTTGCCCACGGAACTATTCTTGGCGTGTAACTAAATCTATATAAGCTATGTTCTCGTATTCTCGAGAGGATTTAGGATGGGTGCAACAATAGTAATCGACGCATTTTGGGGCGATTCTGGCAAGGGCAAGATATCCGCCCACATGACAAACAAGCTCAACGCAAAATATGCAGTTCGGGCTGGCACTGGAACTAACGCCGGACACTCGCTGTTTCTTGACAAGGACACTGTTGTAAAGACCAACCAGATCCCTCTTGCACTGGTCAACAAGAAGGTCCAGCTTCGCGTCGGAAGCGGCGTGGTAGTCGACCCGCAAAAATTCTTCGAAGAGATAAAGAAGTTCGGTGTCGAAAGGCGGACCAAGGTGGACTACCGCTGCGCAGTCATTCTTCCGGAGTACAAGGAGATGGAAGCAGCAGATTCGAACCTGGCGTCGAAAGTCGGCTCGACAAAGTCCGGCACAGGCTACGCCCGCGCACAGTTTATCCTTCGCAAGGCAAAGCAGGCAAGAGACATTGACGAGCTCAAGCCGTATACTGCTGACGTAGCTAAGGAGGTCAACGACGCATGCGCCAGGGGGCAGGACGTCGTAATTGAAGGCAGCCAGGGGACCTACCTTTCCCTTGCCCTTTCGCCAGACTACCCGTTTACCACTTCTGACAACTGCACCGCAGTTGCATCGGCAGACGATGCCGGGCTCAGCTGGCAGCACATCAAGGATGTGGTCATGGTGGTCAAGGCAGTCCCAAGCAGGGTGGGCGAAGGCCCCCTGCCATTTGAGATAGCCAAAGAGGAGATCATAAGGAAAAACATTGCGGAGTACGGGGTTACTACAGGCAGGATGCGGCGCAAAGCTTCCAAGATTGACTATGGCCTCCTTAAATATGCAACAATGCTCAACGGCCCAACCCAAATTGCACTTACCTTCTGCGACCACTATGACCCGAAGATAACTGGTGCGACCAAAGAGTCAGAAATAACGCCGAAGGTCCAGGCGCTTATTCGCAAGATAGAAAAAGCGACCGGAGTCCCCGTCACCATGGTCGAGACTGGCAAGCTGTTATCTGAGGTCATCGACCTTCGTCGGCATCATATAAATACCTTACGTAAAGTTTATAAATAACCTGTTCAACATATAACAAAAATGCCTTCTTTTAAGGTGTCCCACAAGGACGAGCGGGGTTGTCTAATCGTTCGCGCTACAGGCATATCGCCGAAGATTGGCATGCCAGTTTATGGCAAGGACGGAAAGAAGGCAGGAACGGTAATTGATGTGATAGGAAACATAAAATCACCCTATCTTGTCATCAAGTCTTCGATGGAGCTCAAAGAGGTATACCTGAAATGACTACACAATGCCCGGAATGCGGTTCTAAAAGGATTCAGCGAGATGAGAGACACGCAGAGATTATCTGCGCAGATTGCGGCCTCGTAATAGAGGACAAGATTGTTGACACAACCCAGGAATGGAGGGCTTTTGACCATGAGCAGAGGTCAAAGCGCGAAAGGACTGGCTCAGCAATAACCCTAACAAAACATGACAAAGGGCTTACTACTATGATTGGAAGGACAGGATACTCTGACCTGTCGACGCTGTCTCCGAAAAAGAGGGCTGAAGTTTACAGGCTGCGCAGGTGGCAGCAGCAGATATCCTCCGCGACTGAGCGGAATCTCAGGTATGCGCTCAGCGAGCTTGACAGGATATCCTCCTATTTATCCCTGCCAAAAAACGTGAAGGAGCAGGCCGCACTTGTCTATAGGCAAGTCGTAGAAAAGGGGCTTGTCAGGGGCAGGTCAATGGAATCCGTCGTTGCAGCCGCAGTCTATATCGCATGCAGGAAATACGGTGTGCCAAGGACGCTTGATGAGATTGCTGAAGCATCCGGCCTGAAAAAGCGGGAAATCGGAAGGACCTACCGGTTCGTGACAAGGGAGCTCCAGATAAAGATGGTCCCGACGAAACCGGAGGAATATGTCCCACGGTTTGCCTCTGCGCTCAAGCTCAGCGGCGAGATACAGTCTGCCGCGATTGACATACTCAAGGAGGCAGGCGCAATGGAGCTTGTTTCAGGCAGGGGCCCGACTGGCGTAGCTGCCGCGGCAATATACATCGCCGCAACTATGCACAACGAAAGGCGCACCCAGCGCGAGGTTGCAGAAGTTGCAGGGGTTACTGAAGTCACTATACGGAACAGGTACAAAGAGCTAGTTGACGAGCTTGGGCTTGAAATATCCGAAGGCACTGAAGAGGAGCTCACTGCTGATGAGCTTGAAACGCTCAAGGCAAAGATTCAAGGCCAAGCAGAGGGCATGATTGGCGAGCCTGAGCGCGAAGAGCTGCCTGCTGAAGGTGCAGAGCCTGCCGCCGCGCCAAAAGAGCAACCGCTGCCTGGTGTCGAGATTAAACCGTCCGTGAAAAAGCAGAAAGCCAAGCCCGCACCGAAGGCACTAGCAAAGGCAAAAAAGCCCAAGCCAGCGGCAAAAGCCGCGCCAAAGAAGCCAGTAAAGGCGGTTTCGAAGAAGCTAAAAGCAAAGGCAAAAGCCGCGCCAAAGAAGCCAGTGAAGGCCAAACCCGCTCAACCTGCCAAGCCCCAGAAAAAAGGCTTATTGAAACGCCTTTTAGGATAGGGATTTTAAAACTACCTTTATCCGCTTTACAGGGGCATCAGTGCGGAATGTAGGCTCCTTGTCCATGTGGGATTTTGCTGCTGCGTAGCCTTTTTTCCTAAGTGCATCCAAAAAGAGGTCGAATTTTGGGGGGGAAGAGGTCATTTTGGAGTTCAGCTTGTGGTAGTTGTAATACGGGCAGTTTATGCCCGCCTCTTCAGCCACCGTGGCAAAAAACTGCTCATACTGCTTGCCATATGCTTTGGCTGGCGCAATCATCTTTTTGCACATGGGCTGGTTAAACAGCTCTCTTGCCCAGAGCGGGCCATATGCCAAATATCTCTTGCCGCAGGGGCACTTCTTATCAGGGACTAAAGAAACCTCCCTTGACAAGCACTTTGGGCAGTAAAGAATATACCCGATATTCTTTAACGTGTCATCCGCCCTCTTTGCACCGCGCCTAATGTCAAAAAATGCGCGGAAGTAGTGTTGGCTCGATTGTGTCAGGATTGGGTAGACTGCCTTCTCGTGCTGGGCATACGTGGATGCAATCTTCCCGAGGAGTATCCTAACGCCAGCCTCATGGACAAAATCTGACCTAAACGGCTTGCACCCATACAGCCTCAAGCAGGCCTTTGGGTAGACCCCGCACAGGTTTGCCGTGTCTGTGGCAGTAACCATTCCTACCTTTTCAGACGCCCTTGCGCAGGAGTCAAGGAAAGGCACAGGCGTCCCAAACGGGTCGATGTCGACTATATCCCAATGCCGGCCTGACAGAAGCGAATTTGTGTCCCCGCGCTGGACTTCGGCTTTTATTTTTAAGCTTCTAAGGTTTCTTTTAATCAAAGCAACTGCTTGCGGGTTCCTGTCAAAGAACGTAAGCCTCAGCCCCCCAACCTCATTTGCATACCTCAGCCCCCTGGCCCCGCTTGCGGCAAGGGCATCGCATAGGCTGCCCTTGGCGCCAACGCCCTTGAGGAAGCAAACCGACACTGTCCTTGAGAATTCCATCACCGGGTTGTAAAAAACCGGGGCTTCTGAAGGGGGAAATTGTGACGATTTTCCGTAGTGAGATATGTCCGGGACTATGAGCCCAGTCGTGCCTTCTCTTGTCTTCGTGGTTAACATTTCGCAACCTTTTTTAAGTATACCAAGCTTATGAGAGTTATCATGGCAGACCGGAGACAATCAGCTGAACCTAAGAAGTCGAGGATACGCAGGCTTGTACTGGACATCCTGAAGCCGCACAGCCCGGAACTCATAGAGCTTGCAGACACCCTTTGCCAGCTTAGCGGCGTTGACGGCGTTAACCTTGTGCTCTATGAAATCGACAAGAACACGGAAACCATAAAGCTTACCCTCCAGGGCAAGGCAATAGTCTACAAAGAGGTAAAAGAGGCCGTTGAGGACGCCGGCGGGGTCATACACAGCATCGACGAGGTCGCTGCCGGCAATGAGATTATCGAAGAGGTAGAGACACCCCAAGACAAGCTCATGATAAAGTAGTTTTTCCGCCTTAGGAAGCTTTTTATTTGTATTGCCCCTATAATACCCCATGGATATTCAGCAATTAGTAGACCTTACAGAGAGGTTGCTAATTCTTTACGGATACGAAGTGGAACGTGACGTAGGTATCTCCGGGGCGACCGTCACAACCGCTGACCTGACGCGCGAAATCGAGGTCGGCGGGAAGACCATACAGACCGAGACTGAGGAGCGGGCCCCGATAATCTACAAGGTCGACATTTTTGCAGAGAAGAAGGACCTCGAGCGGCCATTTGGAAGGATTGTGGTCATGTACAACAGGTCCAACTCCAAGGTCAATGTTTCACAAATAACCCATCTCAACACGGTGAGAAAAGTTTCTGATTCATATCTCGGCCTCATGCTTTCGCTTACCGGCATCGATGACGAGGCGGCGGAGCATGCAAAACAGAACAATATAGAGGTCTTTACCCCTGAGCGGATAGAGCAGCTCATAGGCAAGGCGATGGCGCAGAAGCCCTGGTGGCAGTCAGTCAACGCCTATCCTGTGAGGTTTGCATATTCCGACGCGGTTAGGAAGATAAAACACACAGTAATCGCATGGTTCCAAAGGTCCTGGGACGTAAGCAAGGTTGCCTGGTCCGAGCTTGCATATATGCCCTACTGGAAATTCAACTACAGCGTTATTGAAAAGGACGCAGATGGCAACATAGCCAGCCCCAAGCCGCTTGGCACGTCATTTTTCAATGCATTTGCAATAAACGCCTACGACGGCATGATTGACCTCTGGTGGGATTATGACCCGATAGAGCTGATGAAGCTTGCAAACACGCCTGAAAACAAAAAGCGCGGGTATGAAAACGCAGTACGGGGGTTTGTCCCTGGAGATGCCTACCTGCAGTTCGTCTTTGCGCCATTCGGCACCCCAGGAAAGGTTTCAAAGCCGAAAGGAATGCCGCCTGGGGTCCGGTTTCAGGTATACAAGCCCGCGATTGAGAAATGGGAAGCCAAGGTCGTCGCAACCCAGTGGCTGTCCTACTTCTGGGACACTGACCCGAAGAACATACAGATTTCTGCGATTGAGCTTTGCTACTTCCCCTGGTGGCGCTTCAGGATTGAGAACCTCCCATACATAAAAAACGCCTGGAACGAGGTAGAGTACATAAATCTCCAGGTATCCGGGCTAATGCTTGATGTTTTCAACCTTTACAAGAACGTGCCTCTCCGGAAGAACATTGTCTTCCTGATGGCAGAGAAGTACATGGTCAACCTGCTGGGGCCAAAGAAGTACACCAAGCTTATGAACCGCGTGACTTACAACTTCCTAAACCGCATACTCTACTGGAAGTTCGGGATACGCGCAAGCTACCGCTGGATAGACTTGCTCTTTTTTGCCCTCTTCTTGGGAATGGTCTATGGGATGCTTGTCTTCAAAACAGGGATTATGCTGCTGGTGTTCATCGGGCTGCTGTTCGTGTTTATCGGCCCGGGCTATGCATTCCTTTACCTCATGAGGGACTACCTAATGCTCTATCCTTGGGGCAAGGGGTCGTCCGGCAAGAAGTACGGCCACCCATTCGTGACCAAAAAAGAGGCGATACTAATAGGGAAGAAGGCTGCAAAGGAGATGGAAAAGGTCAAAGCACTCGACGAGCTCCAGACAATGTACGAAGCCGGCGAGCTTGATGCCGTATCTAGGCGGCGCTTCGAGGCGTACATGGACAAAAAAGCCCACACGAAGCTCAAGGACGCAAGGAAGGCAGTATAATGGACATATACCAAATGCTTGACATTGCAGAAGAGATGCTTAACATCTACGGCTACGACGTCCAGAGGAATGTCGGCATTGTCGAGGGTGGGATGACCACCCTTGAGATGGGCCAGGAGCCGACGTATATCCCAGAGACTGGCAAGCACCAGATAACTTACCGGACGGACATATTCGCAGAAAAGCGCGACATTGAACGGCCTTTCGGCAGGATCCTGGTGATGATTAACCGCAAGGCAGACCAGCTGACCGACACCGACGTTTACCAGATGTCAAAAATAATGCAGCATGCAGAAGCGTTCTACGGCATGTACCTGACGAACACCGGCTTCACCAAAGATGCCCAGGTCGCCGCGACAAACACCCACATCCAGATCGTCACGCCGGAGAAACTCGAGCAGCTTATCGGCAAGGCGTCAATCGAGCAGCCCTGGTGGCAGGGGTATCCCGCATACGAGCCGCGGATAACCTACGAACAGGCCCTGTACTACTTCAAGTATTACTTTGAGAAGCTCATGCATTATAACTGGGCATGCATGTACATCGCGACACTAGAGTTCGTGTATATGCCCTTCTGGAAGTTCACTTACCAGGTTGCTAAAAAGCCGGAGCGGAAGACGACGTACATAGGCTCGCACCAAGGCTTTTTTGGAGTGAGCGCCTGGGATGGGGATGTATACTTTAATCTGTTTACTTCGCCACAGGACGCAATCGCAGTCAATGGCCTTAATTATGTGCTTAGCCACGAGGCCATTCACCGCACGTACAAGGACTTCCGCGCGAAAATGGGCAAAATATTCAAGCCGAAGTGGCTCCCCAAAAACGTGCTCTTTTCAGTCTACAAGCCCTCGCTTGAGAAGCATGAATCGAAGCTGATTGGCCAGAGGTACGTTGCAAGCTGGTTTAACGTGCCGCCGGAGGACATCATAATCACTGGCAGGGAGCTGATGTATATCCCATTCTGGAAGATACTCTACTTTAACCGGCCGATAGTCAAGAACGTGCACCTGGATACTGAATGGGCGAGCGGCCTTGTCAGCGCGGTTGACGGGGAAGCCTACCGTTTCCACTACATCCAGTGCTACTTCCGCAAATGGCCCTACCAAATTTTTGAGAAGGTATTCTATAACCTCATGGGCGTAAGCAACTATATCCACTTCTGGAGGAACGTCTGTTGGGGGACTGTGAAGCTCTTCTGGACATTCAACGTCATAATAAAGCGGAGCTACATCTTTTTCGCGTACATGTTCATCCAGCTCCTGCTTTTAAGGGCATCCTTCGCTTACAGCGCGTCCCTTTCGAACGCGCTTTTCATCTACTTGGTAATAAACATACTGCTGCTCCCGTTCCACGCGTTTACGTACTTGTATCAGGATTACCTGAGGATATGGCCGTATGCGTTTTATCCGCACCCAACTGAGGACAAAAAAGTGCTGGACAAAATAGACGCTCGGCTGAAGAAGGAGAAAAAGGCAAAAGAAGGTTATAAATACCTCGAGGATTTAAAAGCCGCTGAGAAGCTTCCAAAGAAAGAGCTTTACAAGTTCGAGGGCGTGAAAAGGAAGAAGATTGACAAGCTTCTCAAGAAGCTAGGCGCATAAATGGAATTCCCAGGCATAAGCAAAAAACTGGTTGAAGAGCTTGACGCTGAGACCCAGCGGGCTGCCAGGCAGCATATTGCTGAAATCCAGCAGACGGTCCTGAAGAAGCGCAGCATCCTGGAGAACAAGGATGCCAATGAAGCGTTCCTGCAGTTCCAGGGGTTTTCAAAGCTTGATGACTACCTTAAGATTATACCAAAGGACAAGAAGCTTTATTCAAAGCTCAAGCAGCTGAAGGCGGAAATCGGTGAATTCCGCTCAACTTTTGATGAGGAGGCCCGCCTTGTCCTTGAGCTCAAGCGATTCAATGAGGCTTCAAAAATGGACAAGACCCTGCTTGAAGAGCTTGAGCGCCTTAAATCAGAGATAAGCGACGACCTGATTATCGGGGTTCTTGTCGAAGACCAAGTATCCTCATTAGAGCGCATACGCAAGCTGTGCGGAGAGGTTTCGCACTCAGCCCCCCCTGAAATCCAAGCTTACGTTTCCCAGCTGGACAGCGTGATAAGCCTGATGGAGAACACTACCAAAACAGAAAGGGACTCGCTTGAGCTTCTCTACAATATCCTAAACATCCCTGGCTGGCGCGAGCTGTATGAAACGACTATTGAGGGAATAGAGTAGCTACTCGTTGTCCTCTTTTATGCCCCTTGTGAGGTATGCGAAATCCCGTATGCCTAGAGACTGAAGCTTTGACACCGTGTGCGAGTCAAACATCGCTTTTGCCTCCTCCTGGCGCCGCCTCTGGTCCTCGAATTTCCGCAGGCCTGCCCTGAGGTCGTCAACACACTCAATCATCTCCTGCGACGGCAGGCTCTCCTGGGTGCGGTGGGCGTCTATCTCATACTCAATTGCGAGACTGCCAGGGCTGTTCTCAACAATGTTAAGCCTAAGCTTTCCAATCCTGAATTCCATCCTAAATTGAATAGGACTATAAACTATTTAAATCTTAAGGCGATTATCCGTGCTATGTCTACCACGCTTATCGTGACCTATTTTGCGTTCCTATTAGGGTTCGGCGTGATAATCGCAAACAGCCTGCGCAAGTTCAGGATTCCGGACTCGTTTCTCCTCCTTCTCGCAGGGCTTGCGATGGGGCCAACCGTCCTCGGAGTCATAGACGTTGGGCTCATGGGCACCGTGCCAGATTTTTTGAGGAGCTTAGCACTGATAATAATCGTATTTGCAGGCTCGTTCAACATGCAAATGCGCGTGTTCAAGCAGGTATCTGACAGCGCGTTCAGGCTCACAATAATCGCAGTTGCCGTAGCCATAGCCCTGTTCTCGGCTCTTGGAATTCTTGTCCTTGGCTTGTCAGCCCTGGGCGCGATACTACTTGCGGCGATAATAAGCGGCACGTCCACGGACGTCGTTGTGACCTTCAAGGATTTGCTTTCCGACCACGAAAAAACAAGCAACCTTCTTATGGTCGAGTCAATAATGAATTCGCCAATATCCGTCCTTATCCCGCTCATAATATTCGACTTTTTATCAAAAGGCGATGCGGTAGTCTCTGGCGTTGACCTGTCCATGCTTTACCTCAACAAGTTTTGGCTTATGATTGCTGCCGGCGTAGGCACCGGCGTCGTGGTCGGGTTCGCCGCTGGCAAGCTCCTGAACAAGGCAGACCGCGACCTTTCCCCGCTCCTGGCGTTTTCAATAGCCCTCATAACCTACGCCCTCGGCGAGAATGTTGGCGGCTCAGGCATACTCGCAGTTGCAGTCTGCGGCCTCATCGCAGGGAACATAGCATTCCCTGGCAAGAAGGACGTCCAGCGCTTTGACGATGCGTTTTCAGTGATGCTCCGATTGTCTGTATTCATGCTTCTCGGCGCAAGCATCAACCTGGCGCCCGCCGCTGGCCTTAGCGTCTCCTGGTTTAGGATACTCCTGTTTACGTTCCTTGGGATTCTCGGCGCAAGGCCCCTTGCAGTTTTCCTGACCTATTGGAAATCAGAAGAGGACATACCGGTAAAAGACAAGCTGCTTGCCAGCTTCATAGGCCCGAGGGGAATAGCTGCGGCGGCAACCGCGCCCCTAGTGGTCGCAGCCAGCATTGCAAATGCGGAATTCATTGTTGTGATTGTGTTTGTCTTTGTGCTCGTGTCAGTGATTTCCTCCACCGTAGCCACGAAGATAATAACCTCTGCCCCAGTAACCTCCTTCCTGATACGCGAGAAAGCCCTTGAAGAAGACGAGATTTGAGGCAAAGAAAGGTATAAATATCCTGGGCTTATCATATTTTTATGGACCTTAACTACCCGCTAAAGCTTTCAAAAAAGACAATAGACATCCGCCAAAGAAAGAAAAAGCTTGTTGCGATTGACACAATACTCCAGCTGCCGCCAGACGTGGCAGATATTGACTCCTTGTGCAGGTTCCTGCACGGCAAGTACGGAGGGGGCAGGTACGTCATTGAGGACAATGCCGGAAACCTGCTTTTTGAGGGCTTAGTATTCTCGGATTCGTTTAACGTCCTTGGCGGGGCGTTTAGGGAGATGCAGCAGCCATCCACCCAGGTAAAAATGCCCATCCTTGTCACAGAGCTGAGGAAGATAGACCGGCGCCTGAAAGAGGACTTATCCAAGGAGCGTGAAATCCTTGCAGAAAGCATTGCTGTCCTAAGGGAGATTAAGGGCGAGCTTAGGCAGGACATCGACACTATAAAGTCAGACGTCAGCGACCTCGAAAAGGCAAATAGGGACAACAAGAAGCTCATCCACGGTGCTAGGTTTGACGCAGACTTTGAGCTAAAAAAGTACTCCATGCTCATCCACAAGCAGTCAGAGGCAATTGAGGCTCTTCTTGAGCAGAACCGAGCCCTGCTCGAAAAGATTGCTGGTCGGGAACGGGCAAAGAGGAAGCCTAAAGCCAAAAAAGCGAAGCCGAAGAAAGTCAAAAAGCCGAAGGCGAAAAAGAAACCAGCCAAGGCTAAGCCAAAACCCAAACCCAAGCCTAAAAAGAAAGCCAAGAAGCTAAAACCGAAAAAGAAACCAGCCAAGAAGCCAAAAACAAAGAGGGCGAAGCCGAAAGCTAAAAAGCCGAAGAAGAGGCAGACCAAGGCTAAGCCAAAGAAGCAGGCAAAATTAGCTGCCAAGAAGCCGCCAGCCAAAGCGCCAAAACGAAAAAGGAAGCCGCGACGTCCGGCCAAGCCGCAGACAACGTCGATCAAGCAGCAGAAGAAGAAAAAGAGAAAGCGGCGCAGGCTTGCAACTCCGAAGACAACGGTTGCTGCCTACTTCGACAAGTCCCCCGTCACGCTTACTGGAAAAGCAGACCCCGGCACGACTGTAGAGGTCTTTGTCAACCGTGCCTCTGCAGGGAGAGCTCTTGCGTCCAAAACCGGAAGCTTCAGCATCTCCAGCGTCAAGCTGAAAAAGGGCGAGAACTTGGTGATAGTCCACTCTTTTGACGACCATGGGAATATGAGCCCGAAGTCGAAGCCGATGAAAATAATTCTTGGCGAGAAAAAGCCAGCCAAACCAAAGGCGCCTTCAAAGCCAGTGGCGGCAGTAAGCGCTTAGGGCGTTTTCGTTAATTTGTACCAGGCGACCATTCTTTTTGCCCCCTCTTTAGTGTCAGCTGGCTTAAACCCGAGCTCTTTTTGAGCCTTTGAAAAGTCATACTCCCGCGAGATAGTTAAAGTGAGGAGATAATCCCTGGTTAATGGCGCCTTTTTGCCGGTAGCCAACGAGTACAGCTCAGATAAAACTGCTGCAAGATACGCAGCCCAGTAGGGGTAATGCTTCTCTTTTACCCCAAGCCCATTTGCCATGATTGAGTAAAGCTCTGAGGCAAGTATGGGGTTTTTATCGGCAATAACATATACCTCTCCAGAATTCCCTTTTTTGGATGCCAGCAAAAGCGCCTTGACTAAGGAGTCTTTCTCGACCAGGTGCGTCTTAACATCCTTGCCGATGCGCCCTAACAGCCCATGCTCGATATATTTCATCATTTTGGTAAATTTTGGGCTTTCAGAGCCGTAAACCGGGGCTGCCCTGATGATTATTACGCGCACCTTTTCAGAGTAATCATGCACTAACTTTTCAGCCTTGTTTTTCGATATTGAGTATTTTGTGTCATTCCTGCCTGCGGCAACCGAACTCATGAAGACAACTGTTGCGCCAGTTTCTTCTGCGACCTTGAGCACGTTTTCGGTGCCGCCAACATTTACGCGGTCGTATTCAGCCTGGGGTATCTTGTGTGCATCATAGCTTACCAATGCCGCGAGGTGGAATATCACTGAGCATTTTTCTGCGGCCTTGCGCAGTGCAGTGTAATCAGTTATATCTCCCTGGACATAGTCTGCCGCATCATCTTGGGGCGAATCAATGCTAAATACTCGCACGCGCTCGCCCCTGCGGATGAGCTCCTTGACTAGAGCCCGCCCAATAAGACCCGTGCCGCCGGTTACAAGTATCATATACCTCTGATATGAAACAACCATTATATAGCTATTTTCCTTTAGGCTAAGCATGAAAGCCATACTCCTAATATGCGACGGGCTCGGCGACCTGCCGGATGAAAACGGGCGCACGCCGCTGTCTGCCGCCGAGAAGCCGAACATCGACCGCCTTTGCGCAGAGGGCCGGGTCGGGGAGTTTGTCGCAATCAAGGATACCAAGCCGGAGAGCGATACTGCGCACCTTGCAATTTTCGGGTATGACATCGAGAAGTATTACACCGGCCGCGGGCCTTTTGAGGCGCTTGGCGAAAACATCCCTATAAAACATGGCGACATCGCATTCAGGGCAAACCTTGCAACCCTCCGCGGCGGAAATATAATAGACCGCAGGGCTGGACGGATAGAACAGGGCGCGGACCAGCTATTTTCCGCACTCCAGGATATACGGCTTGATAATGCAGAGCTGATTGCCGAACATTCTGTCCAGCACAGGGGCGCGGTTATCCTGCGGGGCGAGGGGCTGTCCTACCGCGTTTCGGACACGGATCCGCATACGAATGAGCCGAGACCCATACTAGAATGCAAGCCGCTCGACCAGTCCTACGAGGCGCAACGAACTGCGCAGATTGTGAACGATTTTACAAAGAAGAGCATAGAAGCCCTTGCAAAATGCGAGATAAACCGCCAGCGCGAGGAAAAAAACCAGTTGCCTGGAAATGCAATACTTCTGCGAGGCGCTGGCGAATACAGGGAGGTGCCTACCTTCCTTGAGAAGTACGGGCTCAGCAGCAAATGCGTGGCGGCAGGAGCGCTGTATAAAGGCGTTGCCAGATACATCGGCATGGATACGCCGGATATCCCTGGCGCGACAGCAACGTATACTACAGACCTAAAGGCGAAGCTTAGGGAATGCCTGAGCGGCCTTGAAGGCCACGACTTTGTATTCGTTCACGTAAAGGGCACTGACAATGCCGGGCACGACGGGAAGTTTGAGCAGAAGATGAAAATGATTGAAAGGGTAGACAAGGAGCTCGTTTCAGGCTTCCCGGACGGCGTGGTTATAGCGGTAACTGGCGACCACTGCACTCCTGTCTCAAAAAAGGACCACTCGATTGACCCAACGCCCATACTTATCCGCACCCCAGGAGATGCCGGAGATTCCATAAACGGCTTTGATGAACTGCAAGCAAAGAAGGGCTCTCTCGGAAGAATATACGGAACGGATCTTATGCCCCTCCTCTTGAAAAGTATGGAAAGAAAAGCTTAAAAAGCCATTTCAATATACTTTTTTCATGCATTACCGACCACGAGAAATTGAAGTAATTGACAAAGAGATAGGCACCACCGAAATTGAGACCCCGGCCGGATATGTCTGGGACATATTCATGAAAAAGCGCGGCCCAATGCGCGAGACGGATGTCCTCGCTGAATTCAAATCCCAGCGCGAGAGCGTCTCAAAGAAGGAGGAGGGTGCGCTGAAGCAGGCAATAAAAAAGCTCTCCGACGCAGGATTCCTGCATGAGCTCGCAGGGCAGTTTTATCCGCTGGCAAACAAGGTCTGATTACAGGGTTCTCAAGGAGTGCTTCGCACCGCATGCCATGCAGCGCATTAGCGGCTGGCGGTTTTCCTTTATTATCTTGGTATCCGGCTTCTGGCATTCCGGGCACTTGACAAATTCCTTTACATAAGCTGCAATCTTGCCCTTCACAAGCTCATAGCCAAACTTTCCAGTGAATATCGCGTTCTGGCCTTCAAGGTTTCCAGAAGTCGCAAGCTCCCGGACAAGGTATTTTAGGAGATGGGTTGGCTCCCGCTCGCACCGGTCTGCAATTTCAGCGAAGTTCTGTATACACGTCCGGTTGCCGGTTATCTTCACCTTAGGCGCCGGAAGCTTGAACCTCTCGGCATTCACCGGCTTGTCAGATATGCTCAAAGACACACGCTCGAGCAGCTTGTCGTAGTCAAGTTCGCCCATCATAACCTCTTATATCTTCCGTACTTAGGTTCATAAACTTCGCCCTCGTCCATAAGCTCGCCAAGGGCATGTTTTAACCCAATGTCTTCTATATCGATTTTGCTTCTTATAGTTTCGTATTCTACGCCGTCTCCGGTGTCAAGGTTGAGTATAGTTTCCATGACCCGGCTCTTCTGCTCCTCGGTTTCAGGATTCTGCGTGAGCGCAGTCTCAGCCTCCTCCTCGCTCATGCCAAGGCTGTCTGCGAGCTTCCGTGCGTCACCTTCCGAGCCAGAAAGCATTTTCTTGTATGTCGCTGCCTGCTCATGCTCTATCTCAAGCAGTTCTGCATTCCGTTCGACCTCTAGGTTCGGGTCTTCGATAAGCTTTATGATGTCAGGAAGGAGATAACGCTCGCCCTCAAACTCCCGAACCCTGCCGAACACGTCCACTATATCTCCCTTTTTGAACGCCTTGAACGTGCCTACCTGCTCTTTGAACGTCTTCAGGCGCACCTGGGCGGTTGAGTCGTCAACTGTGAGTGCGGCATACTGGCCGTCGTCAGAGAAAAAGGCATCAGTTACCGTACCAAGAACCCTCACCTGCGAAAGAATCCGCGCATTCTCCGCAATAATCTTGTGGTCTTCGTATTTGCCTTCGTGTATCGGTCGTATGCGGGTTTTCTGGTATGTCATGCCCTTTTTATATGCCTTCGTATTCTATTATTCGTCTTTGGTTAATATGTTATTCGGAACTTCTGGAATTAGGGGACGGTTCGGAAGAGAGGTTACCCCAGACCTTGTTTTGCTGGTGTCAAATGCGATTTCAGCCGACAGGAAGCGGATAATTGTCGGCAGGGACGGCAGGACTACGAGCTACCTCCTCTCAAGGGCAGCAGTCAGCGGAGTCCTTTCCGCAGGCGCAGATTGCATTGACTGCGGCTTAATTCCTACCCCTACCCTGTCTTATGCGACAAAGCTCTACGGAGACGCCGGCATAATGATTACTGCGTCCCACAACCCGGCAGAGGACAACGGCATGAAAGCCTTTCAGAAGTCGGGAATGAGCTTTACCCCTGCCCAAGAGCAAAAAATAGAGGCTGTTGCCGCCAGCAAAAAGTACGCATACGCCTCGTGGGACAAACAGGGGCAGTACTCACAGAAGGACGCGGTAGAGAAGTACATTTCAAAAGTAGTTAGGTCAGTGAAGCTCCAAAGCTGCCTAAAGGTTGTTGTTGACCCAGGCAACGGCCCAACGTCGTTAGTCACTCCCGAAATATTCAAGAGGCTGGGCTGCACGGTCGTTGTCATAAATGGTGAAATAGACGGGACTTTCCCGTCGCGCCCGAGCGAGCCAGAAGAGAAGAACTTGTCAGCGCTTAAGGCAGCAGTTCGCAGGGAGAACGCAGACTTGGGCGTTGCACACGACGGAGATGGGGACAGGCACGCAGTGATAGACGAAAACGGCGCGTTTGTGGACCAGGAGAAACTGCTTGCGCTCGTTTACAAGAGGTACGGCGGAAAGGTGGTAACGACGGTAGACGGCTCGATGATACTTGAACAGGTTGCCGGCAAGAAGAATGTAATTAGGACTCGCGTAGGGGATGTAGCAGTCGCGGAAGGCATACTAAAGTCGAAAGCGAACTTTGGCGGCGAATCATCAAGCGGCTGCTGGATACACCCCAAGGTCCACCTCGGGCCGGACGGCCCCCTCAGCGCGGCAGTAATTGCGTCAATAGTTTCCCGCAAGGGCGCCCTCTCCGAGCTTATCTCGCAGATGCCGGAAACATTTGTAATGCGCAAAAAGTATGCGGTCCGGAACAAGGCAAAGGCAATGTCCGGCGTCGGCAAACGGCTGAATGGGCGCTCCCCGCTGACAATTGACGGGTACCGCATTGACAAGCCAGAGGGCTGGTACCTCATCCGCGCCTCGGGCACACAAAACCTTATCAGAATATCTGTCGAAGGCAGGACGCGCAAAGACGCCGACAATCTTTTAAAAGAGGCAGAAAAATTACTACAAGATGCTAAATAGCTTTGGAGACAACATCAGGCGGGCGGTAGGCAGGATTACGGGTGCGGCTATCGTAGACAAGAAGGTCCTTGAGGACACAATCCGCGACATCCAGCGCGCGCTTATATCGTCGGACGTGAGCGTCCAGCTGGTCATGGAGCTCTCGGACAGGATACGCGAGCGGACATCAAAGGAGAAAGTCCCAGGAAGCATTTCAAAGCGCCAGTTCATAGTAAAAATCGTTTATGAGGAGCTCACAAGCCTTTTGGGCATGGCGAAAAAGCCGCCTCTTGACAAGACGCGGGTGCTCTTAGTCGGGCTTTACGGCTCGGGCAAGACGACAACGGCAGGAAAGATAGCAAAGTACTACCAAAAAAAGGGGCTGAAGCCTGCGCTGATATCGACAGACACATGGAGGCCTGCTGCCTACGAACAGCTTAGGCAGCTCGGCAAAAAGATAAACATCCCTGCACTGGGCAATCCTGCGGAAAAGAACCCCGTAAAAATCCTAAAGGAGGCACTGAAGGCATCTTCCGGCCAGGACATAATTATAGTCGACTCGGCAGGCAGGGATTCCGTAGACAAAGAGCTGATAGCGGAGATTAAGTCCATAGAAAAGGAGCTGAAGCCGACTGAAAAGTGGCTTGTCCTGTCAGGCGATATCGGGCAAAAAGCAGGGGATGTTGCGGACACGTTCAACAATTTGATAGGGCTTACCGGCGTCGTTATGACCAAGCTGGAAGGCACGGCAAAAGGCGGAGGCGCGCTTTCGGCGGTTGCGCACGCAAGGGTCCCGATTGTGTTCATAGGCGTCGGTGAAAAGCTCGACGACCTCCAGGAGTTTGATGCAAACCGCTTCCTCCAGAGGATTGTCGGCATGGGCGATCTCCAGTCCCTTATGGAAAAGGCGCAGGAAATACAGGCGGAGGAGGAGTTCAACTTTGAGGACATCCTGACTGAAAAATATACGCTATCCGTTTTCTACAAGCAGCTCCAGGCGCAGAAGAAGATGGGCTCGCTGACGGACATACTCAACATGATGGGCATGTCAAACAAGCTCCCTAAGGAGATAGTCCAGATGAGCGAGCAGAGGATGAAGAACTACAAGTACATAATGGACTCAATGACCAAGCAGGAGCTCGAGGATCCCGACATCATAAGCGCGTCAAGGATTGAGCGGATTGCAAAGGGCTCCGGCACAAAGACATCAGAGGTAAAGCAGCTCATTGCAGACTTCAACCGGAGCAAGAAGTTTGTCAACATGATAAAGAAGGGCAAGCTGCCCCGCGGGCTCAAAAGGATGATGGGCGGGCTGGAAAAACAGGCTAAGGCATAACGCTTATAAACTTTCAGGATTAAGTATATCGCACGATGGGAATACGACCTAATGTCTGCTACAGGAAGCTCGAGCGGCCCTACACTAGGCGGTCCGCTAAGGTACAGAAGAAGGATTTTATCCCGGGCGTGCCTGGCAAGAAGATAAACCAATTCGACATGGGCAAGCAGAGCCCCGGCTTTGACACTATAATCGAGCTTGTTTCCCGCGCTTCGGCAAACGTCAGGGAAAATGCCCTCGAATCTGCAAGAATTGTATGCTCAAGGCACCTTGACAAGGTAGGCGTCACGAATTTTTACATTAAGATTCTTACGTATCCGCATCACGTCCTCAGGGAAAACCCCCTTGCCACAGGGGCAGGCGCAGACAGGTTCCAGGAAGGCATGAGGCGCGCGTTCGGCAAGCCGATAGGCACTGCCGCACGGGTTATGAATGGTGACACCATAATGCGCGTAAGGACGAACAGGAAATACATGCCGCAGGTTAAGCTCGCCCTTGAGAAATGCGCGCACAAGATTGGCGCAGAGACAGAGGTAGTGGTCATCAAAACATCAAAGGCGGACATAACGCCGAAGATTCTTGAGATACCTGAGCTCTGCTAAGCTGCTTAATTTTTTAGAAAAAGTTAAAGAAAGGGGCGCGAGGCCCCTTTCTAAGCATTATTTCTTCAGTTTCCTTCGCTTTATGCCGAGCTTTTTCTCGACCTGGGCGAGGTACATCGCTGTCTTGACGACGGTATCCGGGTTTAGGGATACTGAGTCTATTCCGCACTTCACGATGAACTCTGCAAAGTCAGGGAAGTCTGACGGCGCCTGGCCGCAGATGCCCACCTTGCGCTTCTTCTTCTTGGCAGTCTTTATAACTGATTCAACCAGCCTAAGCACTGCCTCGTTCCGCTCATCGTAGACACTTGCAACGAGGGCAGAATCCCTGTCGAGCCCAAGCGTCAGCTGTGTCAGGTCGTTCGAGCCAATTGAGAAGCCGTCGAACAGGTCGGCGAACTGGTCTGCGAGGATGATGTTTGAGGGTATCTCGCACATCACATAGACCTCGAGGCCGTTTTCTCCGCGCTTCATGCCGTTCTTGGCCATTATGTCAAGGACTTTCCTGCCTTCATCAAGGGTCCTGCAGAATGGGACCATTACCTTGACGTTGTTCAGGCCCATAACGTTCCTGACCTTGACAAGGGCTTTGCACTCGAGGACGAACGCCCGCTCGTAGGCCTTGGAGTAGTACCTTGAGGCGCCTCTCCAGCCTATCATCGGGTTTTCCTCCTTCGGCTCGTACAAGTACCCGCCAATGAGGTTGAAGTACTCGTTGCTCTTGAAGTCAGAGAGCCTTACAATCACGTCGTTCGGGTAGAACGCGGCTGCAATCAGCCCTACTCCCTCTGCGAGCTTGTCGACGAAGAAGTCGCCCTTGTTATTGTAGCCCTTGGTCAGCTTGTCTATCTGCGCCTTGACCTTCTTGTCCTTCAGCGTGGCATAGTCAAGCAGAGCCAGCGGGTGTATTTTTATGTGCTCGTTTATGATGAACTCCTCGCGGGCAAGCCCGACGCCGTCGTTCGGGAGGAAAGACTTCTCGAACGCAGATGATGGCGTGCCTAAGTTCAGCATTATCTTGGTCCTCGGCCACTCCATCTGGGTAAGCTTTTTGATGTCGATGTCAAATTTCAGCTTGCCCTCGTAGACGCGGCCTTCCTCGCCCTCGGCGCAGGATACTGTGACATCCTGGCCGGTCTTGACCTTCTTGGTTGCGTCAAGCGTGCCGACTATGCACGGAATGCCAAGCTCCCTTGAGACTATGGCTGCATGGCATGTCCGTCCGCCCTTGTTTGTCACAATTGCGGATGCAATCTTCATTATCGGCACCCAGTCTGGGTCGGTCATCTCGGTTACGAGGATCTCGCCCGGCTGGAATTTCTCTATGTCCTTGACGCCCGTCAGGACGCGTGCCTTGCCGACGCCAATCATTTCGCCGACAGCGCGGCCCGTAGACAGGATTTTACCCTTTCCTTTGAGGATGTACTTCTTCAGCACCATGCTGTCCAGCTGGGAGTGGACAGTCTCAGGGCGTGCCTGGACAATGAACAGCTCCCCAGTCTGGCCGTCTTTGGCCCACTCGATGTCCATCGGCTTGAAATAGCCGGCTTCCTTCGAGTAGTGGTCTTCTATCTTGACGGCATACGTCGCAAGCTCAAGAATCTCATCGTCGGTTATGCAGAACTTTTCCCTTTCCGCAAGCGGGACTTCGACGTTCCTGACGGGCTTCTTCGGGTCCTTGGTGTAAATCATCTTAATCTTTTTTTCCCCGAGCCTCTTGCTGAGGATTGGCCTGCGGCCCTTGTTAAGGGTTGGCTTGAAGACGTAGAACTCGTCCGGGTTGACTGCCCCCTGCACGACGTTCTCCCCGAGGCCGTATGAGCCGGTTATGAAAACGGCGTTCTTGAATCCGGACTCGGTGTCTATCGAGAACATGACTCCGCTTGATGCGAGGTCTGAGCGGGCCATCTTCTGGACCGCAATCGACAGGTAGACCGAGAAATGGTCGAAGCCCTTCTCCTGGCGGTAGGCTATCGCCCTGTTGGTAAACAGCGATGCAAAGCATTTCCTGCAAGCCATGAGGAGCTCTTCCTCGCCCCTTATGTTCAGGAACGTCTCCTGCTGCCCTGCGAATGATGCGTTTGGGAGGTCCTCTGCGGTTGCAGAGCTTCGAACTGCGACGTCCACCTCTTTGACCTTGTACATTTTGCTCATGAAGCGGTAGTTCGTGATTATCTCTTCCTCGAGCTTTTTCGGAAGGTCGACGCTCTTAATGAGGTCCCTAACCTTTTGGCCCCTTGCCATGAGGTCCTTTATGTCAGAAACATCAAGGCCGGTTAGAATCTCCTTAATCCTGTTTTTTATCCCGGCTTCCTTTAGCAGGTACTGGTACCCGCCTGCAGTAATTGCAAAGCCGTTTGGAACCTTGACTCCTTTTTTTGTAAGATTCCGGTACATCTCTCCAAGAGATGCATTCTTTCCGCCGACTGTCGGCACGTCCTTTATACCTAAGTCCTTAAACCATTTAACATACTTATCAGCCACTAAAATCCCTCCCTACTAGAGTAAGTCCTATATCTACAGATTCCCAATTTATAAGTGTTTTCTATCGAAAGTTTTATATCGCTGGAATGCTTCAGCTTAGGCATGCTAGAAATACGGCGCCTAGATATCAAATCCACTGCCAAGGTGTCAGCACTCGTTTTTTCAGTGATATACACCTTGCTTGTACTGTTTTCAATGCTGATAGCTTCACTAGGGCTACTCCAGAATGCCCAGCTGCAGCTAAATGCTAGATTGCTTTCGACCCTGCTCTTAGTCCCAATTATAGGGGCATTTATGGGCTATGTGTTCGGCGCTCTTTTTGCAGGGCTTTACAATCTGATAGCCGCAAGGGCGACCCCATTGAAGCTTGAGATTGTTGAAGAAGAGACCAAGTAGATGTACTGTTTTGATACTAACCAAGTTATAGCCAGGCTAAAGCGCCGTTCTGTTAAGAGAATAGCAATACAGCTTCCAGCAGGGTTAAGGACGCGGGCGGTAGAGATAGCAAAAAGCTTTGCGGACAATGGTTTTGAGGCCCGGATAAATGTTGACCCGTGCTTTGGCGCCTGCGACATCTGCGACCCGCTTGACGCGGAAGCCATTGTGCATTTTGGCCACACAGATTACGACGCAAGATCAAGGGTTCCGGTGCTGTACGTCCCAGTTGAGAACGACGCTGACCCGGCTCCGCTGATTAAGCAGGCCATTCCGAAGCTGACGGGCAAGACGGTCTGCCTGCTTTCCACAGCCCAGCACTTGCGGTCAATTAATGAGATAACGAGCCTGCTCAAGTCTGCCGGCAAGGAAGTTGTCCTTGGCAGGGGGAAGAAGTCCGCGGTCCCTGGCCAGGTGCTTGGTTGCGACTTTGACGCCTTGGTCGACGCAGACGCATACCTGTTTTATGGGACTGGCAATTTCCATCCCATTGGCATTGCCATGCGGTCAGGGCAAGACGTAATTGTCGCAGACCCGGAGACAAACACAGTCAGAACGACTGGCGAGCTTAAGAGAAAGCTATTGACCAAAAGGCACGCCGCCATAGAAAAGTCCAGGCAGGCGAAGGTATTTGGCGTCCTCGTCTCGACAAAGCCGGGCCAGAAGAACCTCTTTCTTGCCAGGAAGCTTATCCAGCTTATTGAAAAGAACAATAAGCAGGGGCTGCTGGTCTACGGGAACAACCTTTCACCGGACGCGCTCGCTGGGCTAAAAGTAGACGTGTTTGTATCGACTGCCTGCCCTAGAATTGCAATAGACGACTATACGAATTACGCTCCGAAGCCGGTTCTAAACCCAGTTGAGCTCGAGGTCCTTTTTGGAAAAGTCAAATGGGAAGACTACGAGTCCCACTATCCTTAAATATCCTGAAACCATAGTTTTTCTGTGAAAGTTCCGACTGCATACGAGCTAAAGCAGCTAAGGATCAAAGCAGGCCTGACCCAGGAGGCTCTCGCCAGGAAGGCTGGCGTATCCCAGGCAATGGTCGCAAGGGTGGAAAGCGGCGACGTCGACCCTCGCACCTCAATGCTCAACAAGATACTTGCCGCCATAGCCGATGCTGCAAAGGAAACGAAAACAGCCGCAGACGTTATGACGTCTCCAGTCATTTCAATACCCGTCGGAAGCATGGTCAGTGAGGCTATTGAGGTAATGCGGGAGAACGCAATTTCCCAGCTCCCAATAGTCAAGGTCGGCGTGCCAGTCGGCATGATAACTGAGGAGGATATAATGGCGCAGGTCAGAAGGGAGGACGACCCGAGCCGCCTGAAGCGGGTGCCAGTCGAAAAGATGATGCGGGAAAACCCGCCGATTATGCCAAAGGGCGCTGACCTGAAGTCAATCATTCCCCTTTTAGAGTTCAGCCCGGCAGTGTTCATAATGGACAGGACCCAGCTTATAGGAATAATAACCAAATCAAACATACTGAACCTAATATGAAGCGCAGAAGGCATGCAAAACCAGGCTGGCAGAAGCAGATAGCCCTTGAGCGGATAGCAATCCTTTTTGAGCAGGCAGAAATCCGCTTTAAGTCAGAGCCAGAGCTGTCAAAAAGGTACGTGGAGCTTGCAAGAAGGATATCCATGCGCTACCTGGCCCCGATGCCAAAGCAGTGCAAGGAGCGCTTCTGCAAGACGTGCGGGGCATACCTGAAGCCCGGAGTAAACTGCAGAGTGCGCCTGAACCCCAAAAACCGGGTACGGACAGTATCGTGCCTTGGCTGCGGCGCAATTCGCAGGGTGCCGTACTAAGTTTAAGCTTCAGGAGAGCATTGCCCGAAATCTTTTTAAAGCTGGCTAACTAATCAATACCCACTCAGTTTTTTGAACAAGACTGGGGCAATCGTTAGATTCCTATGACTACTGCCTATGATGTAGATGGAACCTTGCTTATAAAAAAAGTAAGCGAGGAGCTGAAGAAAGAAGATAAGATAAAGCCCCCGGCATGGGCGCCTTTTGTCAAGACGGCTTCGTTCAAGGACAGGCCGCCCGACCAGCCGGACTGGTGGTACATACGCACTGCAAGCGTACTGAGAAGGCTTTATGCCAGCGGTCCGCTCGGCGTGAGGAACCTCAAGAAGGAGTACGGCGGAAGGAAAAACTGCGGCTCCGCCCCGGAGAAGCATGGCGTTGCTTCTGGAAACATCCTACGAAAGATACTCCAGCAGCTGGAATCGGCTGGATACGCCAAGAAACTCGAGAGAAACCGGCAGGTAATAGGCAGAATAATAACCCCAAAGGGGACAAAGCTCCTTGATTCAGCAGCTCACCAGATAAAAAATGGGTGATACTGAACTAGAGGAAATAAGGAGACAGCGGATGGCGCAGCTCCAACGGCAAAAGGAGCATGAGTCCACCCAACAGCTCCTCCAGCAGCTGAGGAGGGGCGCACAGCTCTTCATAACGAGGGAGGCGGCAGACCGGCTTGACCGCGTCAGGTACGCGCACCCGCAAAAGGCGGTCCTCGCTGAGCAATCCATCGTGGAGATGGCAAAGCGCCGCCAGATAAGCAGGGAAAACCCCCTGACAGAGGAGCAGCTCATAGTCATCCTGCAGTCCTTCGGGGCTGAAAGGGAAACGACAACGGAAAGGAGATAATATGGTCAACGTAAGGCGACCCGCACAAAAAAAGAGGCTTGGGAAGGCAGCCCGCAGGAACAGGCCTATCCCTATCTGGGTCATACCAAAAACAAACAGGAGGGTAAGGTCCAACGTATACAGGCGCAACTGGAGAAGGACCAAACTCAAATTATGAGCGAAAAGAAAGACGTAATCAAAGAGCTGAAGATGGCTGCGGAGCAGAAGAAGGAGCTCCGCGACAAGCAGTCCAAGGAGGACTCCACGGATACCAAGAGGGAGGAGAGGGCGGAGGCAAAGAAAAAGTCAAAGAAGGATAAGAAAGAAGAAGAGAAGCCAAAGGTTGAGCTTGAGAGGATATACATAATACCGCTCAGAAACGCAAACCGGACTGCCCGCACAAAGAGGGCGCCGCTTGCGATGACGCTCATTAGGAGATTCCTCACAAGGCACATGAAGTGCGAGACCGTCAAGATTGGGAAAGAGCTGAACGAAGCGGTTTGGAGCAGAAGCATCCAGAAGCCGCCAGCATATGTCAGGGTAAAAGCCTCGAAGTACGGAACGACTGTTGAGGCGGAGCTTGCAAAATGAAGTACGAAGTGTCTGGCAAATTCAGCGACAAGAGGGGGATGCACTTGTTCTGCATGGTTGTAGACCAGCCCTCTGAAAAGCTCGCTGGGGAAAAAATTTACACCCACTTCGGAAGCAAGCACAGGATAAAGCGGAATTTTATCAAGCTCGAAGGAATAAAACAGGTAAAAAATGAAAAAAAGGAAAGAAAAGCAGAAGCCTGAGCAAAGGGCACAGGCATCCCCAGAGGGCCCGCAGGAACTAGCCATCAGGTACAGCTTCTTCAAGGAGCAGGGCGAAATAGCCCTGAACGAGCTTCAGAGGCTCGCATCAGTGCGGAATGATTTTCTTGCGTCCAAGGAGACTATTGAGGGGATTAGGACCGCACAAAAAGGCGACAAAGTGCTGCTCCCGATTGGCGGAAACGCGTATGTCCGCGCCATAGTCGACTCGAATGACGAAGTATTGCTTGGTGTTGGGGCTGGCACCGTCCTTAATAAGCCGGTTGACGACGCCATAAAGGTCATGGACAAGGAATTGGAAGTCCTGCGAAAGCGCGAAAACGAGCTTGTCAGCAATATCAAATTCTCGGAAGAGCAGATAAAAGAGATACTTCCAAAGCTTGAGAAGTACAGGCCGCAGCAGCGCTGATTACCTGCGCCTTTCGCGAAGGCCTTCAAGCCGCTTCATTAGTATTTTAACCTGGTTAGTGAGCTCCCTGCCGTATGCATGCTTGCCCTCGTGGTAGGCGATTCGTGCCTTCTGCTCCAGCCGCTCAATTTCCCCAATAAGCCGCATTTCCTCTGACGAAACCTGGGGCACATCTCTGCGCGGTGCGTAATACTGCTGCTCGCGGTAAGCCGGCGCATGCCTTCTCCGTATATCAAATCTGGGCAGCCTGAGCCTTGGACGCGGACCGTAGGACGGCCGTCTTCCGCCGCCAAGCATGCCTCCGAGGGGCACCTCTCCAGTGTACGCCCACATGCCTATAATGACCAAGATGATGCTTATCAGCACGCCATAGCCAAGCATCTTCATTGTGGAGGACAGCCCAGCCGCGGCAATCTGCTCCTTTGTGACTGCAACTGCTTTTTCGGCAAGGAGGTTGCCAGCAAGGTCCATGACGGTCACAGTCATGTTATACTCAGATGGAAGCCTGAAAAGCAGAGGAAGGGGGACTGAAAGCTGGTCCGTTACGTTTGCCAACGAGAACATTACGGTCTCGTTGTAAAGCACCTTGCCCTTCGGGCTGATTATGAGGAAGTGGGCAGTGACGTTCTCAGTCTGGCTGGCCTTGTTTATTGTGAGGATGATTGACTTGTTGGCTATTGTCGCATTTGATACTGAAAAAGTGTTTTCGGCTTCAGATGTAAGAGTTGCAGCTCCGCTCGAAGCCGTCTTCTTCAAAACCTTAATCTTCGCAGTCACCGTCCGCTCATTCACAGCGTCCTTCTTCGCATTTATCCTTACTTCGTGGTCGCCGACCTTTGCATTGGGTGGAACGTCTATCGTCAGGGTGCCGCTGAGGCATGCCCCGTTCGGAGGGATGTTTTTGAGTTTGAACTCGTGCACGACCCAGTCAGAAGGATTATCTGCAGTCGGGATTGTCGCGCTGATTGTGACAGACGTCATTGTCTGGGTGCCTGCGTTGCATACCTCAACTGGGTAGCTGACCGAGGAGCCCTGGTAGACTTCCTTCACAGAGGTATAGTCCGACTTTGAGGTAATAAGGAGATAATTTGAATAGGCAGATAGGTCGGAAGAGCTGCTGCTTGAAGAGCTGCCAGGGTCATCGCTGCTGCCGGTTCCTTGTGGGTTCACGTACGCGCTAAGCTGGATGCTTTTGCTGTGTAACGTGCTGGCAAAAGTGCAGTTCACTTTGACAGCATCGCCGTCAGTTCTGGTGCCGCCGTCGTCGGCACTTGGCGTAACCTTGTTCACAGTTACGGTTCCCACGGCACCCGGGCTGAGAGTAAAGCCAAACTCTGCAGTATAGGTGTTGCCACCATATCCAAACTCGGTCACCTTCAGCTCGGTATTATCGGGGGAAGCGACCGTAACCGTGTACGGGACATTCGCGGTGTTTTGAACTGTAAATGATTTGCTTAAGCTGCCGCTTTGGGTATTGTTGTTTAAGGTCACGAGGGAAATCGCCGTTGTTGACAGGCTGCAGGTATCCGAACTTGAGTACCTATAGGAAACATTAAAGCTCGTCGGTATGTACACATTTTCGGAGTTTAACGTTACTATAGTCACATTCGGCGCGTAGACTCCCGAAGATGGGCTTGACTGGTTGGTATAATTTCCAGCCTGGGTGTACTGGCCAACGATAAGAGTCACGTTTATTCTGGTGGCTACAGATATCTGTGTGGGCTGTGGGTCAAACAAGTAGGTGAAATTGCCATAGGAGGGCTCAATCGAATATGAAGTGACACGTATCAGGTTGCCCCCTGAGGGTGTGAGGATTATCTCAATTGTCTTATTATTCGTGTCAGTTGTATCGTTTAGTAGCCCAAAGTTTAGCAAGCCGGTGTTTGAGGTGAACGTACCATGCCCAAGAATGGAAACGTTTAACAGGAGTGAAACGTTGCTTATGGCATCCGGCGAGGAGGCATTTATGGTGTACCACACTGGGTTGGTAGACGGCCGGCTAGACGCATTGACGGTAAACCTAACACTGCACACGTGCCCGGAAGAGGGATCAATCGCCGCCTGCAAGGGGTTTGCAGTGCCGTTTGTCAAGTTGAGGCTAGTTTGGTTGTAGACGATTGCACCTTCAATATTGCTGCAAGAGTACCGCTCTATGCTTTTTACTGTGCCATTGGCTACGTTTGTGCTGTTAAATATTGTAAAATTGCCCGCGATTATTACATCCACGGATGTTGCATTTTTTGTCCCGATATTTTGTATAGTTAGGTTGACTGTGAACGTCTCGTTTTCCAACAGGTACTGGGGAAATGCCGCCGCAGTCACATTGAACATAGCCACTGGAGCACTTGTATTGAGTACCATTGAGCGGGAGGACGAATTGGACCAAATACCGGAGACATTGAACGTATCTGAGCAGTTGGCAGTGACGTTAAAGCCAGGCGAGGTCGTGGCATACGTGGATGTGGAGTTAAGTGACCACGTAACGGACAAGTAGCCCGTGCTGTTTATTGTGCCGGTTTTCGTGTAATTCGTCGAGCCAACAATGCTGCCGGTTTCGTTCCATATCTGCATGTCGGAATAAAGCGTAAGGTTGCAGTAGACGCCGACCGGCTTATACCTCGCGATTGCGCGGACAGTCAGGTTTCTTGGCTGGACGACCGGCTCAAATGAGTCGATTCCAATCGAAACATTCGGCCTTAGCTTGACGCTGATATTTGACGCAGCCCACTTGTCTACGCCGGAGTTTTGAGTCCCGTTTGCCCAGAAGACGAGGGTCATATTGTTGTCGGGCCAGTCTGCGGTAGATATGTTTGTAAAGTTTGCCTGGACCGCAGCAAGCGCACTAATGTTCCCGACCAGAGATGTGTTATAGAGTGTCGCGATGTCCGAGTAATATCCTCCAGTAGAGTTATAAGCTTTTACATAGAAGTATGGCTCGGTCAGGTTCATTGTAGGATTAAGGTTTGCTGCAATTCCTGTCAGGTTGACAAACTCGCCAATCGTGACCGGACCCGCCGGAGTGCTGTTAAAGAATGTCGCATTCAGTATGCTTATGTATACTGTTTTCGTGGATGACTGGTTAACTGTGTAGTTAGCAGTCGTGTTGAAAATACACGTCATGTTAAAAGTGAGCGCCTGCTGGCGACCTATTGAGAGATTATAGTCCGTTACATTGAACGAGTAGTTTGCAAGGTAAACGTAGTTACTGTTTACATCTATGCCAGCATCAGTAGCGTTGCCAGAAGCTACCATGTCGAATATCGTGCTGTTGTGCTGGGATGTGATGTTGCAGTAGGAGTAGTTTCCGTCAGAACTAAAATTGACAGTAAGATTAAAGACGACGCCGTACTGGACTTGGTCGTAGTCAGTAATGCCGGCCACGCGGTTAAAGTAGCCGTTGATTGTAAGGGCAGCTACGCTGGCTGCAAGTAGTAGTAACAACAGTGCTATCTTCGACTTTTTCATCTGGGAGTTCCGGGACACGACCGTGGTTTTAGTATCCTGAACTTACAAAGAGCAGGGTATATTTAAAACTTCGCAAAAAGGGAAAAAATATTAACTGGAAGGCAGTAAGGTGAGTCATGTTCGGGAAGCTGAAAGAGAAGCTCAGGGGGCTTGTAAAGAACCTTTCGAGGACGGTCGAAGAGGACGTCGCCAAGGAGGCAAAAGAGGAGCGGCAGGTTGATGAAGAGATAATAAAACAAGCCGAAAAGGAGGTCGCGGCAGAGGAAAGGCATGTTGAAAAGCCCAAGCCGCCAGCTCCAAAGCCAAAAAAGCCTGCTGAGAAGAAAGCCCAGCCTCCGAAGAAGGAGAGAACTGCGAAAAAAGAAGAAAAACCAGCCGAACCCAAGCCCATTATTCCAAAGATTATTCCAGAAGTCCTGGAAAAGCCGGCGGCCAAGGAGGAGCCGCCGCGAGAGCCCCCTGCAAAAAAGCGTTCCCTCGCCGAAAAGCTCGGCTTTGCAAAGTCGAAGCCGGAAGAGCCGCCCGCGAAGCAGAAGGAGCAGCCTGCTGAAAAGAAAACGTTCCTTGGGACCATAACACAGAAGACTGTTGACGAAGCCGACCTTAAAGACACGCTTTGGAACTTCCAGATGGCCCTGCTTGAGAACGACGTTGCGCTAGAGACTGCGGAAAAGATTGTCGCAGACATAAAGTCAGCCCTCGTCGGCAGCAAAATCAGCCGCGGGTCGACGGAGAAGGTAATAAAAGCTGCAGTTGAGAAGTCAATGCGGGAGATAATGGTTGAGGGATTTGACCTCATTGAAAGGATAAAATCCTCTGAAAAGCCGTTCAAGATAGTATTCATTGGCATTAACGGCACCGGAAAGACGACAACCATTGCAAAGGTTGCCATGCTCTGCAAGAAAAACGGGCTTGAACCCGTGCTTGCTGCGTCTGACACGTTCAGGGCGGCGAGCATAGAGCAGCTTGAGCACCACGCAAGGAACCTCGGAGTCAAGATTGTTAAGCACAACTACGGTTCGGACGCCGCCGCCGTGGCTTACGACGCCGTGGAGCACGCAAAGGCGAACGGAAAGCCTGTCGTGCTGATAGACACTGCAGGCAGAATGCACTCTAACCAAAATTTGATGGACGAGCTCAAGAAAATTGACAGGGTTATTAAGCCGGACCTGTTCATCTTCATTGGTGACGCCATGACGGGGAACGATGCGACCGAACAGGCGAAGGAGTTCAACAACATCCGGGTGGACGCAGTCATCCTCTCAAAGGCTGACACCGACCCGAAGGGCGGCTCGTGCATCTCGATACAGCATACAATCAGGAAACCGATATTATATTTAGGAACTGGCCAGACCTATGACGACCTGACAAAGTTCACGCCGGAATGGTTCCTCCAAAAGATTTTATAGTTGTCTTTGGATAATATTTACATGGCAAAAACTGGGCCGCAAGATTATCTGAGGATATGGCCGCAGGTAGCAGACGGGTGCATGAAGTACCTTAAGAGCACTGCGGCGCAAACCGAGTATCAGCAGGCATTCCCGGCAGCCTTTGTCACAGCGCTCTATTTCGAGGAGAAGCTAAAATTCAGGGACGCCCTTGTACTCGTGCAGCAGCGGTTTGATTTTTTAGTCAGGCACAAAAGGGTGGAGATGTGGCGTTACGACAGGGAGACGGAGAAATTGCTGTACTACATGTCCACAGTTTACCTCAAGCTGTACGACGACAGGTTCCTCGTCGATTCTGCAGGTTCGAAGGGCAGGATAATCTTAAATAAGCTCGGCAGGTCGCTGGTTGAAGGGACGCTAAGGATACCAGCAAACCGCATGCCTAAGACCGTAGAACTGGACATCGAACTCGACGACTGCTATAAGGGCCTCCCGAACATAGAGCAGATAAAAGGCGCCGTGAGAAACCTCTATTCGGCAACGGAGCGGCTGCGCTTCGTGCCCATCCCAAAAACAAGCTGGTAGCCTAAAGGTCCTTCATATAATGCTCAATCTCGTCCAGCGCCTTTGGCTTTGACGAACTGAGCTTCGCCTTCCGGACAACCCGCCGGACCGCTGCTGAGGACGGGCCGGACGGCGCCTCCTCTGCAGTTGGCTCTGCGACTTCGCTGACTGCTTTCCGTATCTCTGGCAGCTTGAAGCGCTCGGTGTACCTGAGCACCTGCTCAAAGTACCTGTCGTCCGCGAGGTCAAGCTCCTTCATTGCGAGCGACTGCGGAATCTTTCCTTCCTTGCTTACGAGCTCTACGAGCCTTGCGCTCTTTGCGTTCAGGGCGTCGACGCTGAGCGTTGAGCTCAGGTCGCGGAGGTCGAACCTGACCTCGCCCCGACTTGAAACTAATTCGAATTTGTTAATGTGCTCTCCAGAGGGCGTCTTCACCCAGCTTTCCCTGGCAAGGCCGAGGGCGACGAACCTGTGAAGGACTGACTTGACTTCAACCTCGTCAAGCTCGGTGCGCCGCACAAGCTCCTGGACTGACATTTTGTTCCCTGCGAGAACGTCGACAACCGTTGCCGTGCTGGGCTTTGCCAGCAGCTCGACAAACGCGCGGACAAGCTCTGGCGCGTCAATCGTGACTTCCGCAGTAGGGAGGAGCCGCTCGGAAAACTTTTTTGGCTCGAGTGGAGCTGGCTTTTGCCCAGCATCTATGAATTGGTATTCCTGAAGGAAGTCGTCAATAGAGTGGCCCTTTGGCGCAGGGGGCATCCCCTTTGCAGGTGAAAACGGGATATGGTGCTGTTCCGCTGGCTCAATAGGCTTCAGGGCAGGCATCAAAACTGGCTTCACGGCGGGCGGCTTGTATTCGCCGACCTCGCGCTTGATGTCTTCCAGCTCGTCGCTCAGATGCGGGCCTGCGAGATCTGGCTCAGCCCCCAGCACCTCTGAATCCTCGACTATATTTTTTGGCTTTCGCCTAAACCACGCCATTTTGTTCACCCATGACCTCTCTCATGTACTTGGAGTATTTATTGTTAACCGACTCAGGATTTATGACTATTATAGCCGGCGTATCGTATTTGTGAATACTCTTAACCCTATTTATTAGTTTCTGCACGCGCTTTTCGTCAGTTTTAATCAGGAGGGCGCTCTCCTTCGCGGTCTCAACCTTTCCGCCCCACCAGTACATGGACTCGCAGGGAAAAATGTTGCAGCACGCGGCAAGCTTCTCCCTCAATACCGCCTCCGCAATCTCTTTCGCATTGCTTTTTTCCGCAGGCACGTACACAATCCGCAAAGACATACAAAGGGTTAAATACTAGTCATTATTTAATAAGTTCGAAATGGCAAACTGGAGAGACGCTATACCTGAGGATACAAATGAGCATATTAATGAGCTCATCCGCAGGATTGGCCAATACTCTGAAGGGTACAACCAGAGCCCGCACGTCAGGACAAGCCAGCTGTGGTGCGCGCTTGCAGAAGTCATGAAGGACCTGAAGCAGACCCAGCAGAGGCTTGCACAGACAGAGTACCAGCTTAACCAGATGAAGAGCGCGCTGAGAAAGTCCGGCGAGATGCTATCAAAGTCGTAGTATTAATTTTCCGTCTTTGGTTTTTACGCCCAGGTCCTTTTCTATTTCATCCCAGCCCTTGCCCTGGCTGTGGAGCCGGTTTGCGCCGTCAATCAATGCCTGGACCTCCTGGTGGTGGGTCTGTATGTACTCTGCCTTCGTCTTGCTGGCCTCTATCTTTTCGCTGAAGCCGGCTATCGCCTCCTTCAGCTCCTTTTCGCGCCGCTCCGCAGTTGCCTTGCGCTTCGTGTAGAGCATATCCGCCTCTTCGCGGATTTTCTTGAACTCCTCCGGCGAATATGTTTCGTCAATCTTTTCGTTCAGCCCACTGGCCTTCTTGAAAATTGAAAGCAGGTGCTGGGCTGCCGCCCATACTGCGGCAGACTGCTCTGGCGACAGCGTGTTTGCCGGGGTTGTCTTGTCGACTTTCGCGTCTGAGCAGACCTTTTCGGCATATTCCCCGCCAAGCCCGAATATGACGGCCAGCGTGGTCACTGTGGTCTTGCTGCTCTGGGAGAGCTTATAAGTGAACTCCTCCTGCTCAATCTCCTTCAGGTTAGGGGACGCGGGCGGGAACTCGTACTTCGCCTTCGGCTTTATTGCGCGGGTCTTCCAGAACTCCACCCGCAGGGGCTGGATGATGCTATAGTTTGCGTCGCAGAATATGAGGTTGCCCTTTGAGAACAGCTCTGCGATAAGGATGTGCTTGGCCTTCTCCTTGCCGGACTCAAACTCGAGCTCGACAACGCGGTCAAAGTCATGCTGCCTTACGGCGGACAGGCTGGCGCCCTCAGCATATTTCCTTAGTAGCATGCAGAATGCAGGGGGGAGCTTTGGCATCTCCCGCTTGAACCGGGTCAAATGGATGCGCTCCCCTGCCTTGATTAGGAGCTTGACAGCGCCCTGGCCCTTCAAGTAGAGCTCGAACAGCAGCATGTCGTCAATCTGGTAGACCTTCTGGACCTTTGCGCCGACCAGCCCCTGGAGCTCGTGGACGACGCCGACTATGTCGAGCGAGGAAAGCGCCTTCATTGTTCCTGCGGCTTGGGCTCCGGGTCAGTGATTCCGCTTGTGCCGAAGTACATCCGGAACTTGTCGGTGGTCTGGAGCTTTCTTGTCCTGCCCCACCGCTCGGCGGTTACGAAACCGCGGTCGACCAGCTCGTGGACGTACTCATAGGCGCGGTTTCCCAGGAGCTTGACAAGCTGGCTCTGGCGGACCGGCTGCTTGTAGGCGATAAACGACAGCGCCTTCAGGACGCCGCGGGAGAGCTCGACCTCGGGAGCGAGCTTCTTGACATGGGTGCCGTACTCCTGGTCGATGTCCATCTTGTACGTGCCCTCAAACTTGATAATCTTGACGCAGGAGTCCCTGCCGGCATAGTCATCGACAAGCGCAGTGGCATGCCTGTCGACCTCGTCGAGCGTCATCTTCAGCATCTCTGCCAGCTCACCCTTGCGCATCTCCCTCCCGGAGATGAATAATGCAGCCTCAACTAGCTTCTTTGAATCCATTATGCCTCTGCTTCGATTTCAGTAGGAGCGTTCTCGGGGAAATAAATCTCAATCGGGCCGAACTGCCTCTCCTGCCGGAGGACGATTTTCCGCTCGTTTGCGAGGTGGAGGACTGGCAGTATGGTCTGCGAGATCTCAGTCCGGTCGCGCTTCTTAAGAAGGCCGAAAAATGTAATGAACGGCGATTCGCGAAGCGCCATCTTTATGCGGGTTAGTATCGTGTCTATTGCCTCGGTTATATCGAACTCCGAAAGCTCCAGATGGTAGGGCAATGCCTCCATCTCCTGCCTGCGGACTGCCTTCTGCTCCTTCTCATTCAGGACTTTCCTGAGGGCGCCCAGAAGGTCGTCGACAGTGACCTTGCTCTGCGGGGCGCGCAGTATGACCGGCTCGAGTATCGGGAAATTGGCAAGCTCGCGGTTGACCTCCTCAAGCTCGCTTATGTCGCCGGCAAACCGCGCCATGTACTCTTGGATTAGCTGGTCCGTATCCCTAAGAATCAGCGAGTCGGATTTCATCCTCAGGAGTATAGCGGCAGAAAGAACCACCTTCGCAGGGACCCTGAAGTCGAACTGCTTCATGCCCCGTATGCGCTCGAGGCATTTCTCTGCCAGCCGGACAAGGTCTATGTCCCAGGGGTTCATCTTCTCCGAGCGGACAGTGTCAATGATAAAGACTTCCCAGGAGTCCCTGGTCTCTATCATCGAGTATAGCTGCTCTGCATCCATCCTGAAAAAAGAATGTCGCTGGAGGTTTTAAATCTTGCTACTGCTCAGCCGCCCGCCTGATTTTTATCAGCTGGAGCGCCGAATCATAATAATTTGGCTGGCGCACTTCAAACGAAGTAGAAATCAAAAACATTTATATACCTATAGAAGGTATAATAAAAGCATATGGTTAAAATGCATACAAAAAAGGTGAGTTATCTTTCATTTCTGATTTTATTGGTCGGCATTCTGTTTATCAGCGGCTGTGTACAGCAGCAGGCCCAGGCTCCGCAGCAGGAGCAACAGCAGGCACTGGCTTCGCAGGACACGACAACAGCACAGTCAGAGCAGGAATCCTCAAAATTTACGATGAACATGCTCTATAACTATGGGCTGCTAAGCGAATTTGAATACAAAATAATCTCAAATGCAGGCGGGCAGCAAAATGTAATGGATATAAAGTATAAGATTAGCTCAGATGCAGCTAATGGAAATGCAGCATGGCTGCAGCAGTCTGACCTGAGTGTAGAGGGTAATGTAATAACAACAAAGATGTGGCTGGACAAGGAATCATTGGCGTGCCTAAAAATATCAACTGTGATGAATGTAGCAGGCCAGACTATCCAGCAAGAAGGTCAGTGCCCTACAGAAGGCCCGAACTCTGCTTCTGCAACTGAAGCGCCTGTACTTAGGTATATAGGCAAAGAGTCTATGACAGTGCCTGCAGGAACATTCAGCGCAAAGAAGTATGAATCAGAAAGCGCAAACTTCTGGATAGCTGATAACGTGCCTTTGCCATTAAAGGTTTCATACGGCGGTGAAGCAGCGATGGTTATGGAGCTGGTAAGCTACAAGTAAGCTACATCGAATCTAAATAAATACTCACCCCCAAACTCTCGTCACTTCGTGCCTCGACTTCGTCTCGGTCTGCTAACAGCGATTAAGAGGGCTTACTTCTCTTAATCGATATGTGGACCTATTTTTAATACTTTAGCGGACGGCGCCTGCCCACCCATCTCCACACCGACCAGCTGCGAACCGTAGTCGGTCATGCTTACTCCGTACAGCCTGTCTGCCGTCTCAATATCCGCGTGAGTATGTCCGCTATTGCCTCTGTTATGTCAAAGTCCGGAAGCTCTATCCTGAATGGCATGGATTCCATCTCCTGCCTGCGGACTGCCTTCTGCTCCTTCTCATTCAGGACTTTCCTGAGGGCGCCCAGAAGGTCGTCGACAGTGACCTTGCTCTGCGGGGCGCGCAGTATGACCGGCTCGAGTATCGGGAAGTTGGCAAGCTCGCGGTTGACCTCCTCAAGCTCGCTTATGTCGCCGGCAAACCGCGCCATGTACTCTTGGATTAGCTGGTCCGTATCCCTAAGAATCAGCGAGTCGGATTTCATCCTCAGGAGTATAGCTGCTCTGCATCCATCCTGAATATGCAATGTCGGTATAGGTTTTAAACATTACTATCTCAACTGGCGGCACACCCATAGATAATGCAAAACAAACGTTTCGGATGAAGATAAACTATTTATTGGCATATGTGCTACGATAGGTATGGTGCTTGCCGAACTTATCGTCCTCGTAATTTTCATCAGTATATTATCTAAATCTGCCGAAGTCGTAGTTAGAAATGCTACAAAGCTGGCGCAGTTTTTTGGCGTGAGCCAGCTCGCAGTAGGCATACTCTTGGTCGCCGCCGCAACGACGCTTCCGGAGCTCTCCGTTTCGGTTGCCGCCTCGGTGACCAACCAGGGCGCGATTGCAGCAGGAAATGTGTTCGGGTCTAACATTGCAAACCTCCTCCTGCTCCTCGGCATCGGTGCGTTTCTCTACGGCTTTCGGGTGAGTAGGGACATGCTCCCCGAAGTAGGGCTGGTACTGCTTATCACGACACTTATTTCTGTTTACATCATCTACCATTCCCAGATAGCCGGCAATGCGTTGGGCTTTGTAGAAGGGGCTGTCCTGCTGCTCGTTGCTGCGTTTTATGTGTCACACATACTGTCCAAGAAGGGAGTTAAGAACGGCAAGGCTGAGGCACATGTCACCAAGCAGGAGGGGCTGTCCGCCTTCCTGCGGTTCTTCGTAGGGATTGTCGGGATTATTATTAGCTCGCATTTTGCCGTCGATTCTGCGGTTAAGCTTGCCGAGATTGCGGGACTTTCCCAAAGCTTCATAGGCGCGACCATTATTGCTATCGGAACGTCGCTTCCGGAACTGTCAGTTATCCTGCAGGCAATAAAAAGGAAGCATTATGGCATCGCGCTTGGTGACGCCCTCGGCGCAAACATGATTAACCTTACTTTCGTGCTCGGCGTTGCATCGGCTATAAACCCCATTACCGTGCAGTTGAGCATCTTCATCGCCGCCCTCCTTTTTGCGGTGGTGGCAAACATGTTCTTCTTCTACACTGCAGCTGTGAAAAGGGCGTTTGGCAGGTTGGACGGAACGCTGATGGTTTTGATGTATGTCCTCTACGTTGTTGCGATGTTCTATCTGCAGTTTGGCGGGGCATGATCAGATATCTAAGAGGGATAATTGCTATTTTCAAGAACAATGCAGTAGGCCATTATAGGTTTTAAATATTACTACGTGTTATAGGTGGTATGGGACCCACAGGGCTATTGACGGCGACTATTGAAATCGCAGACCCCATCGTTATGATAACCCTTCTTCTCATGGTCGCGAAGATATTCGGCTACATGGCGACCAGGGTAAACCAGCCGAAGATACTCGGCGAGATAATGGCCGGCGTCCTGCTCGGCCCGTCCATTATGAACATAATCGCACCCAACCAGCTGCTTGAGACGCTTGGCGAGCTGGGGATATTCTTTTTCATGTTCCTTATCGGCTTCAGGATAAACCTAAAGCAGTTCATCCAGCTGGGCAAGCACGCCATCGGGGTTGCAATTGCAGGAATCATAATCCCTCTTTGCCTCGGCGCATGGCTAGCCAGCTCCATAGGCATGCACCCCATTGTAGCCCTCCTGTTTGGGATAAGCCTTTCAGTCACTGCGGTCGCGGTAAGCGCGGACATCCTCGTCGAGTTCAACATGCTTGAAAAGTTTGCAGGCAGGATGATTCTAGAAGCCGGCGTCTTCAGCGACATAATAGGGCTTTTTGCCCTTTCGTTTCTGATAGCTGTAGCCCAGGCAGGCGAGGCGATTGGCGGCTCAATTTTCTCGGGGTTCCTTCTTCTTGTTGCCAAAATAGTTGGCTTTTTTGTCATCCTTACCATAGTGGGCGTTGTTGCAGTTCCGAGGCTCGTGGACACTTTCGAAAACAGCAGGACTGGGTTCTTCTCTTTCGTGACAATATTCATTCTCCTGCTCGCGATACTCTCCAGAATTTCAGGCCTTTCTGGGATAATCGGCACGTTCCTAGGCGGCATGATAATCCGATACGCGCTCCTGCGCCACAAAGAGGTGGTCGGGCACCAGATTTACGAGGAGTTTGAGGCGCTTTCGCTTGGCTTGCTCACCCCGCTCTTCTTCATCTGGGTAGGCGTCCTGGTAAACATAAGCGTCCTCTCAACAGCCCCGGTCCTTTTTATCCTAGTGCTGGCAATAGCGGTGGTTGGGAAAATTGCCGGCTGCGGGATTGCGGTTAAGGCGATGAAACGGGACTGGAAAGACGCTCTCACTGTCGGCATTGGGATGAACGGACGGGGCGAGGTCGAGCTTGTCGTTGCCAGCCTGTGCAGGCGGCTAGGGTTTTTTGACGAGACGATATTTTCGATAGTCGTGCTAATGGCGCTTGCTACTACCTTTATGACTCCAATACTGCTAGAAATAGTCCTCAAGAAGCACCCGGAGGCAATTCCTGCCATCGAGCCGGTTTAAGCGCCCATTTCCACGCCGACAATCTGAGAGCCGTAGTCTGTCATGCTGACGCCGTAAAGCCGGTCGGCCTTTTCAAGGACGGAGTCGTTGTGCGTTATTACTATGAACTGCGCATTCCCGCCCTTTGCCGACTCCGCAAGCATCTTGCCGAGCATGTCCGAGTTGACCTTGTCAAGCGCGGCGTCGACTTCGTCAAGTATGTAGAACGGCGCAGGCCTGAACTGCTGGATTGCAAAGATGAATGCAAGCGCAGTCAGCGTTTTTTCCCCGCCTGAGAGGAGGCTGACATTTATCATCTCCTTGCCCCGCGGGCGGACCTGCATGTCCATCCCGGCCTCAAACGGGTTGTCCGGGTTTTCAAGCACAAGGTGAGCCTCGCCCCCTGGGTCGAGTTTTGAATAGAGCGTCTCAAAATTGTCGAGGAGCTGGAGAAACGTTTCCATGAATGCCTCGCGCTTCTTGTCCTCAATCTCGTGCATGAAGCTCTCGACTGCCGCCTTTTCCTCAGTTAGTTTGTTCATCTTGGAGACGAGCTCGTCGTAGTCCTTCTTTATCTCCTCGTACGCCTCAATGGCAAGCATGTTGACCGAGCCGATTTCGGCAAGCTCCTTCTCGTTCTTCTGGATTAGGCGCTCGAGCTCGAGCTCGGTGTGCTTTGGCTCGACTTCGTGTATTTCATATTTCTTGAACTCCTCAGTCAGATCCTGGAGGCGGGTCTGGACCGTCGCCTTTCTGACGTTAAGGTCGTTCTTGTGGCGCTCAACGTCAGATGTCTTGCGGTAGAGCTCCTGGATGTCGCGCCTTATGCCATCAATCTTTGACAGGAGGGACTTCTTCTCGTCGAGCTTGGTTTCCAGGCTTTCCGACTTGCTTTTCGCTTCGAGCTCCTTCAGCCGTTTCCCAAGGGCAGACACCTGTGAGTCTATGGAGGAGATGTCTGCCTGTGCGCCTGAAATCCTCGCCTGGAGCTTTTCTATCTGGGACCTGCCTGCCTTCTGCTTTGCGCCGGAGAGGACCTCTGATTTCGATATGAGGCCTGAAAGCTCAACGTCAAGCCCGTTCTTTTCTTCGACAAGCCGCTCAACTTCAGATGACGCTGCTTCGAGCTTCTCGAGCCCGCTCTTTGAAGCCTTCTCTATGGCGTCCCTCGCCTCTTCAAGCTCGGAAATTTTCTGCCGGTGCCCTGCCGCCTCCGAGTCAATGGACGCGAGCTCTGATTTCAGCTGCTGCAGCTGCGGCTCTATGGCGGCTGCCTTCTTAAGTGCCTGTGCGTCTATACCCATGCTGCTGCTGCGCGACAGGAGCCCGGAAACCTCCCCTGAGAGGGCACCGAGCCGCAAAAGCGACTCCTTTCGCCTCTTGTCCTCATCGCTGACGATTCCAACTTTCGACTTTATGCTCGAAACTGAACGCGAAACGTCGGACAGGAAGGATTTAACCCTCTTTTTCAGGGCAGAGATGTCTGCGCCGTCCTGGAGCTCGCCGGCGCCCTTCGAGAGAAGCGCGTCCAGCCGCTCGACCTCCGCCTTGATTTCCTCAAGGACGTCGGCAGCCGGCTTTTTTACCTCTTCCTCGGCAATAGAGGGAACCTCCTCAAGCCCAAGCCGCTTCTTGAGCGAGTCAAGCTCGCGCTTTTTTGACACGAGGCTTTTCCCAAGGGACGCATATTCGGCTTCGGCCCTGGCTGCCCGCTGTTGGGTAGTCTCGCCCTCAAGCGGCTGAAATGAAACTTGTGAGAGCAGGGACTTCAGCTCAGAAGCCAGCGCCTTGAGGTTTTCGTTCAGGTGGGTGTGCTTCCCGGTCGCCGAGCCAAGCTTAAGCCTGTGCTCCGTTATCTTGGCAGTAATCTCTTCTTTTTCCGAGTCCTCGCCGGGCTTCAGCCCTGCCTTTTTTCTCAGCTGTGCGAGCTCAGAGCGCTTTGCGTTCAGTTTGCCTTCCAGGCCGAGCCGCTCCTTGCGGAGCTTTTCAATCAGCACCTTTGACTCCTTCTCCGCTTCGGCAACTGCGGATATTTCGTCTTCTATTGACTTAACCTCTTTGCCGGCACTGTCGGCAGACTCGACCAATAGCTTCCTCTTTTCAGAGAGTGAGCTTATCGAAACTTTAGCATCAGATATTTCCTTTGCATACTTGCTCTCGCCCTGGCGTGAGAGGAACTCGTCAATCTCGTTTATCTTGCCCTGGAGGGAATTGACCTCCTCCTGCCTTGCGTTTATCTTTTCGGAAATCTTCTCCTGCGACTCGACGTGCGTCAGGTACTCGGCGCCCATGGACCCGAGCTCCTTGTTCGACTTCTTAATCTTTATTGAGAATATCTCCCCGCGGTAGTGCTTTAGCCGCGCAGTTGTGGCCTTGTACCGCTCCGCATCATCTTTTTCCCGCTCCACTGCAGTGAGGTATTTCTTCCGCTCGCGGTGGACGGCTTCAGCCTCCGAAATCTTCTGCTGGACCTTTTCAAGCTCCCTGAGCGCCTTTATCTTCTTCTCCTCGTACTCGCCTATCCCGGAGACGTCGTCGACTATCTCCCTGCGCTCGACCGCGTTCATGTCGATTACCCGGGCCACGTCCCCTTGGAGGATTATGTTGTGCCCGTTCGGATTGACCCGGATTTTTGAGAGGACGTCGACTATCTGCGTCCTGGTCGTCCTTGTGCCGTTGATTATGTAGGCGGACTTTCCGTCCTTGAGTATCTCCCTGACGACCTCGACCTCCTTTTCAGGGAAGGGGAGCTCGCCCTCTGTGTTGTCGAATGTTATTGAAACGCTGGCTTTTGAGGCGGGCTTGCCTGCCGTTCCGCCGTTGAAAATAAGCTCGTGGAGCCTGTCCGCCCGAAGGCTCTTAACGCTCATCCTGCCAAGGACGAAACAGAGGGCGTCTACTACGTTGGACTTGCCGCTCCCGTTAGGCCCGACTATGGCGGTGAACCCTGGGGGAAAGTCCATGCAAATGTTTCTGCCGAAGGACTTGAAGCCCTTCATGCTCATCCTGCGAACTGAAACCATTCTGGAAATGAGAAGTAAAAAGGAGTATTAAAACTTTGGCTATGCCTTATGGCTCTGCCTCAGCCAGGTGAGGTCGTTCCGGTATAAGTCCCTCAGGTCGTCAAGCCCCTCAGTAAGCATCACAAGCCGCTCAAGCCCGAGCCCCCATGCGAGCACGGGGCATTTTATCCCGAACGGCTCGGTCACTTCCGGCCTGAACATGCCTGACCCGCCCAGCTCTATCCACTGCTTCTTCTCCTTGAAGTAGACTTCCGGCTCGACGGACATCTCAGTGTACGGGAAGTATGCCGGCCTGAACCTGACTTTCTTGAATCCCATCCTCTCATAGAACTCCTTGAGATAGCCGAGGAGGTTCCTAAAGGTGACATTCTCGTCGACGACTATGCCGTCGACCTGGTGGAATTCTGCAAGGTGGGAATAGTCGAGTGTCTCGTTCCTGAAGACCCGCCCAAGGCAAAACACCTTGGCAGGCGGCTTGACCTCGGAAAGCGCCCGGACCGTGACTGCTGTAGTGTGGGTCCGGAGTATGGCTTTCTTCGCCTCATCCTCGCGCCACTGGTACTGCCAGCCGGTTGAGTCTGACTCCGCGCCGTGCTCGTGCATAGCCTTGACTTCAGGGACGTACTTGTAGGGTATCGGCTGGGTCGCAGGCTTTGACAGGTAGAACGTGTCGGCAAGGTCGCGAGCAGGGTGGTCCTGCGGCTGGAAAAGGGCGTCGAAGTTCCAGAATGCGGATTCAATCAGCGGGCCTGCCCTCTCCTCAAAGCCCATCTCAAGGAATATTGTCCTGACCTTGTCAATGTACTTCTGGAGCGGGTGCCGCTTTCCGGGATAAAGTTGCGGGACTGGCGCGGCAAGGTCGTACCTCCTGAACTTCTTTGAAGCCCATGACTTTGACGCGAGCATTTCATGCGTCAGCTGGTTGACCTCGTCCTCGATAGTGATTCCCTCGTTGTACAGCTTCAGCCCTTTTTTCGACGGCTTGACCTCGATGACTGCCTTCTTGACTATCTGGATTACCCGCGGCCTCTGCTTCAGGAGCTCGAGCCCCTCAAGGAGCTCAGGCTCTATCTGGCTCAATGCGAGCTCACCTGCCTGCTTCAGCTTTGAAAGCAGGCGCTCGTCTGGGAGGGTTGAATTCACGGCCGCCTTGCCGTCATCAGTAGCGTACATAGTGTTGTCAACTATGTCTGCCCAGCCGCGCTTGAAGAGCCAGGTGACTGCGGCGCGGTCTATTTCCTTGACTGGAGTAGGCTTTTCGACAATCTGCTTGAGTGCGCCCCGCTCTGGAAAAGTAAATGACTCATCCTTGAGCTTGACAAATTCTATCGAGTCCCGTTTGACCTCTATCAGGTCCTTCGAGCCGAGCCACTGCAGGGCGCGCATGACCTCGACCTCCTTGAGGCTGGTCAGGGACACGAGGTCGTCAACAGTAGAGATTTCCCTGCCGCCAACCGCGATAAGCACCTTCTTCTCAATCGGGTGCAGGGTCTTTTCGAGCATGGGATACCTATACCGATTAGTATTAAATATTTATAGTTATATGGGTAGAGCATGGGTTATGACGAAGTGATGGAAATTGCAGTGAGGCGGGGCTTCCTTTGGCCGTCCGCCGAGATTTACGGCGGAGTTTCCGGGTTCTACGACTTCGGACCGCTAGGCAGCCTGCTCAAAAGGCGCATAGAGGACACCTTCCGAGACTATTTCCTGTTTGGAGAAGGGTTCCATGAGATTCAGTCGCCGAACATAATGCCGGAGGACGTCTTCGTCGCTTCCGGACACCTCGACTGCTTCTCGGACTACATGTCGGAATGCATGAAGTGCGGCGAGCCGTACAGGGTAGACCACCTAATCAAGGAAAAGGCAAAGATAGAAACAGACGGGCTGACGGTCGGCGACCTTGAGGAACTGATAAAGAGGCACAACATCACCTGCCCGAAGTGCAAGGGGCACCTTGACAAGATATGGAGCTTCAAGCTGATGTTCAAGACAGAGATAGGCCCGGGAAAAAACAGCGTTGCAGGATACCTGCGCCCTGAAACTGCCCAGGGGATATTCATCGCGTTCAGGCGGCTTTTCGAGTACGGCAGGCGCAAGCTGCCGCTCGGCATAATGCAGATAGGCAAGAGCTTCAGGAACGAGATTTCGCCGAGGCAGGGGATGCTCAGGCTGAGGGAGTTCCACCAGGCGGAGATTGAGATATTCGTTGACCCGGAGCAGAAGAACAGCCATCCGCGCTTTGCAAGCCTCGCCAAGGACAAGCTCAGGCTCTACTCCACCAAGGAGCAGGCGGAAGGCAAAAAGGAAACGGAGATGACACTGGAGGACGCAGTCAAGAAGGGCGTAATCCGCAACCAGTATGTCGGGTACTACCTTGCGCTCAGCACAAGGATGTTCAAGGAGCTTGGCATACCTGAAAGTGACATGCGCTGCCGCCAGCACCTTGACACTGAAAGGGCGCATTACGCTTCGGACACATGGGACGTCGAGATAAGCACCCACTTCGGCTGGGTCGAAGTCGTCGGGATTGCGGACCGCGGGGAATACGACCTGACATCCCACCAGAAGCTCTCAAAGCAGAGCATGGAAGTATCCATCGACGGCAGGAAGTTTGTTCCGCACGTCATTGAGCCGTCCTACGGGATAGACAGGATTTTCTACTGCATCCTTGAGAAGGCGTACTCAAAGGAGGAGCGGGGCTGGGAGATATTCAAGTTCTCGAACAGGGTTGCGCCGTACCAGGTAGCGGTTTACGCCCTCGTCAACAGGGAGGGCATGGACACGAAGTCGCAGGAGATTTACAAACAGCTTCTCGATGAAAAGTTCAACGTGGTTATTGACAACTCGGGCTCGATAGGCAGGCGCTACGCAAGGGCGGACGAGATAGGGACCCCGTACTGCCTGACGGTCGACGGAGACACGCTAAAGGACGGCACGGTGACAATTCGGTCGCGCGACACGCAGAAGCAGGTCAGGGCAAAGGCGAACGAGCTTGTACCGGCGCTGAAGAAGCTCCTTTCTGGAAAGGCTAAGCTCGAAGATGTCGGCAAGCCGCTCTGATACCAACATGGCAAGAACCGCTGGCTGGCGCAGGTGGCACGTAATCCGGTAACGAAAAGGGTTCTTGGCAGACTGCGAATTCTGATGTGACCTCTCTCGAAAGAAGGAATTCGAAGGATTTAAATCCATCCGGCTCTTTAGGGGACGCATGGAAAACAAGCTTACTGTTGAGATGGTTACGGCGATAATTGTCGGCGTAGTAATCCTGATAATTGCGGCGATACTGGTGTTCCACTCTGAGAAGCAGGTCTGCGCAAACGGCGAGATGATTTGCATAAACGGAACTTACCGCGAGTGCAGGCTCGGAAGCTGGATTGAGCGCGGGCCGTGCGAGTCCATGCCCCTGCGGATAAACCTGACTGACCTCTCGGAAAGGCCGCTCGACTTTGAAAACGAAAACATAAGAATAAACGGAATAGTCCTTGAGCGCGGCGACGGAAACGTGAGGGTCGGCGACGCCAATTTTTCAGTGTGGGTAAACTGTATCTCCGAGGACTGCACCGGCACGAAAAAAGGGGACAACATTTATGTTAATGCAATGCCGCTCTATGTCAAGGAATACAACATCTCATACTCCCTGACAGGAGGATACAAGACGCTCTCAGCAAAGAGGCCGCTTAACGCGAGGATGTACCCGATAAGCCTTGAGGGAGGAATAACCTCTGAGGAATGCTCTGCGCTCGCAAGCGACGGCAGGTACCATGTTGAGAACCCGCTTGACCCGACGGAGGACACTGAGTTCACCATGCTCTGGGTCGGGTATACCGCATCCAAAAAGGCATATGACTCACTGTTAGGAAGCCTATGCAGCGTGGAGAAGGCGAACTATTACGGGATATTCGTCGAGGGCACGGAACAGCCAGTATGGTGCGGGAAGCCGATGGGCGGGGACTACTGCTACGTCACTTTCAGCCAGCTGGTTCCGAAGGTTGCTTGGCAGGGGAACGCATCGTACGTAGAGGTCAAGTCAGTCTGCGACGCATACGGCGGGAGGATGGCAACTGACGTTATCCAGCGCCAGGTGCTCACTGACGGGCTGGACACGTACAAGCCCCCATTCTGCACTATCGCAGTATTCATAGAAGCGGAAAAACTCCCCACGCGGGCGGACTGCCTGTCGGAGGGCGGAAGAGTGATAGAATCTGAAAGCATGTGCAAGGTCATAAAGCAGGCGGACATCGATGTCTGCACAGAGCAGGGTGACGCAGTCGATGGGGACTACTGCGTCGACAAGAGCGCCTGCGTCGACAAGGGCAAGTCCTTCGAATACATAGGCGGGCAGTACTACTGCGTCCAGCCGCCAATCGTCAGGAACGAGATATTTGCCAATTTCACTGGCAGCTGCCTCCTTGCAAAAGACAAGCTCATATGCACTGAGTTTGAAGTTCTGGAAACACTCATAAAGGACATGAGACTTCAAGAAGTATAATGAAAGAGCTCATACTGCACTGCGACTACGTCAGGTTTAAGGCTACGCAGAAGACCAAGGTCGCGGACGACGTGCCGGACAGCATGAAGAGCGGCGAGATGAAGGACTGCCTCTTCGTGAGGATGGCCGTCGAAAAGGATGACGAAGGCTTCGAAGGCGCGGTCGTTCAAAAGGCAGTAGATGACCTGAAAAGCGTCGCATCCCAGGTCAAAGTGAAGCGGATTCTCGTTTACCCTTATGTTCACCTCCTGTACGGCTCGCAGCCGGGGAGCATGGACTCCTCCAAGAAGATATTAAACGGCGTCGCAGGCGCCCTGAAGGCAGAGGGCTTTGAAGTGCTCCAGGCGCCTTTCGGCTGGTACAAGGAGTTCGAGGTCAAGGTCAAGGGGCACCCGCTGGCGGAGCTTTCAAGGATTATCAGGTCGACTGAGAAGGATGCAGAGGATGCGGGGCTCTCCAAGGCGCTGAAGGACGAAAAGAAGCTGGTCTCAAAGTGGTACGTCCTGGACGTTTCTGGAAAAAGGCACCCGATAAAGATTGAGAACGGCATCCTTTCAGGATTTGACTTTTCAAAGTACCCTAACCTTGAGAAGTTCGCCCATTATGAGATGGAGAAGAGCAGGGCCGCGGACAGGGAGCCGCCCCACGTCGCCGCCATGCAGAAGCTCGAGCTGGCAGACTACGAGCCTGGCTCTGACCAGGGCAACCTGCGGTACTACCCCAAGGGCAGGCTGATACGGAAGCTCCTTGAGGACTGGGTTTCCGGCGAAATGATAAGGTACGGCGCGATGGAGGTCGAGACACCGATAATGTACGACCTGAACCACCCGACGCTGAAGAAGTACCTAAACCGCTTCCCTGCAAGGCAGTACATTGTCAAATCCGCTAACAAAGACTACTTCCTGAGGTTTGCCGCGTGCTTCGGACAGTTCCTGATGGCGCACGACGCCACGATTTCCTACCGCCACCTCCCGCTAAGGCTCTATGAGATGACGAAGTATTCTTTCAGGCTTGAGAAGTCAGGCGAGCTGACTGGGCTTAGGCGGCTGAGGACGTTCACCATGCCGGACTGCCATGCAATGTGCGCTGACGAGGCGCAGGCAAAGGAGGAGTACCTGAAGCGGATGGAGCTCGCGATAAACATCCAGAAGAAAATCGGGCTCAATCTCCCGGACGACCTCGAGCTCGCGATACGGGTCGTGGAGGACTTCTACTCGAAGAATGATGACCTGCTGAAGAAGATGGTGAATAAGTGGGGCAAGCCGGCGCTCCTTGAAACATGGGACGACAGGTTCTTCTATTTCATAATAAAGTACGAGCTGAACTTCGTGGACGCGCTGAACAAGGCTTCCGCACTGACGACCGACCAGATAGACGTCGAGAACTCTACGACCTACGACATAACCTACGTTGACGAGAAGGGTGAAAAGAGGAGGCCGCTCCTGCTCCACCTTTCGCCGTCGGGTGCGATTGAGCGCGTGATGTATGCCCTGCTCGAGAAGGCGTGCATGGAGGAGGGCAAGAAAAAGGTCCCGGAGCTTCCCCTCTGGCTCAGCCCGACCCAGGTGAGGCTGTGCCCAATTGCAGACAGGTTTAACGACGCCACTACGAAGATTGCGGACGCGCTTGAGAAGTCCGGAATCCGCGTTGACATTGACGACAGGACGGAAAGCATAGGCAAAAAGGTCAGGGACGCCGAGCTTGAATGGGTCCCATACATAGTTGTCATCGGCGAGAAGGAGATAGAGTCAAAGAAGCTCGCAACCAGGATAAGGCGGCTTGGAAAGGTCGAACAGCTGTCCCCAAAGGAGCTTTCAGAGAGGATAACTAAGGAGACGGAAGGCATGCCGTTCAGGCCAATAAGCCTGCCAAGGGAACTTACCAAGAGGCCAACTTTCAGGGGCTAGTCCCTGAGCATGAACTTTTCGACTTTTGATTTTGCCTTTTCCCGTTCAGCCTGGTGCTTTGCAAGGAACTTGTTTATGGATTTTATTAGGTTCTGCTTGCACTCGCCGCACATCAGCTCGCCTGACTTGCATTGCCTTGCGCGCTCGTTGACTGCCTTGTCGTCGAGCTCGAACAGGTAGTATTGGTACTCGTAGACGACGCACTTCTCGGGCTGGCCGCCCTTCTCCTTCTGCTCTGCGACAGTGTCCCTCCCGCCGGTAAGCGCGCGCTTTATCTTGAATTCGACCTCTTCCGGCTTGTCCTTGGTGTATATCGCGGATGACTTGTCCGAGGCAGACATTTTGCCGCCCTTGCTGAGCCCTGACAGGAACTTTGAGTGTATTGCGGCTGTCTTGTAGTACCCGAGCTTCGGCGCTACGTCGCGGCTTATCCTCCAGTACGGGTCCTGGTCGATTGCGGCGGGAATTAGGCAAGGGATGTTTTTGCCCTTCAAGACTGACGGCAGGAAGCATGGCGCCGCCTGCATTGCTGGGAAGAAGATTATCCCGATGTTGGACTCGTTCGTGAAGCCGAATACTGCCTTCGCTGTCGAGAAGGTCGTCCGCTTCGCGACCTCAAGCGCAATCTTGTAGAGGGTTTTCGCGTACTCGGTGTCAATGAATGCGAATGTCTTCTTCGGGTCGAAGCCGAGGGCTATGAGGTCGAGGGCGTTGTCGTAGCTGAACTTGAGCGTCTGGTCCAATGTTATCGGCTTGACGAGGAACTTCTCGTCGTCAGTTATCTGGAAGTAGAGCTCGACGTCCAGCTTGTCCTGGAGCCATTTTGTGAACATCCACGGGATCAGGTGGGCGATGTGGGTGTCGCCGGACGGCCCGCGCCCGGTGTAAAGGTAGAACTTCTCGCCCTTCTCGTACTTGTCAAGTATCCAGTCAAAGTCGCGGTGGGAGAAGAACAGCCCGCGCTTGAGGAAAGGGTGGAGCTCGCCCGTGTGCTTCTCAAGGCGCTTGAGTATCGGGTCGCCCAGCTTGGACGTCCCGAAGTCCTTGATGAGCTTCTCGTAGTCAACGTCTCCGGAAACCTCCCAGGGAGTTACCTTGTATGCCATGCATTCCCTAAAGGGGCAGTGCTTAATAAATCTTATCAGGCAGGGAGCCGGCGGAAGGGAATGTTTAAGTATTGCGCACGCCAATATACACGCATGTATGGCCAGCCGTGCAAGTACGACTGCGGGAATTACGACCACCATTGCGTCTACATAGGGCGGGGCTGCGACTATATAGACCGGATAGACCGGTGCCCGATACTTATAGCAGAGAAAAAGGAACAGGAATCTAGCAAGCTTAGGCAGCGCTAAGTATTTATATATATATATTTCTTTAATTTAGTATATAGCTCCTATGAAAAGAAAGATTATACGGTTTGGACAGTCAAGCCACGTCATCTCACTGCCCATAGACTGGATGCGGAAGAAGCGCCTCAGCAAATCAGATTATGTTGACATTGCTGAGATGCCTGACGGCGCCCTTAGGGTAGGGACTGAAAAGCGCGAGGAAAGAAAGCAGTATGAGCTGTCCTACCCCGGCCCAATGCTCGTAAAGCCGCTTGTCATAAGCGCGTACATAAACGGCGCGGACAGGATTAGGATAATTTCGGACAAGCCGTTCACAAGGGAGGACTCCAGGGCAATCTGGGACATTATAACGCTCCTTAGCGGCATGGAGATAGTCAATGAATCCTCCAACATGGTCGAGTTCAAGTGCTACCTATCACCGCCGGATGCGAGCATGATGTCTGAGCTTAAGCGCATGTACCGCCTATGCCATGAAATGATAGAGGACGTCTCAAAGAGCTTTAGGGACAAATCGATTACGGACTCCCTTTTAGAGAGAACCACGACGATAGAAAGGATTAGGTTCCTGATATGCAGGCAGGCGGCAGCGCACGGCGGCGGCGCTGAAGCAGGCGGCTGTGAGGACATGCGCCCGAAGGTGCTGGTGGCAATGGCGCTGCAGAACATTTCGCACTCAGTCGGGCATATAGCCAAAGTTTTAGCCCAGAGCAAGAACGTACTTTCGAAAAAGAGCTATGAAGAGATATCCGCAACCGGCGGCGCAATCTATACCCTGCTCGAAGACGCGTTCAAAGCGTTCGCAAACCAGGACATAGGGCTTGCGATAGAGAGCTACAAAAGGGCGGACGAATACATGAGCAAGCCTATCGGAGTAGTTACAGATATCCTTAGCCGCAAGGAAAGCGATGCCGCGACCGCGACGAAGATAATGGGCAGCGCAGAGGACATAGTGCGCCAGTGCAAGTTCATAGCTTATTATGCAATTGATTCCGGCGTTATGAGGGCGATGACGCCTATCTCCGCTCAACCATCAGATACAGAAGAATCCCAGTGATTCCTATGCCCAGTGCAGTCAGGGCGTAGCCAATTTCACTCGAGCCTCTGGATGAATCCGCTGAAAGTATCACAAACCCGGACGGTGCGGCGGACTCGCCGGCTTCAGTTACCTGGAGCGGGATGTCGTAGTATTTTGATATTTTGTCAGTAGTGACTGCGACCGTGATGTCGTACTGGCCGGGCTCGGTGCCCATTTCCGGGCTGGCGTAGAGCTGAACCTCTTTCGAGGCGCCTGCGGCAACTGGCAGTATGGAGGGCTCAATAGTGACAAACTCAGGGTAGGCCTGAAGCTCGTACTGGGAGTTCTCCGCGCCGGTATTGGTTATCTTGAGCTGAATCATCTCGCCTTTGCCCTTCTCGACGGAGTAGGACTCCCGGTCTGCCTTGGCGTCAACATTATAGCAGGCATCGAACGGCAGGGTTGAGTACCTGGCTGTGTTCTTGAGGACCTTGTGCCCGTTGCCGGTCTCAAAGGTGACTGTGTGCTCGCCAGCCGGCTGGGTGGCGGCTGTGTCTATCTGGTACTCAATGTCAGAGTAGCCTTCGGCAGGGAGTATGTAGTTGTAGTACTTGGTCGAGCCAGTGCGCGAATCATACAAGCTTGTTTTGTAGCCGTATTCATATGGCGAAAGGTTCGAGACCCTTGCCTTGAGTGTGTGGCTCTTGCCAGGGCAGAGCTGGAAGTTGCCGGCAGACACAGAAAAGTCGGTGCAGTCCCTGACGTTTACGGGGAAGGCAACAGTCTTCTTCCATTTCCCTGCTGAGAATACGACATCAAGCGAATATTTCCCAGCGTCTGAAGAGCCTGGGGAAAGGTAGTAGGAAATGCGCTCGGTCTGGCCTGGCTTCACGTAGGCCTTGTTTGCACTTAGGGTGAGCCCTGCTGGTGCGGAGAGCAGGAATTCATTCGCCCTGGTGCCGGTGTTTGTTATTGAGAACGAAAAGTGCGCCCTCTCGCCCTGGCAGACCTCTGCAAGCGGGGCAGACACCTCGGCGCCGTAGCAGTCCTCGACTGTGACGCGGACCTCTGCACTATCTGATGCGCCAGTCTCTTGGGACTTGGCAGTTATCGAAAGGTTGTACGTAGTCGGGTTTTCGACACCGGTTATTACTGCGTATGCAGTGGAGGTGGACTGGGGGAGGACGGTTATCGCAAACGGGTCAATTTTTGTCTCCGCGTTAAGCGAGATGAGCTCTGAGTATTTTCCAGTGTTCCTTACCTCGAGGGGAAGGAGGTATTCCTCAAACGGGCAGACGGAAACTGACTCTTTTGCAGGAGTGAGCTCTATTGCGTAGCAGTTCATGACGTTGACCGTTATCGTCTTCTCCTCTGTGCCGTCAGAGATTACAACGCTGTGCGCACCGAACGCCGCATCCGGAGGGATTGTAAAAAATGCCTTTACTGTCTTGAGCGTGCCCTCCTGGACTGAGAAGCTGCTCTCTGAGAGTGTGACCCAATCCGCAGCGTCCCCGGACTTCTGGAGCGTGTAGGATGCCGTACCAGAGCCAGAATCCCCGAACACTACGTCGACGAAGTTTGTCGAGTACCTGCAGAGGCTTACCGAGTCATACGTGACATGAAAAGCCGCGGCTGCGGGGACGAAAAAAAATAAAAGGAGCAGAGAGAGGTACCTCATTTTGGCTGCTGAGCCTGGTCCTTCTTGTGGTGCCTCTCCGCCAGCTCATGGCGCTTTATCAGGGCGTACATGAGGCCGATTATCGCAAGCCCCTGCAGGAGGACGAGCTCGGTGAGCCCCGGCCCCTTGCCGGAAAGTATTGCGAAACCAGAGAATGGCGAGGATTTCTCCGGCGACCCGGCTGCGGCCTTCTCCTGTATGGTCGCGAGGTCAGCAGCGAAGACTGCCACGGTTTCTGAGGCGCTTGCCTCTCCGCCGAAGGTCGTCGCCTTGATTGCTATGTCGGTAGTGCCCATGCTGACGTCAGCATCAGGCGCGAGGTACAGGGTAGCCTGTTTCAGCTCGCCTGGGCTGAGCTCCATGGTCGACGGCGCAAGGTAAGCCCAGTCGGGGCCTGTCAGCTTGAGGTTTACTGCGTCCTTTACCCCGCCGATGTTCTGGACTGAGACCTTTATCTCGCCCTGCTGCCCCATCGCTATATCGAGTGACCTTCTGTCAACCGACAGCTCGAGGGCGTGCTGCTTCGCCAGGGTCCTGGTCACCTTGAAGTAGGAGGTGTCCTGGTTTGAGATTGAGGACAGCTGCTTGGACGTCGCCTTGGCGCTGAGCTCGTATGAGCCGGTCACCTGCGGGACGTAGAGCTTCACGAAGAGGTCCTGTGCCTCCTTCGCGTCGAGCTCGACCATCCTGTCCGCCTCCTGTATCCAGTTGGAGACGCCGCCAGGGAAGGTGATGTCGTAGACATCAGACCTCTCGCCGGTGTTGAGCACGTTTATCTTGAATGTTGCCGTGCCGTCGGGCTGGAACTCGGCAGAGTCCGGAACAAGGTCAACCCTTACGCCGTAGCCGCCGACAACTGACATGTTGAACGGCAGGTTTATCTCGCACATCGACGTTCCCTTGACGTATTTGAGGTTCATGCTGAGCCTGTACATGCCAGGTGAGGCGTCCTTGGTCTCCATTGAGAAGTAGCCACCCCTTGCCTCGCCGCTGTTTATGTCGAGGTATGGATAGGTGGATTCATCAGCGTATATGGGCTTCAGGTCCTCCTGGAGCTTTGCCTTGACGTTCATGAGCGTGACCGTGGTCCTGCTCCTGAGGTAGACGACGAGGTTAACCTTGTCGGTCGGGTTGATTTCCGCGTCGTGCTCGTCCCTGAGAGCGATATTCTCTATCCTGATGTCGTTAGCGCACGCGTCGTATGAGTACCTGCACGAGGATGGCGCGGTGCACTGCCTTGACTCGATTGGCCTGTTGTCAAGGGTGCCGCAGCCGTTCAGGTCGACGCAGGTCCTTATCTGCGTGCCGTAGCATGAGCATGCTGTCCATTCGTTGCACTGCCAGTTCGGGTTGCAGTCGGGCAGGTCGTTTACCGGGTCGCAGGCATCGCCGATTCCGTCGCCGTCGGTGTCGGTCTGGGATGGGTTGTAGACTGTCGGGCAGTTGTCGTCTGTGTCTGCAACGCCGTCGTTATCATTGTCAGTTCCGCCGGTCTGGTCAACGTCGCATACGTTGCCTATGCCGTCGCCGTCGGAATCCTCCTGGCCAGGGTTGGGGGTGTTCGGGCAGTTGTCGCATACGTTGCCCCTCCCGTCGCCGTCGGAGTCAAGCTGGTTTGAGTTTGCCACGTTCGGGCAGTTGTCCTGGGTGTTGACAATGCCGTCGCCGTCAGCGTCGTCCTGCGTCGAACCGGTTCCCTCGCAGGCATCGCCGATTCCGTCGCCGTCGGTGTCGGTCTGGGATGGGTTGTAGACGCCTGGGCAGTTGTCCAAGGAGTCGATTATCCCGTCGCCGTCAGAGTCAGTAGGGCTAATTGATGTGTTGGTGGTTGAGCTTGCCTGCAGCTCGACGTGAAGGTTGAAATTGAGCGTCTGGCTACCAAGCGAGATGTGCATCGGGTAGTTGCCTGTCGGAGTGCCTGGGTTTACGTAAGCTGCAAAGGTTGCGGTCCGAGTAGTATTTGCGGTGAAGGTCCCGAAGTTGTAAAGGGTAGAGGTCACGATTATATGGCTGTCATCTGAGAAAAGCGCAGCACCTACATTATATGCAGTCGCGCCGTTGTTAAGGATTGCTATCTGAAGCGAGCTGGCAGTGCCGGCATTCGACTTCGAGTAAATTGTCGCAGGGGTGACCTGCGTTATCTGGTATGCCGAAACAAAGGAGACGGCAAACAGCATAAAGATGAGCATGGCGCCCATCCTGAGTGTTCTACATTTTTGCAGCTTGTTCATATTGGACCTCACCTTGATACCACTTTAGCGTAGTGACATATATAAAGCTTTCTGTATGCGGTTCTGTCGCGTATGCGGCTGATGTGGATTATAGGATAGGACTGTCGTATTCGGCTGATAAAAGAGCCTATTTTGACTTAAATGACCCCTCTACCTGGTCTTATTCCACTCTTTGACAATCTTGCTATTCTCGAGTATGGCCTTTCCGATGGATTCTGGATTATCGGGCGAAAAGCCCCCTTTTCCTATCTCCTCTCCTGCCTTACCGTACGCATTGCATTTTCGTATTCTTATCAACGGAAAAGTCGTGCTAGGTGGTAGGACATAAACAATATATTTGTCACAACTCAACTTTTTCTTAGCCATGATGGTTCTCACCCCCTATGTTATTGTATACTAATGATAGTTCCATATCTCGCCAAAGGTAAATTTAAGCTTTTTATCTTCCAGTATATAACCATCGGAATTATGCCTATCTCCTGAGGGGAAAACTTCGATTATAAACTGTTGATCAACGGGCATCTCTTTTGGTAATCTAAGTGAGACTTCGACAGCCCTGACTTCTCCAAGGG
>JBDRCC010000016.1:0-38334 GCA_043822065.1 archaeon | reverse complement strand
GCGGAGCATCAGTTTCTTCCCGCACAGGCTTGCGGTTGACCAGTACCTTGTGTCGAAGGGCCTCCTGGAAAGGATTGACGCTGACAAAACAGGCAGGATATCCATCAAAAAAACCAAGAAAAGGAAAGTGCCAAAAATGGACGACCCGTTCAGAATCATAAAGAGGGAAATCGCAAATGGGTAGGATATTCGGAACTTTTGGTGTGAGGGGGGTAGTCGGCGAAAAGATTACTGCTGACTTCGCAATGTCGATGGCGCAGGCGCACGGCAGCTTCCTCCACGGAGGAAAGGTCGTCGTCGGGACTGACACGCGGACAAGCGGGCCTATGCTGAAGAATGCCATGATCGCAGGGTATCTTAACTCTGGCTCGGACGTCATAGACGTCGGCGTCGCGCCGACGCCAACCATCCAGTTTGCCTGCAAGCATTACGGCGCGGACGGCGGTGCGTCGATAACGGCGTCCCACAACCCGCCAAAGTACAACGGGATAAAGCTCCTTGAGGCCGACGGGCTTGGGCTGCAGCCTGTGCCCGAGGCAAAAGTGGAGGATAATTTTTTTGGGAAGAAATTTTTGCAGGTAGGCTGGAAGGGCGTCAAGTCCGTCGCGGACAAGGACATACTCCCAATATATATTGGGGAGATACTGAAGAGGGTCGACAGGAAAGCCGTAGCCAAGAGAAAACCTAAAGTAGTCCTCGACTGCGGAAACGGGGCAGGATGCCTGACCGCACCAGAAGTCCTTAAACGGATAGGCTGCGAAGTTGTAGAGCTCAACTGCGAGCCGGACGGGACATTCCCAGGGCGCGATCCTGAGCCGATACCTAAGAATTTGGAAAAGACGCTTAGGGTAGTGAAACGGGAGGGTGCCGATTTCGGGCTTGCAATTGACGGGGACGCGGACAGGTGCATACTCATAGACGAAAATGGAAAGTTCATCTGGGGCGACAGGACGTTTGCAATGGTCGCCAAGGACATCCTGAAGAGGGGCGAACTGGTCGTAACGACCGTGGCGACCTCGCACGTCGTGAAGGACGTCGTTGATGAAAAAGGTGCGAGGTATATAGAAACCCGCGTTGGTGACCTCGTGGTCTCGAAGGAGCTGCGGGATCGGAACGGCGTTCTCGGCGGGGAGGAGAACGGCGGGTTGATATTCCCGGACTTCGTGCTCGGCAGGGATGCGACCATGACCTGCGCAAAGCTGTGCGAGTATTTCGCCCGCGAGGGAAAGCCGTTTTCGGAGCTGAATGCAGAGCTGCCGGAGTACCACCAGCACAAGTCAAAGGTGCACTGCCCGGAGGACAAAAGGAAGAGCATAATGGAGTATGTGAGGAAGAACGTTGACGGGGAGATTGTGACCATAGACGGGCTAAAGGTAATAAGCAGGGACTCCTGGACGATAATACGGCCGTCCGGCACGGAGCCGCTCATCCGTATTTTCACGGAAGCCAAGACGCTGAAGGAAGCCGGCCAGCAGAACAGGAAGTATGTGGGGATGGTTGAAGGATGCTTGCAATAGTCATACCTGCATACAATGAGGAGGCCTCACTCGAGGCTGTGCTCAATGACCTGAAACGGCAGGTCAGAAGCGCTGAAATTATTGTGGTCGACGACGGCTCGAAGGACAAGACATCGCAGATAGCAAAGAAAATAGGGGCTACTGTCTGCAGGCACGTGGTAAACCGCGGGCTCGGCGCTGCTCTCGCCACAGGGATTCAATGCGCCATTGGAGAAGGTGCAGATATTATTGTTACATTCGACGCAGACCTCCAGCATGAGCCGAAGGACATATTCCGCCTCATAAAGCCCATCCAGGACGGAACTGCCGACGTCGTCCTCGGCTCGCGGTTCCTTGTAAAGAGGCACATTCTCCTGATGCCGCACATTAAGCGGCTTGGGAACTGGGCGCTGACCTGGATTACCAATGTCCTTGCGGGGACAAATATCACTGACTCTCAATGCGGGCTCAGGGCTTTTGACAGGAAAGCTGCAAAGAGGCTCATGATACTCTGCGACAGGTATGAGGTTTCGTCAGAGATTGTGCATGAGCTTGGCAGGCACAGGCTGAAAGTGGTTGAAGTGCCCATAAAAGCTATATATGATGAGAGAAGTAAGATAAAGGGGACCAACATCGGCTCGGGATTCCAGATATTTTTCGGGCTGCTGATGAAAAGATGGGGATTAAAAAGATAATGCGGCAAAAACTGGTGCAGAGCCAGCTCCAGGGCCAGTCTGCGAAACAGAACCTAAAGAAGGCCGCGCTTTATTTCGCGCTACTCGGCGCGGCGGTCGGAGGCAGGGCCGCATTCCAGATGATTCCAAATGTTGAGCCAATGACTGCGATAGTGCTCCTTGCTGGCGCCCTGCTGGGGCCGGTTGCGGGATTTGTCTTCGGCGTGAATGCGCTTCTGGCCTCGGCTTCGCTTGTTTACCTGGGATGGGGGCCATGGACCTACCTCCAGGCGCTTGGCATGGGGATAGCCGGCTATCTAGGCGGGATGATACGCGGGCATCTTACCCAGCGAAAGGCGGTTTTTGCAGGCGTGCTCTCTACGATTTTATTCCATGTTATACTCGACAGCTGGTATGCGATAACGTTCTTTTCTCCGCTCAGCTTAATAACCGGCCTTCCATTTACAATCACGCACATAATAAGCACAGCTGGCTTCTCGCTCGGCATCCCTGCTGCGAAGGAGAAGCTTGGGGAGATGATAAAATGAACAGGAGCCTTTTTGCCGGTCTGGCAATAGCAGCCGTTCTGCTGGGTTCGGCATACATGTGGAACCAGAATGGGTCCGCAATTTGCCCGAATGAATATGCGGTGACAATAAACATAAACCCCGGCGGAGGGTTTATGACGTCGGAAGGCGTGAATGTCGGCTGCGGAACTACGGCGCTTGAGGCGACGGGGATGGTCGCAGACCTGAAGACAAGCGAGCACGAACAGTTTGGCGTTTTTGTCGAGGGAATAAACGGCGTAGAGCAGGACTTCGCGCAGGGATACTACTGGCAGTATTATGTTGACGGCGAGCTTGCGCCGGTCGGTGCAGGCGCCTACAAGATTAAGGATGACGTGACAATAGAATGGAGGCTTGAAAAGCCGCCGGAGGAGTATTCATAGTCGCAAAGCTTAAGACTTTAAGGGAGGTATGGTCTTCATGGAACTGAACTTCATACAGGCTTTCGGCATATTGCTGTCGGCAGGCATATTCTATTACGTATATTCGCTCTACAAAAGAGGGCGGTTCAGCCAAAGGGATGTGGCGATTTGGTCCATGGTGGCGGTTATGCTCCTTCTGTTTTCAGCATTCGACCTGTTCTCGTTCATTGAGCAGATTACAAAATTCGGCAGGGCGCTCGATGCGCTTCTGGTCATCGCAATCCTCGGCAGCTACGGCCTTATATTCCAGGTTTACGTGAGGATACAGGAAACGAACCGGCAGCTGACCGAGCTGGTAAGGAAGATTGCGATAGAGCTAAAGGAGAAGGGCAAGCGCTGAAATGAAGATAGCAGTCGCCTCAGAGCTGTTCCCGCCGTACCTGGCAGGCGGCGGCGAGAGACGGTACTACGAAATTCTAAAAAGGCTGGCGAAGAAGCACGAGGTCCACGTGTACACCATGAGGATTGAGGGAGCCCGGAAGGAAGAAGTCCTCGATGGCATACATGTCCACCGGCTTGGCATACCGCACCCGCTGAACAGGAGAAAGTATCTCCCCCTCCTTGTCTACATGATGCGGCTCAACAGCGCGATGCGGAAATATGACTTCGACATTTTTGACGGGAACGCGTACGTATCAGCGATGAGCGGATTTTACATTGCGAAGTACAGGAAGAGGCCGAAAGTGCTGACGATACACGACATTTACGGAAACAAGTGGGGCGAGTACACCCATCCCCTCCTCGGCCCGGTCGGGAAGTTCATCGAAAACACCCTGCTTAAGCTGGACTTCGACAGAGTGATAACCGTCAGCGACGCTACCAAACGGCTGCTTATTGAAAGTAGAGTCCCGGAAAGCAAGATAAGAGTGATATACAACGGAGTGGACATCAAGCGGTTTTCTGGTATGAAGGCAACGCGTGAAGAGGGCAAATTTATTTACGTTGGCAGGGTGGTTGAGCAAAAAAACATTGCAGACCTTCTTAGGGCGTTCAAGATAGTCCACGGAAAAAAGCCAGATACTCGGCTGGTCATAGCCGGGAGCGGAAAAGACGACAAACAGTTTCTCTGCATGGCAAGGGACATGGGGCTGTCCGACTCGGTAGAGTTCAGGGGATTCATGGAACCGAATGCGCTCGTTAAGGAGATTGCAAGCGCGGCTGCTTTGATAAACCCGTCCAGGCAGGAAGGGTTCGGCCTCGCTCTGCTTGAGGCGATGTGCGCAGGCACCCCGGTCGTGGCATACGACCTTGGCGCTTATGGCGCGTTTGCGGAAAGCGGAAAGAACTGCATCCTTGTCCGCGGCAGGCATGAGGCGCTCGCGCAAGGCATGCTTAAGGTCCTTGACAAGAAGAGGTGGGGCATGCTTAGCGCCAACGGAAAGAAAACCGCCAAGAAGTTCGCGTGGGAAGAGGCTGCGAAAAGGACTGAAAAGTTGTATTTAGAGGTCATTGAAGAAAATGGCTGAGATAATGGTGACTGGCGGGGCCGGCTTTATAGGGTCCCACCTCTGTGAGCAATTGCTGAACGCAGGCCACGATGTAAGGATACTGGATAATTTTAGCAGGTACTATTCCGGGAAAGAAAAAAACATAGAAAACTGCCTTTCTAAAAAAAATTGCGAGCTGTTTAGGGGGGACATACTAAAGACGGAATCTGTCCTCAAGTGCGCAAGAGGCTGCAGCACGATATTCCATTTGGCGGCGCAGCCAGGCGTAAGGTACTCTCTTGACCATCCTGCGGAAGTTAACGAGATAAACGCCCTGGGCACGCTAAATGTTCTGGAGGCTGCGAGAGAGTGTGATGTCGAGCGAATGGTGAACGCATCGTCGTCTTCTGTGTACGGCAACGTGAAAACGCTTCCGATGAGGGAGGAGCAGGACACAAACCCGATATCCCCCTATGGAGTTAGCAAGATAGTTGCGGAGCACTATTGCAGGTTTTACGCAAGAACATATGGTATGGGTGTTTGCAGCCTTAGGTATTTTACAGTCTATGGCCCTAGGCAGAGGCCGGATATGGCCATACGCAAGTTCATATGGCAGATTAAGCGCGCAGAGAAGCCAATTGTTTTTGGGGACGGCACTCAAACGCGGGATTTTACCTATGTTTCGGACATAGTTGAAGGCACAGTCCTGGCGTCCAAAAAAAGGTTTTCAGGGGACGCGTTCAACATCGGCGGGGGGAGCAATATATCGGTCAATGACCTCCTCGGCGTAATAATGGATGCGCTCGGCAAGAAAGCGGGGATAGAGTACCTGCCGCCAAGCAAGGGGGACGTGGCTGAGACCCTGGCAGACATAACAAAAGCGCAGAAGGGGCTTGGTTACTCGCCTATGGTCAACATAGGGTCTGGGATAAAGAAGATGGTAGACTGGATGTCAGGATAGCTCTTCCGCAAGTTTTCTTAGCTCTGGGTATAAATGGTGCATATTGGCATACCAGAATGTGCCGCTGCGCCCCGCCATGTGGAGGTTATTGTATTTTGAAAGCTTTGCCTGGCAGGCGTGGAGGGTTTCTCGGTAATCTAGCTTGTAAAGCGGGTAAGCGTGTTCTATCTTTTCTATATGCACAGCTTTTATTTGCGAAGCCGCCCCTACAAATCTGACTTTTATGAGATCATCCACGACTTTCTTAAGAATTTTTTGCGGGTTGTTCCAAATTGGGTCTGTAGGGAGACAGCTTACCTCAACACACAATGCGCCTTTGCCAGGGGGCGCAAGATTGTCGCCAAACAAAGGGACATTTGTTACCCTGTTAAAGATAATGTCGCTTGGGGGGTAGTAGGTCCACTCATAGTCTAGCTTAGGGCTGCTGTTTAGTTCTATGTTGAAAAGTATTAGGTTCAAGTAGCTGAGCTGCGGCGTGTCCATGCCAAAAAGCGGAAAAATCTCTGAAAACGGGGCGGTCCACACAAGGCGCTCAACTGGGACTGTTTTGCCCTTCAGATTAACTGCAGCCACGGCATCTTTGGAAAACTGCACCTTAGAGATAGTTGCACCAGTCAGTATTTTGCCGCCCTTTTTGCGTATTCTCAGGGCAAGTTTCTCGATAAGCTCGCCGTTTCCGTGCTTTGCATGATACAAGTCTATTGTTGAAGGCTTGAACGTTGCTTTCATGAGGGAAAATAGGCTGTCAACCCTGGCTTTGCTTATGGTCTGGCGGTTGACGCCTGCCTTAGCCCAGTCAGAGTGCAGCTCATCGCACTTTAAGCCAAGAAACTTTTCGGTGTACGGCTTAAAATCGACGTCGTAGAGGGTTCGCCCGTATTTGTTAAGCATATACGCCCTGAAATCATCTCCGCTGAATTTCTTCCGGTATATGAGGTCTTTTAAAACCCCAAGTATTATTCTGGGGGGGAGATTCAAAACAACATCAACGCGGAGCGGCCAGTCAAAGTACCTGCCAAAAAGCCAGACTCCGCTGTAGCCCTTTAATTTTATTATTCCGTCACCAAGGACATCATTTATGAGCTTTCCAAAAGCCTCGTCTGCGATAAAGAACATATGGGGCCCGACGTCGAACTTATAGCCGCGATAGTCGTAGGACTTCCCAAGACCGCCTAACGTGCGCTCTTTTTCCACTACGATTACGTTCTTCCCCTTGTCAAGAAGCATGTCTGCAAGGACTAATCCGGAGAAGCCGCCTCCGACAATTAAAGTGGGTTTCAAGTCGTGCTCTCCTTCTTTTTTGCAATGAACAGCATCTCATCGCGGAGGTTTATGTAAAAGCTAAGGGGGGAAATTATGCGCAGGGGGCTAAGCAGGCGGTAGAGGAGGGGATTTATGCTTTTGACCCTGTGTAAGAGATAATCTATGTCTACGTACTTTCCAGTATGCTGCCGAGTAACGCGCAATACGTCAAAACCCTTTGAGTTCAGCAGCTGGCCGAGAGTCTTGTTCGAGAAGTGGTAAAGGTGTTCTGGCTTCATGTGCGGCCATTTGCTCTCTAAGAGCTGGAACATAAAGCTTTCAATGTCAGGCGTCTCGACAAAGAGGATTCCATCGTCCTTAAGGAGCGTGCGCATGTACTCGAGCTCGGCATTTGGATCTCGCATGTGCTCAAGGATGCCCCAAAGAGTTATCACATCAAACTGCTTTTCTTTGAATCCTGCATCCTGGAGAGGCCCATTGAAAGCCTCTACTCCAAATCGCTGTTTGCAGTAGTCTACTGCATCTTTCGAGAGGTCCACACCGGACACGTGCCAGCCGCGGTCCTTCATCACTTCTAAAAAGCATCCGATTGCGCAGCCAACGTCCAATATGTCTCCAGTTTTCTTGTATTTCGATATTATTTTAGCCCTCCGCCTGAATACTTTGAGGTACTCATCAACACCTACTGTGTAATCCCTGAAGGACTTGCCAACTGCCGCTGCCCGCCTGAAATAGCCCTTGCAGTACAATTTGTCAAGGGTTTTTGAGGACGGCTGGGGGAAAGTGTATATGAGGTCGCAATCCTTGCACTTAACGAATTTGTAATCGCCGCGGTCGATAAGCACTTCAGACTTGCTCGAACCGCAGATATTGCATTTTTGCTTGTTCATTTCACATCCATTTGGCGTTTCATGACAGATAGCCCGGCGTCAGTGTTAAGCAGCTTGGTTTTTAGCTCTCGTGATGCTTTGTCGGTAATGAAGCCAGAGTGCTTTGGCCTGGGCGCTGGCTGAGCCAGCTGTTCAGTTTTGCGTGGAACTACTAATCGAGCATTGAGATTAAAAGCTTTCGCAATCCTCAAAGAGAACTCGTACCGGTTCAAATTTTCTGGGCCCACTATATTGTATACGCCCTGCTTGCCACGGTCTACGAGCTCAAGGATTGCCTGGGCAAGGTTGTCCACCAAAGTGGGGTTGCCGTATTGGTCCTCTGCAACATAAACTTTTTCCCCTGCCTTGAGCTTTGAAATGAGGAACATAGCAAAGTTTTTTGAATTTTGGCCCCAGCCAAAAACGTTGGTAGTCCGTATTATCAGATAGTCGGAAAGCTTGGCAGTTATGTGCTGCTCGCAGTCTATCTTCATCCTCCCGTAGTTGTTCAGGGGGTTCGGCTTTGATTCCTCTGAGTACGGCCCATCCTTTCCGTCAAAGATGTAATCAGTTGACATAAAGACCATTTTGGAACTGTTGAGTTTTGACGCCTCTACGACGTTTATCGTGCCGTCGACGTTAACCTGCCGACAGAGGTCAGGATTCGTCTCGCAGTAGTTGACGTTTGGCACTGCTGCGCAGTGTATGACGATAGCCGGCTTTATCTTGGAAAAGTACTCAAGAACTGCAGTTTTGTCCCGAATGTCGAGGAAGTCGAGATTCGGAGCGGCTGACCCAAAGTAGGTCCCGTACAGCTCGTACCTCCCTGCAAATGCCTCAAGAATTTTTCTGCCTATGAACCCAGATGCACCAGTGACGATGACACGCTTCATCCTTCTTCCAGCTTCCAGTCGTAGGGTATGTCGTTTTTGTAGGGGTCAATCCGGAACTCATCCTCTGGGTTGTAGACTTCTGTGCAGACATTTATGGCATACGCAGGCTCGGCGCCTATCGCCGTGAAGCCGTGCACAACGCCAGGAGGTATCTTGACAAGCTGATGGTTTTCGTCGCCGACAAGAAACTCATTTAGTTCGCCCTTTGTGGGAGAGTTTTTTCTGCTGTCGTAGAGCACTAGCTTCATAAGACCTTTGACTACGGCAAAGTTATCCGTCTGCGTCTTGTGGTAATGCCATCCCTTGACAATGCCAGGATTCCCTACAGTAAGGTAGACCTCACCGAACTTCTCGAATATTTCGTCGTCTTTGCGCATGATGTGCCCGACCTTGCCGCGCTCATCCACTATCTGCTTGAGGGGTTTTGTCTTGACGCCGTCTATCACTTTGCTGCACCCTTGAAAAAAGCCCTATACCATCCTATTGTCTCTTTCACTCCAGCCTCGAGAGTATATTTTGGCTTCCAGCCGAGGACAGACCTTGCCTTTTTGCTGGAAAGGTACTGCTCCCTTATCTCCCCGCTCGCCTGGTTTAGTACAACGGGCTTTAGCTTAGAGTTCATAAGTTTGAGTATCTTTTGAACTATCTCTAGGACAGCCGTTGGCTCTTCATTGCTGAAGTTGAACGCTTGCCCCCAGTTTCGCTTGTTTTCAAGCCCCTCGGCGAGAGCCATGCACGCAACGGATGCGTCCTTGACGTAGAAGTAGTCGCGCACGAACTTGCCGTCGCTCCGTATTATTGGCCGCTCCTTCATCAGCACTGAGCGTATCGTGCCCGGGACTATCCTGTTGAAGTTAAGGTCGCCCTGCCCGAAAATGTTCCCGCAGCGCGTAATCCCCACTGGCAGGGAGTAGGTGTTGTAGTATGCCTGGGCGATTAGGTCGGTGCAAGTCTTTGAGACGTCGTAGATATGACTTGCCCGCAAAGGGGAATCTTCAGTGTAGGGCAGCTTTTCCTGGGTTCCGTATGCCTTATCGCTTGACGCGACTACAAGCTTTTCGAGCAGCCTGCTGTTTCTAGCGGCTTCGAGGATGTTCCAAGTCCCCTTTAGGTTTGAGTCGAACGTAGAAAGCGGGGAGCGGTTGGCTGTTCCGACTATTGTCTGGGCCGCGAGATGGAAGCAGCATTCAACCTCGTATTCGTTGAAGACCCGCTCAACTAAATGGTAGTCCTCAAGGTTTCCATGGACGACTGATACTTTGTTAAAATTGTCTGACTTAACGAGCTCTGAGGTTGGGACCCAGTCGCGCATTATGGCGACGACATTTGCCCGCCTGCCCAGAAGGTCGCTCGTTAGCTGCGAGCCAAGCATGCCGCTTGCGCCGGTTATCAGGACGTTTTTGTTCTGCCAGTTCATTTCCACACCACCCATGGCCGGTTGCCAGAGTCCCACATCTGGTTCAGGGCAGTTACGTCTTTGAAAGTGTCCATGCAGTGCCAAAAGTCTGTGTGGTGGTAAGCGGCTAGCTGGCGTTTTTTGACGAGCGAAAGCAGGGGATCCTCCTCGAGCACGGATTCTTCCTTGACATAGTCGAAGAAATCAGTCTTAAAGGCGAAGAAGCCGCCGTTTATTATGCCTTCCAGGCGCGGCTTTTGCTTGAAAGACTTCACCAGCCCGTTTTCAAGCTCTACGACCCCAAACTGTGAGGTTGGGTGGACTGCAGTAAGGGTGCCTATTTTCCCCATTTTCACGTGGTGGTCTCTAAGGGTGGTGATATTAATGTTTGACACTCCATCCCCATAGGTTGCGAAGAAATTATCCCCATCGATATGTTTTTCTATCTTTTTTATCCTGCCCCCGGTAGGCGTTTCAATGCCGGTGTCAGCGAATACTATTTCCCAGTCCTCCAAGTCCTTGTGGGTGACGTATTCCATCTTGGACTGTGTCTTGAGTGAAAAGTCGTTGCTCATCCAGCCAAAATTCATGAAGTATTCCTTAATCATCTCGCCTTTGTACCCAAGGCAGAGGACGAATCGCCGCACGCCGTAATTGGAGTAGGTTTTCATTATGTGCCACAGTATTGGCATTCCGCCGATTGGCACCATTGGCTTGGGCTTGTATTCAGTCTCTTCCCTGAGGCGGGTTCCCTTCCCCCCGCAGAGTATGACGGCTTGCAGGTCCTTCATATTGATAGTTTACAGGTTTAGGCGTTATATAATTATTCTTTGCCCCTCAATGCTAAAAAAACTGAGAGGAGCAAAATTGTGCTTATGGCTGCCAAAAGCACTTCGAAGGGTGCTGGTTTGTGGAGCAAAGTTATTTCATTGCCAGTCTCCGCCTGGATTAGCATCAAGCCAAGGTTGGACATTTCAACCCGCAGCTCTTTCCCGCCAGTATACGCCCTCCAGCGCGGGAATTCCTCCTCCTTGACAAGGACCCAGTCGCCTTTTTTGAAATCGCCGTAGATGTGGATTTCCTCTGGCGAAGGGCGGGAGAACTGCAGCTCAACCGGCTCAGGCACCAAAGAGACGTCAGCAGGGAATTTTATCTGGTAATCAAAACTGTCGCCGGGCTGCCGATACCTGAAGTCAGCTACCTTATACGCGCCCGGTGTGTCGTAGAGCTCCTTTTCGGTCAGGCTTACTTTTGAGAGTGCGACTTTTTCGGCAAATGCGCCGGGATTTGGGTTTAGTATGAGCATGCACTGCTGGTCGAAATATATTGCTGGGACTGTGCTTTCCTTGAAGATATTGAATACCTCAAAGCCAGACGGCGTGCAGGCGTTTAGTACGATGTATCCCGCCCAAGACTGCCTCAGGACGTTCAAGACGTATTCGAGGGTTGCACCCTCCGGCACGGATTCCGTCATTATGCTGTGGACTTTGTAGAAGTAGATGTTTGTCTGCTGAGCCATCCTGTTTGCATTGCCGACGGCAGGCTTGCCAGTAAAGAGCGGGATTATCTGGTCAATCACAGGTGAAAAGACGCCATACGTCAGGAACCTAGCAGGGGGCAGCGTCTTGAGGAAGTCCATTTCAGCCGTCATTATCTGGCCGTTCTGGAACTGCTCCGACACCCATTCCTTGTTTTTTGCTTGGGTTTCTGCGGCATAGTACCCCACCACTATGAGCAGGATGAAAAAGATTGCACCGCGCAGCTTTTTGTCTTTCGTAATGGCAAATATGCCAGGGACGGATATTGAGAATACGAGCAGCCAGACAAGCTCCAGCTTTTCTATGTCGATTGTCTTGTTGTAGTACTGGCTTACCCCCGGCAGGTAGTAAAGCGCAGTTAGAATGAGAAGGGAGGCAAACAGGAGTGCAAGAGCCCGCTCCCTCTTTTTTGAGTAGTAGCCCGCAATTCCAGCAAACGCGCACGCAGTAAGCCCTATGCCTGCGTTGCTGTCAATTCCTTTTGACTCTCTTAAGAACTGCAATAGGAAATTCTTGAGGGTGTAGTAAGGATATTCGCCAAGGAGGGTGTGGCCCTTCATGTAGGCAAGCGCAGGGACTATGTAAAAGGAGAGTACACCCACAAAGAGCGCCGCAGCAGGGAGAAGGTACTTCAGGTCCGAGTTAGGGATTAGTTTTTTTCCAGAAAGGTTTGTGAGGAGATAGTAAAGGAAAGCAAGGGCCCCAGCCTGGATGATGACGTGCTGGTGGGACATAAACATTGTCACTGCAAGAAGCGCAGCCAATAGGAAGTATTTCGCGTTTTTCGCAGCAATCATGAATAGAATGATTATGAGAGGCGCCCAGGCGAATGCAAAGAAGGTCTTGCTGTAGCCGGTAAATATTCCGAGGCGCGAGAGATATGGGTTTGAAAGGAAAAAAAGCGCAGGAAGCACGGAGGGATAGGTTGCAAAGCCTACCCGCTTGGAGAGGGCATATATGCTGAGGCCGAGAAGGAACATGCTTAGGAAGAAGAGGCAATTGAAGTCGCCAGTGAGGTTAAGGAGCGGATTTAGCATATCCACGTAGCCGACTGTGTAAAAGTAAACTAAGCTGTCAAATGTGAATATCGCGAACCCGAGGTTCTGGTAGTGGTCCCACAGGGGGACGGAATGAAAGTTGTTTATCCGCTCCTCAAAAACAGCAACATACGCGTAGTAGCCAGCCCCGGCCGTCCTTGGAATGGCGGCCTCGGTAAGGAGGGGAGACCATACGAGGATTGTAAATATCAGTATGATGAGCGCGGCTAACAGGTCAGAGTCAATCTTCAGCCGAAGCTTGGCGAGATGCTTAATCTCTGTGGCGACTCTTTTGTGATTAAAGTAGAGAAATGACAAGGGGGCGATTGAAACGACAAATAGCATCAGCCCGGTCGATATTGGGAAATTTAAGTAGGAGAGGAGCTGGATAGGTATAAAAAATAGCAGGGTAAGCGGGAACGAAACGAGGAGCCTCTCAAGAAAAGTCAGCTCGGAGCCAAAAAAATGCGTGAGGACGTAGCCAACTGGAAATAGGATAACAAAGTACAGCAAGAACGATGGCTGGGGTATAAAAATTGCGAACAGTGCCATCAGTATAAGCTTGCTCTCGTCTGCCTTTCCTTTTGCGAGATAGAGCGCGGTAATTATGGCTAAGGGGAGTATAGCTATCCCCCCTGCAAAAAGCTGGGAACAGGCTGCAGACAGAATAAGGGCTATTTCAAAACCACCCAACCTAAAACGCATATCTCCACTAAAAATGCAGCTATTTTATACTTTTTGCCACGGAGGCGTAAACGGCTTCGTACCGGTCGATGAATTTCGCCCACGTATGCTCTTTCAGAAACTCCCCGATGTTGCCCCTTTTTGTTGCCCACTGCTTTTCCTTTCGTATCTTTGTAAGAAGCCTGGCGAGCCCTATGTGACTGCCGGCGGGGAATGTTGAGCTGAAATGGCTTGCGACATACCTTAGCCCTATAAGGTCGGATGAAACTGGGAAGCATCCATGAGACATGCCCTCAAGGAGCACTATGCCAAAGGCCTCGCCGGTGTTGACTGACGGCAGCACGATAACATGCGACTTGTTGTATAGCTCGCTTAGCTTCTTGTCATCAACTTTTCCATGCCAAGTTAAATTCTTTAGATTAAGCTCCTTTGCTAGTCCCATCCAAGTCGCCTTGTCTATTCCATCGCCCACGAGATGAAGGTGGCCATCTCCCTGGATTTCCTTCCACGCCCTTAGTAGAACGTCTACCCCCTTGTAGAGCCGCATCTGGCCTACGAAGAGGACGTTAAAGCCGGCTGGCTTCTTCTTTAGTGAAATTTTATCTACCCCAAAGGGGATGGCAACGGATTTCGAGGGGACGCCTGAGTACGCTTTGTAGTCAGGAGTGGTGGTAATTACTTTGACAGGTATTTTCAGGAGAAGCCGGTGGAGCGAGTTATAGAGCTTGTTTATTGCAGAGTACTTTGAATTCGCATCGCAGTGGAACGTATAGACCAGCTTGTTTCTGAACGGCGCCAGCTTTAGAACAAGAAGCTCGCTGAAGAAAGGCGAGTTGCCATGGACATTTATGACGTCGTATTTCCATGGCTTCAGGCACTTTAGGAACATCAGGTTCGGGCGGAATGCATAGAGCTTCCAGAATTTTGTGTCGGCCAATGAAAGGACATCGACGGTGTGCCCCCTTGCCTCAAGCCCATCCTTAAGGACGCGCGCAGTGGTGGCAAAGCCGCTTTTCACAGGTGGCTTTTCAGTTATCAGCTCCAGAATCCTCATAGGTTTTTTATATAGGTCGGATATTGATAAAGATATGGTCAAGTTTAAGCTCAAATTCGGGGCAGAGGAGGCACTTTTCATTGCAATCTGCGCGGTTGTCGCAGTGGTTTTGTTTTCCTCTTTTTCTATGTTTGAGCGGCCGAACGGGCCGCTGATAGGTGGCGACGTATACCAGGCGCTTGGGATAGTCAACTATCTCAATAATGGCAATTCCCCCTTTTATGACTCCGCGTACAGGAACACATATGCCTGGTACCCCTGGCTATGGCATTACATGGTGGTGTTTATACACATCATAACCGGCTTTGATTTTTTTAGGATACTTGTATGGCTCCCGCTTTTCCTGACAATTGCGTTTCTGTATTCATATTACCGGCTTGGAAAGGCGCTGTTTGGCGAGTTCGCAGGCGTGCTGACTGCATTTTTTGCACTCTTTTTCACAAGCCCGGGAACAGACTCGCTTGTGCCCGTCCCGGTTAACCTGTCCTATGTAATACTTCCGTGGGTGCTTTATTTCATGTATAAGTACAGCACAGGCAAACGGCAGAGAGACGGCATATGCGCAGGCATAAGCCTAGGGCTCCTGGGGCTGACCCATGTACATACTTATGTTGCAGCATGGCTGATGATGTTTGTGCTGTCGTTCCTTCTCGTGGCGTTCGCCTCGTTTTCTAGGAAGCCCGCCTTGAGGATACCAATAGAGCGCCTGAAGCAAATTGGGCTTGTCCTTGCAATCGGATTCATTATCTCCATGCTGTTTTGGGGGCCGCTTATTGCAAAGTACCACCTCGTTCCCACGCGGTCTATCGAGTCCACACTTGGCTTTGAAGGGGGCTCGCCGCCGGTTTTTACAAAAGACCTCTGGGGCTCGACATTTGGGCAGGGCGCTTTCTTTGTTTTAGGCTTGCTCGGCGCGTATAGCATGTACAAGAGCCGCAGGCCGCAGGACATAATCGGCCTCGCGTTCCTGCTGTCGGCATACGCAGGGATATTCCATTTTTATGTTACGTATCCGCTGCTTGGGATACTCTTCCAGCCGCACAAATTTTATTTTGTCTTGGGCGTAGGCCTCTCAATCGCAGCTGCGGTTGGGGTAAAGCTGGTTGCTGACGCGCTAGTTGAAAGGAAAATCATATCCCAAGATAAGGTGGTCTTTGTTGTCCTTCTTTTCATGCTCCTGCTTGCGCCCCTGGGCCCGATGAAGTACAAGGAGAATGCGTTTAAGGACGAATGGTCCGCTGCGGAGCCTGTGCCGCCCATTTTCAAGGATACTGCAGACTGGATAAGCGAGAACACTCCAAAGGATGCGATAATAGCTGCGAACCCGCTTACTGCGTTTATGATAAACGCCCTCACGGGACGGGGCGTCGTCGCTAATGAGATGGGGCATTCCAGCCCGTATTCTGAGCTTGAACGGTTGACTGCAGAGGTTAATACGATATACATGTCGACGGATGAAGCTGAGGCTTATGCTCTTCTGAAGGAGAACGGCGCGCAGTATCTGGTGATAAACATATACGAGCTGCAATATTACGCCCAGAGCGGCGGGCTAGATAAGTTCTTCAATTCCCCCCACTATAAGCCAGTAGCCGTGTTCGAATATGGTGAAGGTGACAACTCGCTTGTCACCGCAGTACTTGAGGTGTTTTGATGTACAAGCAACTGCTAATTGTGCTTTCGGTAGTGCTGCTCGCGGCAGTGGTCTACGTTAGCGACCCGGCTGCTGTGTATTCACAGATTGTTTCGTCTGACCCGGCATTCCTCCTGTGGGTTTTTATGATACCGCCGGCTACGGCACTGCTCAGGACGCTAAGATGGAAGGTCCTGCTCGACCCGGTGAAGCGGATAAGGTTTTTTAGGATATTCCCCGTCTTCATGGCAGGGATTGCGATAAGCAACCTTACCCCTGCAAAGGTCGGGGAGGCGGCTAAGTCGCTTTTCCTGAAGAAATCAGAGGGTATCCGAGTCTCAACTAGTCTGTCGTCCATAATATGGGAGCGCGTGTTTGACTTGATGCTTCTTTTAGCCTTTGCTGCGCCGTTTGGGGCCTATTTTGTTGGAACGCTTGAGCCGGGATTTGTATTTCTGGGAAGGGTTGCTATCCTCTTTGTCGTAGCAATTGTTGCACTTGTGATGCTTATGATGTATTCTGAGAGAATTGGCTACAAGATGCTGACGTTTGTGGAACGGCTCCCAGTAATAAAGAACTACGTGACGGAAGAGTTTGTAAAGAGCTTCTACAGGACGGCTAGGGTAGGGAAGGGCACACTAACTGCGGCATTTCTCATTAGCATACCGATATGGGTTTTAGACGGGGCGATATTTTATTTTAGCTTCCTGGCAGTGGGGATTCATGGGCTCGGATGGGCTTTTTTTGTCGGCGCAACCGCGTTTACTGTGCTGTGCGGCCTCGTGAGCTTCCTTCCCGGCGGATGGGGGTCTACCGAAGCCGTATTTTTAGCGATAATGGTTGTATACGGGATAACAAAGAGCTCTGCGGCGGCGGGCATACTACTAGGCAGGGGGATAGGGATGATGTTTTACTACATTGTCGGCTTGCTGTCTTTCCTCTATCTTTCAAAGATGAAGCCGCAGTAATTCCTTTTTGTGTATAAATAGCTCCGCCACTAGGATTATCAGAATTATGCTTGCCAGCGAGTTTGCAAATGACACCTTAAGCCCAAACAATGCCAGGTAGTACGAAACAACCGGCACGGAAGCTGCGCTGACTGGAATTGACAGCAGGACGCGCTCAACGTCGTCCAGCTTTAATGGGTATAATAGCTTGTACCCAGGTAAGATTAGGTAGAAAAAGACTGCGAACGACGCCTTAAAGGCAGACGCCACTGAGGTTGGGGTAAATGCTGCGTCTATCAGAAACAGCAGCAGGATTACTCCGAATACGTAGATAAGCGGCTTTTCCTTTTGGATTGCTTTTTCAAAGGACATCCTTGTTCACCTCGATTACGGCAACTTTTGAGTTCATGAACACTAAGTAGTGGCCGCGGTTTACCATTTCATTTAGGTAGAAGTGCATGCACGGGTCGATTGAGACGCCTGTTATGCTGACTGCCGGGTCAGTCGCAGTCTGGTTATAGACGGTTATGACGTAATCAAAATCAGCCAGTGCCGCCTGGCGCTGGTCGTTTGACTGCCCGCCAGAGACGGCAGGGAGCGGGGTTCGCTCGATGTTAAAAAAGCTTTTTCGCACGTTCTTCGTCTGGGCGTAAAGGTTCCAGGTGCCTAAGTACGTTTCTATAAATTGGCCCTGGCAAAGGGGCTGGATGTTATAAATCGTATAGCCCTTGTCAAGGTTTGAGGACATTTTCTTTCTCAATAGGTACTCCTCGGTGAATTGGCGGAAGCCGACAAATGCCAGCACGGTGCTGTCCTGCGGCGTGTTCTCATTGACCCATTGTATCCCCTCCCACAGCTCTGGGTTCATCAGCTGGTTTTCTCCTATAGATTTCAAGGGAGGGTATATTGAATAAGCGCTAGCAACCGCAATGGCGATTATTAGGAGGGCAAAGAGGAGGTTGCTGTGGTGGTGGTCTATCTCCTTGACAGGGAGGATTGTTTTTACGGTTAGATAGTAGATAAGGTATACCCCGGCAGCTGGCAGGAGGACATAAAATGGGTGGCCAAGGAAGAACTGCTTGTATGTCCTAGTGCCGTTAAATCCGATTAGATAGCTCATGCTAAATGTGAGAGTATAGAGGATAAAAAGAAGCACAGTAGTCCGCTGGAGGTCAAGCTTTTTTCGGTATATTTGGTCGCCGAAGAAAAGCACGCCAAGAAGGGCAAAAGGCCAGAAGACAAGTTCTAGCTTGGCAGTTGGAAAATAGTCGGAGGGCGGCCAGACCTGGCCAAGGCGGACATTTGACCCGCCGTACCCATACTCTGCCGCCTGCAGCGGTGCATAGTAAACCACGAGTAGGAGCAGAAGCAAAAAAGCCAGCCCTATGACCTTAAGGATTTTCAGCCGCTCCTTTTTTAGTAGGATGGCTATGAGGCTCATTCCTGCAAAAAAAGCAAATGAGAGGTAGAACTCTGGCAAGTGGCTGAGAAACTGCGCAGAGAGCATCAGGGCAATTGACGGCGCTGCCCACCATTCCTGCCTCTCGTAAACGCATATTGTCAGGAAGAGTATTGCCGGGACAAAAATCCAGGCGTAGGTATTCAGCTGGAATCCAATGTGTATTGGAAAGTACCAGTAGACTGAGATGGGTATTGCCCCAAGCACTAAAGCCAGCAACGCAAGCCGCTCTCCAAAATATTTTCTTGTAAGGGCGTAGACTGATAGGCAAACAGAGACTGCCCCTATGCTCGTTAGCAGGAATGCTGAATCGTAGACAGACAAGCCAGAAAATCTGGCAAAAGAGGCTACAAAGACATAGTAAGCCGGCGGCTGAAGGGATACTGACTGCTGGTTGTCTGCCACGAATGCAGGCCAGTATTTAACATCGCCGGAGTCATAGATGTATTTTGAGACAACTACGTGGTAGCCGTTGTCTACGGCCATCGAAATTGCAGGATAGCTGCGGTCTATCTGCCCATTGGTAAATGGGAGGTGGATAGTGATAAACCCCATAGCTGCAACAAGTATGACAAGGCCAAGGAAGACATGCTCCTTGTGTATGTTAAGGTTCAATTCTATCTGCTGCTTCCTGCCTGCCATGGCAGTAGGAAAGTGGGACAATATTAAAAACTATCGGCTCGAAAGCTATTTCAAATTTAGGGCAATCTTTGTAATATGAAAGTTTCTGCCGTTGTCCCTGCCCATAACGAGGAGGGCAACCTGCCAAAGCTCGTCCCTGCGCTGAAGAGGGCGCTTTCGAAGCTTGATTATGAAATAGTGCTTGTGGACGACAACTCAAAGGATTCTACGCCGAAGCTGTGCGACAAGTTTGCAAGAGACAAACAGGTAAGATGCATACACCGGACTTCAAACCCAGGCATGGGCGCTGCGCTCAAGGAGGGAACGAAAGCGGCTTCTGGCGAGGCGGTTGTCTGGGTCATGGGCGACCTATCTGATGATTTGGATACCATACCAAAGTTTGTCAAAAAGATAGAGTGTGGGGCTGACGTTGTCTTTGGTTCCAGGTACATGCCCGGCGGGAACCCGGGGGACCTTGAGACGACCAAGATGTTCGCAAGCAGCGGCTTTTCTAGGATTGCAAAAATCCTTTTCCAGCTTAACGTCCACGACATAACAAACGCATTCAGGGGGTTCAGAAAGTCTGCATTTGATAGCCTGAAAATAGACTCGAACGACTTTGGCATCTCCCCGGAGTTCGCGCTGAAGGCGAAGAAGGCAGGCTTCAGGCTTGACGAGGTCCCGACCGGCTACAAGAGGCGGAAGGCAGGCAAGGCGACGTTCAAGATGGGGAGGATGGGGCTAAAGTACGGAAAGATAATGCTTGCTGTGCTATTCACTCCAAAGAGCAGGATTAAAGCCCAATAAAACCAAAGCGCTTTCTTTTTTTCAGTTGCTTGTAAAAGGTGCTAGAACTGTCGCTGTGCGTTGCAGAATAGTTTTTTTCCCGGAGTATTTGTATCAGGTCAGCCTGGTCCTGCCTTGGGCGGACAATTATCAGGTCTAACTTTTCGCGTAATGCCATCTGCTCGACAAGCAGGAGCATTGCGCGCTGGATGCCGGGTATAAGGTCGCCGGTGTTGTAGGATGGGCTCGACGTAGCATTAAGCGAGAGAACCTCATGAGCTGAGAATTCCCTTGGAGAAAGGAAGCCAAGCTTAAGCGGCTTTCCGTCGATGGTCGGCGTTTGGTGGTTGATTTTGCGGAAAGTGGCTATGCCAGCCAAGTATTTCCCATCGAGGGTGAAAATGGCGTAAACGCCCTCCGCACCTTTGTTTGATTCGAAGAATTTCCAGACAGGCCCTGCAGTGAAATAGCGCTTCATTGCTCTCTTATACGCAATGACTGTCTCGGCGAACTTGTCAGAAGTAACAAGCTGGTATTCAAATGGGGGATAGACATCAGGGGGGAGAGTCTCGTTTGGCTTTTTGGGCATACGGAGTCTATTAGTGCGGCAGCTGTTTATAACCTTAACTGCGGGCACAAAAGTATTTAACCTAAAGATGGTAAAAGTGTTTTATGCCATACAGAGCTAAATGGATTCTCAAGAAAGTTAAGGAAGACCTTGCTGATTTGATGAGGACAGACTCGTATTTCCTTAAGCATCTTCAGGAGCTTGAAGACGAGGAGCGGAGCGGGATAAACCAGATAAACCTATGTGGGGTTGCGTCTCTTGGGCTCGGCGTAGTACGTGATAGGTACGGCATAGACATAGCTAACCTGGAAGAGACGAGGCGGCGGTTTTCAAAGATTACAAGCCCGATACTCATACACCGGGCTTACGCACTTGGGGCGCTCTCCGGTTTCATAAACACGAATAGGAGAAAGATAAATTACAGGCTTCCGGAGGAGGAGCGGACGGAAGAAAAAGTGGATATTGTAGATAGGTTGGACGAGGAGATTTATAATGTTTCGTCCGAGATAAAGGCTGCAAACAAGAAGTACCAGAGGAAGACAGACTACGAGCGGGGAATCATGTACTCGTTAAACATAAGCAGGAAGCCTGAAAAGTTCCTATATGCGTTTCCAGAAAAAAAGTTCCCAGAGAATGACCTGCCAGTGGCTTGCGTCGACTTTCTCAGGGACGCTGGCAGGTACTACACTCCAACTGGCACCCAGGGAGGGGTTAAAACCGAGCGGATGTTTTTCAACGAGATGCGTTCGTACACACTTGGCGGCGAGATAGCCCACTCGTTCCTTTATGGGGCGCGTCTAGGGGTGCATGTAATGTTCAGCATGATGGAACATGGGCTTGACTGGAAGGCTACTATCTACCCGACTTTTGTGGAGGCTGAAAAGAGGCGGGAGGAGTGGATTCAGCTGCTTCTGACGAATATAGCAACCATTGCGAAGCTTAACCTTGTAAACGGCATGCGCAAGACGCAGCTTACGCAGAGGGAGAAGGAGATAGTCCTGCGCCTTCTTGACCCTAAAGAGGACAAGAGCCTGATAGAGATGGTAAAGTCAGGGGAGATAGCCTAAGTCATCGAAAAAGGTTTTAAATGCGTATTTTATAGGATATAAAATGAGCTATAAGGTGCTAGTCACCGGCGGCGCGGGCTTTATCGGCTCCCACCTTGTGGACGGGCTTATTAGGGACGGGCATGACGTTACCATAGTGGACTCCCTGGTTGAGCAGGTCCACCCAGGCGGAAATAAGCCGAGTTATCTCAATTCTGAAGCCGAATTCATAAAAGCGGACGTCAGAGATGAAGATGTCATGACCGGGCTCTTCAAGGACCACGAGGTCGTGTTCCATGAGGCGTCTGCGGTTGGCGTTGCGCAGTCGATGTACCAAATAGGGCATTACATGGACGCCAACACAGGTGCAACGGCTAGAATGTGGGACTGGCTGGTGAACAAGGAAAACTCGGTCAAAAAGTTCATTGTCGCATCATCGATGTCGCTATATGGCGAGGGAAAGTACGAGTGCCCAAAGTGCGGAGTAGTTTATCCCCAGCTGAGGGGCATGGAACAGATGAAAAAGCAAGAGTGGGAGGTCAAGTGCCCGTCCTGCAAAAAGCAGCTCAAGCCAGTTCCGACGGACGAGATGAAGCCACCGTTTACGAATTCGATATATGCCCTCGGCAAAAAGGACCAGGAGGAAATGTCGATAATCCTTGGGAAGACCTATGGCATACCTTCGGTCGCCTTAAGGTATTTCAACGTCTACGGCTCGAGGCAGGCGCTGTCGAATCCATATACGGGCGTATGCGCGATTTTCTCTTCACGGATTAAGAACGACAACCCGCCAGTGATAACTGAGGACGGCGGCCAGAGCCGAGATTTCATACACGTCAGCGACATAGTCCGCGCAAACATCATGGCGATGAACAGCAGCAAGGCGGATTATGAGGTTTTCAACGTGGGGAGCGGGAAGCCGATATCAATAAAGGAAATAGCCGAGGTCCTAATCAAAGCGCAGAAAAAGACCCTGAAGCCGGAGCTGACGAACAAGTTCCGGAAGGGGGACATCCGGCACTGTTATGCTGACCTAAGCAGGATACAGAAGAGGCTCGGCTTCAAGCCGGGAGTAAAATTCGAGGACGGCATAAAGGAATTGGCTGGATGGGTAGCAGACCAGAGCGGCGAAAACGCGGTCGACGGATTTGAGCAGGCAAAAAAAGAGCTCGACGAAAAGAAGCTGCTCGTTTGAGGAGGTAAAATGAAAGTAGTTGTGACTGGTGGGGCTGGCTTCGTCGGTGCAAACCTCGCAAGCCGGATGATTGAGCGGAAGCACAAAGTTGTGGTTTATGACAACCTTTTCAGGCCTGGCGTTGAGCACAACATAGACTGGCTTAAGCAGAAATGGGGCGACAGGTTCACTTTCGTCAAGGAGAGCGTCTGCGACGCAAGGAAGATTGAAGCCGCCTGCAAGGACGCGGATGCGATTTTCCACACTGCGGGGCAGACGGCGGTTACGACGTCAGTCACAAACCCGCGCCAGGACTTTGAGATAAACGCCCTCGGCACGTTCAACGTGCTTGAGGCGGCAAGAAAAGCTGAAACCATGCCGGTGGTAATATTCACGTCGACGAACAAGGTCTACGGCGACCTTGGAGATGTCGAAATTATGGAAAAGGAGCGGCGGTATGAGTTCAAGACCCTTCGGAACGGGGTGCCGTCCGAGAGGCCTATTGAGCCCCACACGCCTTACGGATGCTCCAAGGGCGCGGCTGACTCTTATTGTTTGGACTACAACAGGATTTACGGCTTGAGGACTGTCGTCTTCAGGATGTCCTGCATTTACGGAACGCGGCAGTTCGGCTGCGTCGACCAGGGATGGGTTGCGCACTTTGTGAACTCCTATATACTCAACAGCCCCCTGACGATTTTCGGCGACGGGAAGCAGATAAGGGACGTGCTGTACATTGACGACCTGGTAAACGCGTTCATCAAAGCCACGGAGAACATTAAGAAGACTGCTGGACAGGCTTATGCTATAGGCGGCGGGGCGAAGAACGCTATGTCCCTGCTTGAGCTTGTACAGTACGTCGAGGAGCGCGGCGGGAAGCCGTTCGGGCTTGACTACGGCGAGTGGAGGCCGAGCGACCAGAAGGTATACTACTCAGATGTCTCAAAAGCGAAACGGGATTTCGGCTGGGAGCCGAAAGTAAGCCCGAAGAACGGCGTGAACCTGCTTTACTCGTGGGTGGAAGAAAACAGGAACCTCTTTGAATAAAATGAAGCTCCAGAAGGACGAAAGGAGGATTTTGGCAGTCCTTGTACTTGTTTCGCTTGCACTTAAGCTGTCCCTCATGAGCGCTTCCTTCGATGACTTTGATGTCACGTATTTTGCACACGCGCTGGACAAGTTTGACCCGGCGCACAATTATCCGCATTTTCCGCATTATGTGACCTACATCGCAGTTGCAAAACTCTTCTTCCTGTTTACCGACAGCCACCGGCTTGCGCTGATACTCCCGAATGCCGCCCTCGGCTCGCTTGCGCTTGTGCCGATGTATTACGTCTCAAGAAAGTTCCTTGGCAAGCGCGATTCGTTTATAGCGACTGCCCTGCTTCTTTTGAACCCCCTTTTTTGGCTGAAGAGCGAGATTGCCATGAGCGACGTAACTGCTGCTTTTTTCCTGCTGACCGGCCTTGCGTTCCTGCTATACTGGGAAAGGGAGCGGAACCTTGTGCTCGCATCATTCTTTTCTGCGATGGCGCTTGGCGCGAGGCAGACGTTTGGCTTTTTCATCATATTGCCGCTATGCGTCCTGAAACGGAAGAAGGAGCTCCTTAAGTTCATCGCCCTGACCGCGGCATTCTGCCTTGTATGGTACGTTCCGCTCAGCGTGTCGCTTGGGGGCTTTGGGGTATACCCTGCAAAAGTCTTCGGGCCAAACCCAGCGGCAATGCGGGAGAGCGTTTTTGCGGAGAACCCGCCGTATTCTCTGCCGATGCGGGCAGGGCTGTTCCTTTACAGCTTTATGTATACAAATGGGATTAACCCGCTGAACCTCGACATAACGGGATTCCTCCTGCAAAATCCGCAATACGAGGCAGTGTCGGTTGGGCAGGTGCTGCCGTTTTTGTCAGTGGGAATTGGGCTCGTGGGGTTCGTGATAGCTGCATTTTTCTTGTTCAGCTTCAAGGACTTCAAGAATAAGTGGCTCCCGCTCCTCTGGTTTGTGCCGTTCTGGATTGTACTTTTCATGTTCCAGACGCCAAACGTGACCAAGTACCACCTCCCGATAATCCCAGCCCTGTGCCTGATAATCGCAGCTGGCTTCTCGCAGGCAGAGAGGAAATACGGAAGAGTTGCGCTTTATCTGTTGATTCTTCTTGGGGGCGTCTGGTTTGTCAGAGGCTTTGACCTTAGCTACACCCTCCATAGCGAATACCCGCCGCCAGTGCAGCAGATAGAGTACCTGCGGGAAAATTTCGATACCGCGAACATAACTGTGATAGGGTACACTGACTCGCACCACTATGAGTGGTTTGCCCCGGAGATTAACTATATAGAACCGGACTATAAAGGGCAGGGCGGAGTAGACCAAAGCCAAATAACGGGAAAGCTTTTTGTGAACCAGAGAGCGGCACTGTACCTTGGGATTCCAGTGAAGAACTGCAAGGAGTTCACAAGGGACCCAATGGCGCATTTCATGCACACCCCTGAGGTTTTGTGCGAGGCATATGAGGGTTAGCGTAGTCATACCTGTTTATAACGAGGAGAAGAACATCACGGCTACATTAAATTCTATAGTCAGGACTGGCTATACGGACATGGAAATACTGGTCGTTGACGATGGCTCCACAGACAGGACCCCTGCAATTGTAAAGAAGTATGCGGACAAAAGAGTAAGGCTCCTCGGCATTAAGCGAAAGGGGCGCTCTGGGGCGCTGAACTATGGAATCTCGAAAGCGACGGGAGACTATGTCCTGATTACTGACGCGGACTCGCAGGTTAACCAGGACTGGATTGAGCAGGGCGTCAAAAGCCTCGAGCAGGAGGGCGTTGGCGCGGTGACCGGACCCCATTTCTTAAGGGAAACTAAGAGCATGGGGCAGAAAATGCACTTGCTTCTTGTGCTCCTTCTGCACGATTTTCTTCCGGAACTGCTGGCAAAATTTAATTTCTGCCCGAAGATAACCGGCGCAAATGTCGGCTTTGAAAAATCCATATTCGGCAAGGTGGGCTTCAGCGAGGAGACCACGACGGACACCCTTGACATAAGCTTCAAGATTGTGAAGACCGGAAAGCGGCTTGTCTTCAACCCAAGGATGCTGATTACTGTCGAAGAGCCGGAGCGCTTCGGCTCCTACTTCACGAAATACAAGCGCTGGTTCGGGGAAATCGGCAGGCACCTTCTCATCCACATGGATGTTTTCCGCAAAGCAAGCGCCGCGGACGCCCTGAAATACGTTCCAGTGTGGCTATTTTTCCTTGGCATGCCTGCGCTCGGCCTGGCACTCACGGTGCTGGCAGTTTATGAGTTCGTGGCTTTCGGCACCCTTTTTTGGCTTAATGTTATCGCACTTCTCGTGGCGCTGTTGTTTACTACGGTGTTGGCGTTCTCGACCGCAAGCATAGCCCACTACAGGAAATGGCGGGCGCTCGCCTACCTGCCGCTGTGGCTCATACTCCTGCCCACCATAGCATTCTTTTCAGCGTATTCAATATTCAGGTATTTCACGGGGAGAAGCTACACAGGGCAGTACAAGCCCCACAGGGACTAATCAGAGATATCCTTTAGAAGTACGGTTTGGTTTCCTTTTATCAGGGATTCGAGCATCTGCAGGGCAGGTTTTCCAGTATTGCGGTACATTGATTTGCCTATTCCGTCAAACCTCGGAAGCTCTGCAAACTCCCATGAGTGGAAGTACAGGATCGGAATGTTCGAGAGCGCAGAGTTCAGTCTCGCGCCAAGCTGCGTCCACCATACGCCGATATTCCGCATCCACCACCAGGAGATTGGCTGATGGATTAGAGGAAATACTGAAAGCGGGATTTCCAGCAGGCAGTCATTGAGCCGGAAAGGCTGGTTCGGCTTGAGGATGTTGTTGTAATGCCCAGGTATAAAGGTCGGGTGGAGCGAGCTGTCGTATTTGTAGCCGCGTTCGGTAAGTACCTCAGCCAGTTCCTCTGTGTACCTGCAACCGGGGGCACGGAAGCCAATGGGTTTGACCCCGAGCTTGGACAATGATTTCTCGGCAGCGGATACGTCAGCGGCAACTTTCTCTTTCGAAAGGCCAGTATAGCGCATGTGGTTTTGTCCGTGGGACGCTATTTCATGCCCGTCGGCGACTGCCTGCTTTAGGGCTGGTTTGAGCCGGCTGACGCAATTCCCAGACACAAACAGGGTTGACTTGGCGTTGTGCTCCCTGAACAGGGAGAGTAGGCTGGCAAGACCGTCAAGGGATGGCGTAAGCTCGTCAGTTTTTATCCCGTTGTTCGATGGGGCATCCCACGGCTCCACGTCGATTGTTATAGCAAGCTTCAATTTCCCACCTCGAGCAGGTAGTACATGCCAAAGAACATTTTTGATATTTTGTATTTTTCTATGCCGGCAAGCGTTAGGATTTCCCTGACCTCAGGCATGGTCTTGCCGCGCTGGATATAATCCTTGAAGGCGCCTTTTTTGGCATCGAATAAGTCTGAGAGCCCCACCATCAGGATAAGCCTTGGAAATAAGGCGTCCCTCCGGACGTCCATTACGTAGAGCCGCCCTCCTCGTTTGAGTGATTTGACGAATTTGTTTAGCAGGATCTCGGAGTCGCGCCAGTAGCAAAATGCGCTCTTGCTGACTACAGCGTCGTAAGCAGTTGGCTGGAATTTAAACTTGTGGATGTCCGCTCTAATGAAATTTATCTGCATGTCGTTTCGGATTGCCATGTTTTTTGCAACCTTGATTGAGTGAGCGTCGATGTCGACCCCAGTTACGTCCGAGCCCCTAAGAATCTTTTTTATCTCGAGCGAGAGTATTCCTATCCCACATCCTGCGTCAAGGACAGTTTTTGGGTTGCATCTGGCTACCTTCTTTGCCAGCGGCTTGTAAAGTAGCGGCGCGAGGCGCACGATATAAACTTTTGAATTCATGAGAACCACTTAATCGTCGACTTCAGGCCGTCTTCAAGATTAGTGCCTGGAACCCAGCCAAACTCCTTTTTTAGGAGGGCTGTGTCCGATGACATTCCGTGGATTTCGCCCTTCCTCGCGCCTACGTGCTCCACCTTGGACTCTGAGCCGGCTAACGAGATGATTTTTTTGGCAAGGTCATTTATTGTGACTGTCCTGCCGGTTCCGACATTCAGCACCTTTCCTTTTAAGCTTGGGGAAGCCGCGCTTAGCAACGCTTTGACAACGTCAGATACGTACACAAAATCCCTAAACTGGCTGCCGTCCCCGAATATCTTAAGCGAGGAGCAGTCCAATGCGTTTTCAATGAAGATTGAGATCACGCCGGCATAATCCCCGGATTGGCGGGGGCCGTAGACGTTGAAGAGCCTAAGTGAGGTGGCGTCGAGGCCGTAGATATAGGAATACGCCGATGATAGCTTCTCTGCAGCCAGTTTGGAAACTGCGTAGGGGGATATCGGATTGACTGCGTGGGTCTCTTTGACAGGAAGGGATGCTGGCTCGCCATAGATAGCACAGCTGGAGGTGTAGACGACCTTGGAATTCAGCTGCTTGGCAAGCTCTAAGACGTTTATGGTTCCAAGCGCGTTTGAGCGAAAGTCATCGTGGGGCGCCTCCATTGAGCGCATCACGCTGGTCTGTGCGGCTAAATGGAATATCACGTCTGCCGAGCTTATGCTGCTAAAAGCATTTTGCCTCGAAATGTCCGTTTTTATGAATTCTGCGGCTGGATTGAGGTTCTCTTTCCTGCCTGTTGAGAGGTTGTCGATAACCGTGACCTGGTTTTCCCTTGAAAGCGCATCCACAAGGTGGGAGCCGATAAAGCCCGCGCCGCCGGTGACTATTATTTTCTTGCTTTTCATGTCAGCCTCTTGAAGAAAAGCTTAAAGCAAAGCTTGAAGAAGCCGATTATGTCCTTTGAAGACATCTTGGACTGGCCGACGCGCCTGTCGCGGAAGATGATTGGAGTTTCGCCTATCTTGAAACCGAGCCGCTTTGTGTTGAACAGCATTTCTGCCTGGAACTCGTAGCCGTTGGACTGGATTGCGTTCAAATCCATCTTTTCGAGAACCTCGCGCTTGTACGCGCGGTACCCTCCCGTAATGTCCCTTGTTTTTAGGCCAGTGAGAAGCCTTGCGAAGGTGTTTCCGCCCCAGCTTATCAGCCGCCGGGAGGGGCCCCAGTCAGGGATTCCCCCGCCAGGTATGTATCTCGAGCCAAGCATGAGGTCGTATTCCTTAAGACCCCCCAGAAGCGCAGGGAGGTATTTAGGGTCATGAGAAAAGTCAGCATCCATCTCAAGTATTACGTCAGCGCCGAGGGACATCGCCTTCTTGAATCCGGCAATGTAAGCCCGTCCAAGGCCCTCCTTGGCCTTCCTATGGAGGACTTTGACGCGCCTGTCTTTTGTCGAGAGTTGGTCTGCAAGCCTGCCGGTTCCATCTGGGGAGTTGTCGTCGACAACTAAAATCATGCCATCGATTTTGTTGTTCCTGTAAACTTCTAGGATGGCAGGGACTATCTTCGTTATGTTCTCCCGTTCATTGTAGGTTGGGAGAACTATGCAGGGCTTCATAGGGTGTAGTAGAAGTGGTAATTATTTAAGCTTATTGGAAAGTTTTCCAGGAAGAAGCAGGAGGAGGATTGCGAGCGCAATCGTAAACGCAGTTAGCGATAGTCCAATACGGTAGGGAGCCGGTTGATACTCAAAAGCTACCCTGCTTTCGCCTGAGTCAACCCGAACTGCTCGGAAGGCGTAGTCTGCATAAAGGACGGGTGCCGGCTTGCCGTTGACGGTTGCACGCCAGCCAGGATAGTTGGTGTCAAGGAGAACCAAGTAGCCAGGCGAGCCGGTGGAAACGGATAGTTCAACATAGTCAGGGGAATAAGAGACGATTGAGACAATTGAAGGCGAATCTGTGAAAGACTCGGATTTGCCAGTCTCTAAGATAACTTCAGCTGTTGGATTGAATTCCTTGGAAGTTAGGGCGGCGAGGGCTTCTCCTTTTGGAAGAACCCTGGACTTGTGGGCGACGAAAGCCCGCGGAAGGAATCCTATGTTGTCATACAAGTTCAGCGAGCCGGAATATGCAAGCTCGTAGCCCGTTAAATCCTCAGTTGTTGCGATGTACTTGGCATTGAGAAGATTAGCTAAAACGGGATAATGGATTTGTTTGATGGAGGGGTTGTAGGTCGCATTTCTGCCGAACATTGTGTCCAGGTATTCGGAGTACCTGCCAAGGACTACGGGATTGTATCCGCGGGCTTTGTAGATGCCAAACCGCGATGTCCTCTGCTGGGTTAGGATTCCCAGATCCTGGTCATCCACGAGGCTTAAGACCCTAAATGTCGAATTGTCTGCTGAAATGAATTCTGTCACATCGTTCGGGCCGAATAGGGCATCTGTGCCAGCCATTTGGATGTACTTCGGCCAGAGGAGAAACACGTCGATTAGTAGTATGGCGATGATGAAAACCAGAACAAACCGCTTACCAGTTTTCCCAATGCTAAGGTGCATGAGTGCAGCAGAGAGTGCTGCCAAGAGGGAAAATACCAGAATGGAATTGAGTATCTGCGAGTATACAAGGGGAACTTTTGCCAGGTACGCTTCGATGCTGTAGAGCGGGACATAGCCAGGAATGCTTGCATACTGGGCGTACTGCGCCAGAACCATATGCCTGCCAGCTGACAGGATGCTACCCTTGAGTGCCAGTATTCCTGCGGACGCGAGGATAGATGCAGCAGCTACTAAGAGGGTTAGCTTGTAGAGCCGACCCATGAGAGCCCTGTCCTTCGTATTCAAGCTTAATGTGAGGGTACGCGCCCCGAAGCCTGCAAGAACAGAAACTGAAAACGCGAAGAGGAACATTATCCAGTCTGCCCCGCGGAATATGCGGAGTATTGGAATTACGTAGTAGAAGAAGTATTGAAACGGAAAACGCGCGATGTAGTAGAGAAATGAGAATCCAGCTAAAAATGCAAAAAAGCGCGGGCGCCTGTCCTTTGAAGCAAGGGCGCCAGCTAAAGCCAATATCAGTGGGAGGACGCCAACATAAAGATTTGCCCCGCAAAGAATTGCACCAAGGAAGCAGGTCTCGTTCAAGAGGGTGCCGAGAAGTTCCGGCATGAGCAGGTGAGAAAGGTTCAGAATGCTGAAGGGCCGGGTACTTGCAAGGAACGACATTCCCATGCTGCGGTGGGAGTTCAGAAGGAATTCCAAACCAGGGAGGATAACAACTGCAGACAGACCGGCCATGATGATGAGCGGGAGGAGGTTAAGCGGAATCCTCTGGAGCTCTGACTTGAGCGTGGGCTTCCCTGAAATTGAAAGATAGCCGTAGTAAAGCGCCAGCGCTAAGAGAGTATAGACCGTTATGACCGGGAATCCTGCGAGCATCTGTACGCCAAGGGCGATTCCCAGTGCGGAAGCGCTCTTAAGGTCACGCCTTTCGAAGAAGATGTCTGCGAAAAGGAATATGAGGGGAAAAACTGCAATGGCATCAATAATTGGCGGGTGCCCCCTGCTGACTTTTTCAAGCATGACACCAGAAAACATAAACACTATGGCAGATACCAAAGAAGCAAACCGATCCTTGCTTATCCGCTTCATGAAAAGGTATGTAAACGCGCCTGCGAGGAATATCCCAATGAGGAAAACGAAGCCGAAAGCCCGGTCAGAGCCGAGAAAGAGGTACAGGAGCATTGTCGGAAAGAAGAACCCGAGCTGTGCATTCCCGATAAAGGGCTCGCCGGAAAAGACGTAGGGGTTCCATTTTGGGAACTCTCCGGTCTGCCAGAAGTGGGTGGCTGCTAAGTGCTTCCAAAATGCGAACTGCGAGGGGATATCAGACCAAATGGCATAGATTATGCCATCTTGGAGAAAAATTTTTATAAACACGATGGAAGCTACCGCCAGCAATGCAAGGAGATACGGCAGGTCGGCCCTGTTTATTGCTTTGGTCGCCATGGTGTTACGAATGACTTAACCTATTTAAGAGAGATTTGATATTAAAATCCCTTAGGCTAAGATGGCTGAGATTTCTTTGATAGTGCCTTGCTATAACGAGGAGAAGCGGCTTCCCCCATTTCTGGAAGAGCTTTCTAGGTTCCTAACGGGGAGATCGATAGAGGTAATTTTCGTCGATGACGGCTCCACAGACGGGACCTTAAAGGTAATAGAGGGTTTTAAGTATGGGGGGAAGAAAGTCGCAAAGCATGGGCAGAACAAGGGGAAGGGGCGCGGCGGTAAAAACCGGCGTTGGCATCGCTTCCGGGAAGAAGATAATGTTCATAGACGCTGACGGCTCGATAAAGCCGCCGGAGATTGATAGGATGTCAAAGGAGCTGGATAAGTCAGACGTGGTCGTCTCGAGCAAGATACACGAAAAGAGCACAGTACCAAAAAGGCAGCCAGCAAGCAGGATATTTGTGGGGAGGATATTTAATTTCCTTGCGAACTCGATGTTCAGGATAGAGATGTACGACTCGCTTTGCGGGTTTAAGGGATTCAGGAGGGACGCCGGCAAAAGAATTTTCGGCAGCCTGCGGAGCAAAAGATGGGTTTTCGATGTTGAGGTCCTCTACCTTGCAAAGAAGTTTGGTTACAAGGTGAGCGTACTGCCAATAACTTGGAGGCATGTTGGAGGGAGCAAGATAAAGGCGCATACGGTAATAGGCATATTTTTAGAACTGCTTTCACTGAGGATTAGCTATACCCTCTGCCAAGTACGTTAATTATATATAGCCTCAGAAGCTACTTTTTAAACCAATGCCAATAGATGTGATGGAATTAGCTGATAATCCAAAAAAGTTTATTGAAAAGCTCAAGAAAGGAGACATATCTGTCTCGGTTCATGGACAGGGCTACGTAGGGCTGCCCCTTTCTATCCTGTTTGCCATAGAAGGGATTAAGGTTGTCGGCGTGACGAAGGACAAAAAGGCGATTGAGAGGATAAGGAAGGGCATATGCCCGATAGATGAGACTGACCCGAACTCCCTTTTGAAGCAGGGTGCAAAGGAGATTCCCCAGAAGTGCACCATAGACAGCGTTAACCTGTTTAAGTACAAAAAGCACGTTTTCTGCCCAATGTGCCTCCGGTGCTTTGACATCGTAGAAGGCATACCCATGATAAAGCATGAGACTGTGGACGTAAAAGGAAAGCTCAAAACCCTCCAAGATTACCTCAAGGAAGCCCTGAAGAGCGGAAATTACGAGATAACTGAGGATAACATTGAGGCGACCAAGAAGACGGACATCCACGTGATAACCGTGCCCACGTATGCCGACGACTATTCCATAGTACTGAAGGTTTGCGAGGACATAGCTAAGGCCCTTGAAAAGGACGGGGATGTCATAATAAACAAGTCAACGGTCCCGGTCGGCGCGACTGACGAGGCTGAAGAGCTTATGAAAAAGCTAACGAAGCGGAAGTTTGGCATGTGCCACATGCAGGAGCGGATTGCAGAGGGCCGCGCAATAAAGGACTTCAAGGAGCTCCCGCGGACTGTCGGGTCGAAGAGCAAAGATGCTAACATTATTGCCAAGGCATTGTTCGACACCCTTGGCGCGCCGGTTTTCATGTTCGACAGCCCTAGGATAACTGAGGCATCCAAGGTTTTCGAGAATTCGTACAGGGACTGCAACATAGGGATAGCGAATGATTTCGCAATGTTCTGCGAGAAGCACGGCTTGGACGTATACCAGGTGATAAACGCGGCGAACACCCTGCCAAAGACCAGGATATTCCAGCCAGGGATGGTCGGCGGCCACTGCCTGCCGGAGGATACGTATTACGTAGCCGAGCCAATGAAAGACGAGCTTAAGGAAAAGAACGTCATAATGGCTGGCAGGAAGCTCAACGAATACGTCCCATTCCACTCCATAGAGCTCCTCAAGAAAGGCGCGAAGAAGCTGGGTAAAGAGGTAAAGGGTATGCGGGTCTGCCTGTATGGGGTAGCGTTCAAGGGGAACACTGACGACACGCGGCTTACCGGAGCAAAGTTTATCTCGGAAGAGCTTAAGAGGAACGGCGCCGAGGTCTATGTTTACGATCCGTGGGTTCCGGCAGAGGACCAGGAGAAGTTTGGGGCGCATTTGGAGTTCGGCGAGAGCCTTGACGTTGACGCAATAATAATCGTCTCAGACCATACTGAGTTTTACTCGGTGGATTTCACAAGAGGAAAGTATAAAATTCTTGTAGACATGAGAAACATAACTGAGGACCTGAAATCCATAAGAGATTCTGGAAAGACGGTCCTTAAGTATGGTGTTGGATAATGAAAGGTGTTGTACTTGCGGCGGGCCTTGGGAAAAGGCTCAGGCCACTTACGCTTAACAAGCCGAAGGCTTTGGTCGAGATAAACGGGAAGCCGCTTCTCTGGTATTCCGTGCAAAAGCTGAAGCGGGCTGGAATCCGCGAGATATGCATCGTAACTGGAAGATATGGGGAGAAGATACGCGCATATTTCGGTGACGGCTCCAAGTTTGGAGTAAGGATAACGTATGCCCGGCAGCCAAAACCGTTGGGCATAGCACACGCACTTTCGTATGCAAAAAGTTTCGTCGGTGAGTCGCCTTTTGTGCTTCTCCTTTCGGACAACATCTTCCAGGACAGTATAAAGCGGCTCAAGGTGGAGCATGAAAAGTCTGGCGCAGTTTCTAGCATTGTCCTCAAGGAGGTCGACAACCCGAAGGAACTCGGAGTAGCCGAGATACAAAAGGGGAGAATTAAGCGGCTCGTGGAGAAACCAAGTGTCCCGCCTTCAAACCTCGCGATAACGGGCATATACTTTTTTTCCGGACCAGATGTGTTTAGGTTCATAGGCAGGCTTAAGCCGTCCAAGAGAGGGGAGTACGAGATAACGGACACCCTCCAGATGATGGTCTCAGCCGGCAAGAGGATTAATCCGATTCGGATAACTGGCTGGTGGAAGGACACAGGAAATTTCATAGACCTTGACATTGCAGAGGCGCTTCTGAGGGGCGGGACTGCAGTAGTGACCGGAGGGGCGGGGTTCATAGGCTCATTCCTCTGCGAGATGCTTCTAGACGACGGGCTCAAAGTCGTCTGCGTCGACAATCTGAGCACGGGGCGAAAGAAGAACATAAGGCATCTCCTTAGGAACAAAAACTTCGAGTTCGTAAAGCACGATGTCAAGGAGAAGTTCGATTACCCAGGTACGGTAGATTATGTTTTCCACATGGCGTCAAGGGCGAGCCCCGTGGACTTCTACAAGTACCCGATTGACATTATGCTGACTAACTCAGTAGGCACCCTAAACTTCCTTGAGCTTGCCAGGAAGAAGGGCGCGAGGTTCCTTGAGGCCTCGACGTCGGAGGTATACGGCGAGCCGCTGCAGCACCCGCAGAGGGAGGAATACTGGGGAAATGTCAACTCAATCGGAGTAAGAAGCTGCTACGATGAGGGCAAGAGGTTTTCGGAGGCGCTGGTCAAGTCATACGAGCGGAAGTACGGGCTTGACGTTAGGATAGTAAGGATTTTCAACACATACGGTCCGCGGATGCAGAAGGACGACGGCAGGCTCATCCCGAACATAGTGAACCAGGCGCTGACGAACAAGCCGATTACAATATACGGCAAAGGCACCCAGACTAGAAGTTTTTGTTATGTTACTGACTTAGTAGATGGTATAAAGAGATTAATGTATTCGAGATATTCTGGCGAAGTTTTCAACATGGGTAATTGTGATGAATTTTCTGTAAAGAATGTGGCTTTGATGGTAAAGAAGATGACTAAATCAAAATCACGACTTATGTACCGTCCACTCCCAGAAAATGATCCGACAAAGAGACAGCCAGATGTTTCAAAAGCAAAAGAAATGCTAAATTGGATACCGACTGTTCCTTTGGAAAAAGGTCTTGGGAGGACGCTGGAGTATTTCAAAAAATGAGAGTCAGTATTGGGATTTGTGCTTATAATGAAGAAAAGAACATAGGAAAGCTATTAGGTGGGCTTCTTGAACAGAAAATGCAGAGAGGGGATACAATCCAAGATATTTATGTCGTATCGAGCGGAAGTACAGATAGGACGGAGGATATAATAAAAAAATTCATGATAAAGAGTAATAAAGTCAAGCTGATTAGCCAGAAAAAGAAAGAAGGGAAAGCGTCTGCAATTAATCTATTTCTGAAAAAGGCTACGGGGGACGTACTTGTATTACAAAGTGCAGACACGCTCCCTGCGAACAAGAAAACGATTGCTAATCTTGTTTCTCCATTGAAGCGTGAGAATATCGGAATGACCGGAGGAAAATCTATTCCCCTGAATGATAAAGAGACATTTATGGGGTTCGTGGTTCATTTAGTATGGGGCTTGCATCACTTAGTTGCACTTGAGAATCCAAAACTCGGAGAAATTGTAGCATTCAAAAATCTCGTAAAGGATATTCCAATGACAACTGCAGTCGATGAGGCTTCAATTGAGGCGATAATAACTCAGAAGGGATATGAACTTGCTTATGCCAAGGATTCTGAAATATACAACAAGGGTCCTGAAACAATTCGAGATTTTATCAAACAAAGGAAAAGAATATATTTGGGCCATATGCATTTGAAGCACACGCAGGGTTATTCGCCATCTACTGAAAAAAAGACTCGAGTGGTTAGAAATTTGATAAAACATTCTGAGATTAGCCCTAAGAGGTTAGTGTGGACTGTTTTTGCCGTTGCACTCGACGTATACATACGACTTCTTGCAGATATTGATTTTTATATCTTCAAGAGAAACCCATACAACTGGGAGATATCAAAAACAACTAAGGACCTTAAAAAGAAATGAGATTTGGACCAATGCTTGGACTTTATTGTCTCGGCTACAAGACGTACAGAAGTTTTAAGTCGCCAAGACTCCTCCCTGTCAATTTGACCTTGTCTCTGACCTTTGCTTGCAACTCCAAGTGCAGGACATGTAACATCTGGCAATTTTACAAGAAAGACACTAAAAGGGCTGGAAAGGAGCTACGGACGGACGAATATGAAGAGATAATTGATAAATTAGGCAAGTCCACGGTCTGGTTTACTCTGAGTGGTGGTGAACCGTTTTTGAGAAAGGATATTGTCGACATCTGCAGTTACGCGACACGAACTAATCCAGAAGTCATTAACATACCGACGAACGGCCTGTTGCCGAAGAGAACTGAAGATAAAGTCGCGCAGATTCTGGAAGAATGCAAGGACACGAAGGTCGTCATCAATTTGTCCCTTGATGGAATTGGAAAGAAGCACGACGAGATGAGGGGGATCAACGGAAACTTCGACAAGCTGATAGACACTTACGGCAGGCTGAAAAGTCTCAAGGGGGGGCATGACAATTTTACGCTTGGGATCCACACTGTAATCTCAAAGATGAATCTGCCGGAGATCAAGAACATCTACGAGTTCGTAATGACGGAACTAAAGCCTGACTCGTACATAACTGAAACAGCAGAAAATAGGGTTGAGCTGGATACCATGAACATGGACATCACACCCTCTGCAGAAGAGTATGCGAAAGCCATTTATCCCGTTGAGAATGGCATGCTTACTGAAATGAAAAAGACAAAGGGCTTTCACAAGATGATAAAAGCATTGCGGCTTGAGTACTATAACAGTGTTAAGAAAGTTTTAGCAGAAAAAAGGCAGATATTGCCCTGCTATGCTGGAATTGCGTCTGGACACGTAGATCCCTTCGGAAATGTCTGGGCATGCTGCATTTCAGCCAAGTCCATGGGGAACCTGCGAGAGAATGACTATGATCTCCGCAGGGTCTGGTTCTCAGAGAAAGCAGACGAGATACGCAGGTTCATTAAGCACAAAAACTGCTACTGCCCGCTTGCAAATGCCAACTACACCAACGTGCTTTGTAGTCCTCTAACCATGTTAAAGGTCTTTGGAGGCATGAGATGAACGTCCTTGTCACCGGTGCATCCGGATTTATTGGAACCAATCTTGTGCGAAGGCTATTAGATGATAAAAGAGACGTCAAAGCCATGATTAGAAAGACGAGTGATACTAAGTACTTGGATAAATGGGGTGTGAAAACCTGCTATGGCGATGTACTCGATGAAAATTCGCTAAAGGAGGCGGTCAAGGGCGTTGATGTTATCTACCATTTAGTCACTATAAGGGACGAACCGAACGTTCCCTATGCAGAGTACCATGGGGTTAACGTTGAAGGGCTGGAAAGGCTAATCCGCGTGTCAATGAATGCAGGTGTCAAGAAAATTGTAAACTTCAGCAGCATCGCGGCAATTGGCTTCGGGAAAATGCCCCTGCCTTTGAATGAGAAGTCACCCCTACTGCCGACCAATAACTACGGCAGGAGTAAGGGCGAAGGAGAGGCAGTTGCAAAGAAATACTTCGAGGAAAACGGGTTCAACACCATGAGTGTGCGGCCTGCCTTAGTTTACGGGCCTTATGATCTATCAAATATGAAGGGCCTGTTCCTTGCAATAAAGGATGGAACGTATCGCGTTATAGGGAGCGGAAAGAACAAGATGTGTTTTGTTTACGTCGATGACATTGTTAGTGGAGCTATTCTTGCAGAGAAGAAGGGTAAGGGGGGCGAGAAGTATATTTTGTCAGACAACAGATCTTACAGCCAAACGGAAGCTGCACAGACCGTGGCAGATGCTATGGGTGTAAAGCTCCCGAAAATGCGCATCCCAGTAGCAGTTGCATACAGCGCAGGCATTGGGTTCGAAATCGTTTCAAAGATTTTCGGATTCGAGCCGCCGCTTTCAAGGTCAAGGCTCAGCAATATCCTTATGAATCTTGAATATGATATCTCAAAGGCGAAAAACGAATTAGGATACAATCCTAAGGTTGACCTTAAAGAAGGAATAGGGAGGACTGTAAAATGGTACAGAGGACAGGGAG
>JBDRCC010000015.1:0-12176 GCA_043822065.1 archaeon | reverse complement strand
CAAGGCAGCTGGCAGCGCGCCGACTCTGGTATAAATTTTAGACTAAAAGAAGGGGGTTCGCCCCCTTCTTTCTTACTTTTTTTAAAATCATGAGCGGGAGCTAAACCTATTTAACCTCAAAATCCTTTTTCCCACCATGCCCAAGAAAAAACCAAAAGCAAGGAAAACCCAGCCTCATACGCCCCCTGCAGAAGGCAAAAAGCCTGAAAGAATCCTCCACCTGTCGATGGGGAGCATATTCGTCGTGATATTCATACTCGCGTTCTTCGCAGTTACTCTGTTTCTAATCTTCCACAGCCCGGCACAGCCGATAGACTCGGACTTCGTTGTGGTGAACGGCCAGCAGTTCAGGTTCAGGTCGGTTGTCTCGGACTGCGTCGGCGTCCCAATAGACGGGCAAATTGTGAAAGAGCTGTCCAAAGCCAACAGGGCAATAGTCATGTTTGACCCGGTGGGCCCGATGGAGTACGGCCTTACCGTCTACGAGCTTGTCAGGATAACCTCCTATTCACGGATACCTACTACCGTTGCCTATTCCAGCACCGGCGACGGAAAGGCGGTTGTTGTCTCCCTCTCTGACGGCACGCCAACTGTGCCGATAATAAGCCTCGAGTTTGGCGATGCCACGGAAGTTACCCGTGCCGCAAACGGCCAGTACCGCGTCGTGGGCGCCGACCAGAAGGGCTTGGACGCCGCAGCCTGCCAGCTCGGGCTAAAGCTGTTTACCGAGCTGTACAACCTCAAGCTTAGAACATGAAAGTTCTTCTAATAGGAAAGCTGTCAGGGGGAATAGCAAGGCATGTCCACTACCTTAAGAAATATTCAAAAAACCATGTTATTACCTTTACATACGCCTCCGACGGCGACTATACAGTTCCCATAATAAACATTCCAGTCCTGCGCGCTCTGTCATTCGCCATCGCCGGCTTTTTTTACGGGCTTTACTGCATCCGGAAGGAAAAGCCGGACATAATACACGCCCATTTCATCCTCCCCGCCGGCTTTCTGGGAATGCTTCTCTCAGCCTTCACAGGAAAAAAGCTCGTTTTGACAGTCCACGGCTCAGACGTCATGAAAGCCAGCCTGCTCAACCAGCTCAAAAAAATAGTCTGCAGGCGCGCAAAAGTGATTGCGGTCAGCCAGTTCCTGGCGGACGAGCTCAAAAAATGGGGGCTACATGCCAAAGTAATCCCGAACGGCATCGACGCAGCGGAAATCCGAAAGGCAAAGCCGATACGGATACGCATGCCGGCGGTCCTCTTTGTCGGTAATCTTGTCAGGGAAAAGGTCAGCTTCCTGCAGGATATAATCTCACCGGACTGCAACTTCTACATAATAGGGGGCGGTCCGCTTGCAAGCCGGCTCGGCGGCATAAAGCTTGGAGCCCTTCCGCCTGAACAGGTTTACAGCTATATGAAATCTGCAGACTGCCTCATCTCGACCTCGGAATGGGAGGGCTTCGGGCTCACGATTTTAGAGGCGATGGCGTGCGGCCTGCCCGTAATCTGCCGCCCCAGGGGCGCGGCGAAGGAGCTTGCTGATGGAAGGGCATTGTTTGCAGACTCCCCGCAGGAGTTCCGCTCGCAGATAGAAAAACTACTAAAGGATCCCAAGCTAAAGGGGCAATTGTCAAGGAAAGGCGTGCAATATGCAGGAAAATTCGACTGGAAAGAGACAGCAAGGCGAACCGACCAACTTTACGAAGTATAGGGACGCCGGCAGGATTGCAAAGAAGGTTGTCGACCACCTGAAGAAGACGATTACCGCAGACTCACGGCTGCTTGACATAGCAAACGACGGCGAGAAGATGATTCGCGACCTTGGCGCCGGGATTGCCTTCCCAATAAACCTGGGCATCAACGAGGTTGCGGCCCACTACACTCCTGTAACAAACGACAGGCTAACCGTCGGCGAAAACCTGCTCAAGGTCGACATCGGCGCCCACATAGATGGCTACATCGCAGACACTGCGTTCAGCCTTGACTTTTCAGGGAAGCACGCCGGCCTGATAAAGGCGTCAGAAAAGGCGCTTGCCGAGGCGACAAAGATGTGCGTTCCGGGAACCTGCGTCAAGGACATCGGCGCAAAAATACAGGAGACAATACAATCCTTCGGGTTCAAGCCGGTCTCGAACCTCTCCGGCCACACCCTAGACCAGTACAAGGTTCACGGCGGGGTAAACATCCCCAACGTTCCGTCCGGAAGCTTCGTCCTCGAAGAGGGCATGGTCATAGCAATCGAGCCGTTCGCGACTGACGGCGTGGGGATGATAAAGGACGCACCGGAGTCAATGATATTCAGCTATCTCGCGGACAAGCCGGTCAGGATGCGCGAGGCAAAGACGATACTGAAGCTGGCGAAGGAGCGCTACCATAAGCTTCCCTTTGCAAGCAGGTGGCTTAAGCTCCCTCCGCTAACCCAGTACCTCGCCCTTAACCAGCTCACCCAAGCAAAAGCTTTATACTCGTACCCAATATTAATAGAGAAGGAAAGGGGCGTCGTTTCGCAGTCAGAGCACACCGTGATTGTGAAGGACAAGCCTGAGGTAACGATATGCTGATTGAGGTAAACGCAAATCAGCTTTTTCAAAAAAAGCTGATGCAAAAACCGGAGGTAGGCAGGATATGCTAATCGAGCTAAACGCAAAGACCGGCGCAATCATAGTAGTCCTGATAGCGGTTGCCGTCAGTGTCGCATACTTCCAGTTCAACTTCAACACCGGCGAGGGCATCCTCCAGCTTTCGCAGGAGTTTGTCTCCGGAATAGCGCTTGGCATCACTCTTTCCCTTATGCTCCTAATCCTTGCATCACCTGAGGGTGTTGAGCCGATAATGCGCGCCGTCACCTCGATGTCTATTGTGCTCGCGGCAATGCTGGCGCTCTACGTCCTGATGGTGTATTTCTTCTAAGAATCAGCCGAGGTATCTAGTTACGTCCTTGTCCAGCGACCTTTTCTTCGAAAGACCGCAAAGAACCTTGTTCTTTGGGGCTCCGAAAAGCTTAAGCTTTTCGCGGAAAGCTCGACCAAAAGAATTATCCTAAGTACCTGGTTACATCCTTATCTAGTTTGATGCTTGCCCGGGTCGTGAAGTCCTTAAGTATGCCCTCATAATTGTGCTTCATCCCCTCTGTCATCGTCGGGTTGACATGGGTGAATGCGACCTCAAAGTCGTTCATGTCGACCTTGTTTGCCTTCTTGTCAATCCTTAACGCGTTCATCGCAGCCTCGCGGCACAGCGCCTCAATGTCAGCGCCGACGTACCCGTCAGTCATATCCGCGAGCTTTTTCAGGCCGACTGACTTGTCGAGCGGCATGTTCTTGGTGTGCACCTCAAATATCTTGAGCCTTCCAGCTTTGTCCGGGACTGGCGTCAGTATGTGCCTGTCAAACCGTCCCGGCCTCAGCAGCCCAGGGTCTATTATGTCCGGGCGGTTTGTCGCGCCTATGACTATGACTCCCTCAAGCTCCTCCATGCCGTCCATCTCTGTCAGCAGCTGGTCGACTATCCTCTCTCCGACCTTAACCCCAATCTCCGAGCCGCGCTTCGGGGCGATTGAGTCCAGCTCGTCGAAGAATATTATCGTGGGCGCAACCTGCCGCGCCTTCTTGAATATCTGCCTGACGTGCTTCTCGGACTCGCCTACCCACTTTGAGATGAGCTCAGGCCCTTTCACTGAAATGAAGTTTGCGTCGCTTTCGTTCGCGACAGCCTTCGCAAGGAGCGTCTTTCCCGTCCCCGGCGGCCCGAACAGCAGGACGCCCTTCGGCGGCTTTATCCCGAGCCTCTTGAACGACTCCGGATCCTCGAGTGGCCATTCCACAGTCTCCTTGAGCTGGGCCTTGACCTCTTCCAATCCACCGATGTCATCCCAGGTAGTGGTTGGCTTCCTGAACAGGACCTCCCTCATGGCTGACGGCTCGACAAGCCGCCTTCCTTCGTCAAAGTCCTTCTTTTCGACTATTAGCTTCTTCAGGGTCTCCGGCGGTATCGCTCCCCCCTTCTCGTCGAGCTTGAACTCGCCCTTCTCCATAACCCGTCTCAGCGTCGCCATCGCGGCTTCTTTCGTGAGCGCTGCCAGATCTGCACCAACATACCCATAGGTTATGTCCGCAAGGGCGTCGAGGTCAATCTCATTACCGATACTTATCGTGGTCGAGCTAGATGTAGTGCCCCAACCAAATATAATAGACGCCCCGCGTTTAGCTTTAATCCAATAGTCGATTGCATACGTTTCTCCATCTGTGAACTGGGAATTTTTAAATCGAATATAGTCCTCGTGGGGGAGTTTTTTTGATTTACCCACTTCTAATATACCCTCCTTAGGAACCGTTGTAGAATACTTATCAATGGCAGAATACTTTTCGTTCAAATCTTTAGCATAAAAGAATAGATCTCCCCCTGGCATTTTCATAGACCCATCTGTGTCAATGCCAATCTTAGCGCTGATATGTATTGTATTATCATCGATTCTCGAAATTTTTTGCAGTTCTAATAGATATGGCGCTACATACGTCTTGATTTGTTCCCAACCAAGCGGCATCCTCCTCGTGTGTATCTGGAGAACCTCTTTCCTGTCGTCGCGGTCTGGCACGCCAATCTCTATCTCCCTGTCAAACCTCCCCGGTCTCCTGAGTGCAACGTCGAGCGCCTCCGGCCTGTTCGTCGCGCCTATGACTATTACCCGCCCCCTCGCTTGGAGGCCGTCCATCAGGGAAAGCAGCTGGGCGACAACCCGCCTCTCGACCTCACCGGTTACCTCCTCCCTCTTCGGGGCGATTGAGTCCAGCTCATCGATGAATATTATGCTCGGCGCATTCTTCTGCGCATTGTCGAATATGTCCCTTATCTGCTTCTCCGACTCGCCGTAGAACTTCGACATTATTTCCGGGCCATTTATGAGGATAAAGTTGGCATTAGTCTCGTTTGCAACCGCCTTCGCAAGAAGCGTCTTTCCTGTTCCAGGCGGGCCGTACAAAAGCACGCCTTTCGGCGGCTCGACGCCGAGCCTCTCGAATACCTCTGGGTGCTTGAGTGGTATCTCTATCATCTCGCGGACTTTCTTTATCTCATCCCTCAGCCCGCCAATGTCCTCGTAAGTTACGTCAGGGAGCTTCTCATCTTTTATAACCGCAGCCTGCTGGCTGACCTCAATCTCAGTCACGTCAGTGACTATTACCACGCCCTTCGGCTGGGTGCTTGCAACTACGAATTTTATTCCGCCAATTCCGCCGCCGAATATGGGCAGCCCGAACGACTCGCTGAAGAGGCTGTTTATGTCTATGCCCCCGCCGCGCCTCTGTATGGGTGCGAGTATGTCCCCTTTGACAAAAGGCCGTCCGATAAGCAGCCGCTCAATCCCCTGGACGACTAGCTGCCCGCCGAGCTCCTGTGTCGGTGCGATTACCACCTTTTTCGCTTCAAAGATTTCCGCTTTCTTGACCTTGACACTTTCCCCTATGCCCGTCTCCGCGTTCTTCCTTATGAGCCCGTCCATCCTTATGACGCCAAGGCCAACATCGCTTGGGTAAGCCCTTTCGACTATCGCGGCCGTTGTCCTTCCACCGATTATCTCGACTATGTCCCCCACCGCGACGCCTACCATCTTCGTCGCCTTTGAGTCTATCCTGACTATGCCCCGCTCCGCATCCTCGGGCATTGCCTTGGCTACCCTCAGCTCAATCGTTGGGTTTTCTTTGTCGTCTGCCATCCTTTTCGTTTAATCCTATACCCTAATTTATATTTTTCCCTGCCGTGCCTAAACCCCGCCTTTCAGCTCCCTGCTCTCGAAAATCAGGACCGAGACTATGAAAAAGAGGAGGGCTGACGCAACCGCGATCGTGCCTGTTACTGTCCAGCCGATGCCGAAAATCTTCAGCAGGATTACCTGCCAGACCAGCATTACCATGCTGCCGGATACGTATGCTTCCAGCTCCTTTTTCATGACATAATATAAAAACAGGTATTACATATAACTTCCTATGGCAGTCCTTGAGTACGGCAGGAAGGACCTTGAAAAGCTGGTCGGGAAGAAGCTGACCGACAAGGACATCCAGGACGTTCTTCCACTTTTAGGCACTCCTGTGGAGCACCTGACCCCGGACCTCCTGACTGTTGAGATATTCCCAAACCGCCCGGACATGCTGTCCATAGAGGGGTTTGCAAGGGCGGTTGCCGGTTTCCTGAACGTAGAAACCGGCCCGGTCCAGTACAAGATTCCAAAAGGAAACGTCGAGGTCACCGTCGACAAGTCAGTCAAGGACGTGCGCCCGCATTTCCTTGCCGCAGTTATACGAAATGTCAAGCTCACCGACCCTGTCGTCGCTTCAATGATGCAGTTCCAGGAGAAGATAAACGACACCATGGGCAGGCGGAGGAAGAAGCTAGCGAGCGGCTTCCACGACTTGGACAAGGTAAAGCCGCCGTTCAGGTACATGGCGGTCGACCCGGATTCAATCTCCTTTGTCCCGCTTGGGATGTCGGGAAAAATGACGCTAAGCGAGATTCTCGCGGAGCACCCAAAGGGCCAGCAGTTTGCTGACCTGCTGAAGCCGTACAGGAAGTACCCGATAATAATCGACAGCAAGGGAACCATCCTTTCCTTCCCGCCGATAGTGAACTCAGAGGACTCGAAGGTTACGGAGGATACTAAGACAATCTTCTTGGACATCGACAGCTGGGACCTGCGTGCCGCGCACCAGGCGCTTAACATCTACTGCGCATCATTCCTCGACAGGGGATTCAAGGTGGAGTCCGTCAAGGTCGGAAAGGAATATACGCCGTTCCTGCAGACAAGAAAGATGGGGCTTGACCCGGCATACTGCAACAGCCTCCTTGGAATAGAGCTGACAGGCGCAGAAATCTCCCGCCTGCTCAGGAAAATGCGCTTCGGCGCGTCAGGCTCAAAAGTGGTATCCGTTGAAATCCCGCCGTACAGGACCGACATCCTCCATCCCATGGACTTGGTCGAGGAGATTGCAATCGCCTACGGCTACGCAAGCTTCCAGCCGCAGATTTCAGACACTGCGACAACAGGCAGGCAGACCGATGAAAGCCTGCTCAACGCGAAGATTAGGGAAATCATGACCGGATTTGGGTTTTACGAATGCTTCTCCTTTTACCTGTCGAATCCTGATAAGCAGTTCCAGCGCATGCTAAAGCCCGAGGCGCCGGAGGTCGTAATCTCAAACCCGAGGACTTCGGACTTCACCCAGTTCAGGAGCAGCATCCTGCCGCACCTCCTTGAAGTAGTCAAGACAAACTCCCGCTACGAGCTGCCTCAGATGTTCTTCGAGGTTGGCTATGCGTCCCTCGGAGAAGAAATGCCAAAGCGCGCGGTTGCCGCGGTGTGCGCCTCGGAGTTTGCAAGCTATACGTCAATCCGCGCCTACGCCGAGTCCCTTGCGCACGAGCTTGGCATGGAAATTTCCTCCATAAGCCCGGCGGACGACCAGTCCTACATCCCAGGGAGGGTGGCTGAGATAAAAGCCGGAAACATGTATGGAAAAATCGGCGAGATACACCCGCAGGTGCTTGACAATCTTGGAATAGAATACCCAGTCGCCGTTTTTGAGCTGGCTTACTGACTATCCCCTTCTGAACAGCTTTGCAAAGAACCGTTTCATCCCGCCGATGTCGGACGGCAGGACATCCTCAAACTCTAAGCCCTCTATCAGGCGGGCAAGCCGCCTCCACTCCTTGCTTGCCGGGCTGTTCGGCGCAAGCTCAAGCAGGGGGACTTTCTTTGATATTGACTCCTGGACCCTGTCATCGTGCGGCACGATGACTGCAACGGGCGATTCGATAATCTGCTCTATTTCGGACACGGTCATCTCGCTTTTGACGTGCCGCACCTTGTTCAGGACTATGCCGAGGACATGCGCGTTCGTCTCGGCGAACTTTTTCGCCTTGAGCGCGTCCGTGACTGCGGGCAGTTCGGGGTTCGTGACTATCAGCACCTCTTCGCACGCCTGTATTACCTTCTGGGAGCCGACGTCAAGCCCGGCCGGGCAGTCCACAAGGATGAAGTCCGCGTATCCGAGCAGGTCGAATATGGTGCTCCCGAGCATGTTGTAGTTGAGCCTGTTGAGGTTGTCTATGTTCAGGCCGGCGGGCACGACCCTGACTCCCGTCGAGGGGTGTATCGTTATGGCTTCGGTTATGAACGCATCCCCGTCGAGGACGTCGTGAAGCGTAACTCCGGACAGCGGCATCCCCAAGTGGAGCCCTATGTTCGGGGTGGTCAGGTTCGCGTCGACAATTATCACGCTCTTGTCGAGCGCGGTCAGCGCGGTTGCAAGGTTCACAGTCGTGGTCGTCTTCCCCACGCCTCCCTTTCCGCTTGTTATGCCTATTATCCTCGTCATACCCCTATCATCGCCGCCTCAATGGCTGCGGCAACCACTATCAGGAAAACCGAAAAGGCAAGCAGCTTTGTCGCATCCTTTATCACAAGCCATATCGCTGCGCCCTCGTGGGCGATCGCCGCCACCGACAGAATTCCGCCCGCGAGCCCTCCAATGAAGTAGGCTAGTATCTCTATGCTCCCGTGGAAAAGCAGCCTCGAAAGCGAAATCGGGAGGGCATGGAAGTAAGCGGCCACCCCTGCGAAGTGCCCCATCCCTGCATAATACGAGATGAAGGTCCTTGCGGTGTCGCCTATCGCGACGGCTATCACTGACGCGTTCCAGGTGAGTATGAATATCGCACCCGAGCCAAGCGCAAACGACATCAGCGCCGAGACTGCGAGTATCTTCAGGTTGTTGTTAAGTATCAGCCCAAAGCTCTGCCCGCCGATTACCTGCGCCGTAAGGCCCATCCTCAGCCCGGACACCCACCTTATCGTGCTCAGCTGCTCGCTGAATATCGTCTCCACAAGCGACTCCGGCAGTATCGTGAACCAGAGCGAATACGCGAAAACTGCGCCAACAAACAGCGCGGCGTAAGCCAGGAGCACGTGGTAATGCCTCTCAAGGAAAGTATCCTCAAGATCTTCAATGTCCCTGCGCTCCTCTACCTGGAGCAGCCTCACCATGAGCGGCGCAAGCCCGAGCGAGGTGAAGAATATCATCGAAAGCGAGACCGATGTCGCGTATGCTGAATAGTCGAGGGCGAGTATCTTGCCCTGTATGTTTGTTATGAATATTATCGTGACTACCGCCAGCAGGGTGAGCGTGAAAAGCGTCTTTGAAAAGGACCGCTTCCCCTCGACGATGAACAGCACGATCCCGATGAAAAAAATAGTGTAGGCTGAAAGCACCGTGTTCACCACAATGTACGGGGTGAAGACGATGAACGCCAGCATTATCGATATTGTAGAAAGCAGGAAGCTCAGGATGAATGCGTCATATGGCTTGTTCTCCGCCGTTTCAGGGCTAAGCACGCTCTCAAATACCATCTTAATCCTTTTTCCCAGACACCAGCCTCTCGGCGAGCTTTGTGAACTCAAGCGGGAATATTATCTTGTTCGCAGGCCCAGCGGCAATCTTCTCAAGGCTCTGCATGTAAAGGTATGCGAGCGCCTTGTCATTCAGCTGCCCCGCAGACTTCTGTATTGCGTCAATCTTTATCTTGAGCGCCTCAGCCCGCTCTATCGCCGCGAGCTTCTGCCTCTCGGCAATCTCTTGCGCCTTCAGGGCGTCGACGACGTCAGCCGGCGGCTGAACCCCCTGGAGCTCCACGTCCTCGATTTCGACACCCCAGTTTTGGGAGATGTTCCTTGCGGACTCGCAGAGAATTTCGTTCAGGTCGGTTATCCTGCCGTAGACGTCGCTCAGCTCCATCCTGCCTATTATGTTCCTTATCTTGCCCTTGATGAACTCCTCGACCGCAAACCTGTAGTCCTCCTCAACGAACAATTCCGCCTTCTTCGGGTCTATGACACGGATATAAACAACTGCGTCAATCCTCAGCTCGATGCCGTCCTTGGTGATTACCATCTGGGGCGGGACGTCGACTGTGTGCGTCCTGAGGTCGTATTTGGTGTACTTCTCGATGACTGGCAGGATGAGGACCCATCCCGGGCCGGCTACCCGGTTGAACCTGCCGAAGCGGAAGACCACCGCCCTTTCGTACTCCTTGAACTCTACTAGATAGTCCTTTATCTTGAACGCAACCGCCAGAAGCGCGATTACGAAAGCTAGTACTACAACATATCCTGCCGGCATGCTGTAACTATGGTACAACTACATTATAAATATTACAGCTACCAAGCAAAAGGCTGCGATCCATCTCTCCGCCATTTGGGTGTGACCGCTGGACCCACGGCGTAACCTGGGGGTGGCGGAGGCGCCGCCGGAGGTTATACCTCGCACGCGTCCCCGACTCCGTCTGCATCAGCATCCGCCTGGTCTGCGTTGGCGACCGCAGGGCAGTTGTCGCAAACATTACCTCTGCCGTCGCTGTCAGTGTCCAGCTGGTCAGCGTTTGAGGTATACGGGCAATTATCGTAATCATTAAACACATTATCCCCATCCACGTCGGTGTCAACCCCATCTATAATTCCGTCTCCATCCCGGTCACCGTTAAGGCATATGTCAACTATGCCGTCGCGGTTCGTGTCCGCCCCGCAGTCAAGGTCAAAGCAGTCCTTGTCAGAATCCAGGTTCCCCTGGATATGGAAGCCGTCCCCGTCGTTGTCAGCCCCGCCGGGCATCGAGGTGATGCCGCACTGATCCACGCATGTCGGTATGGATCCGCTGCAGTCAGGGGATTTCTTCTCACTCTGCCCGCAGGACTGCGGTCTGCAGGTAGTCTCGTTGCAGAAGTACCCCCCTCCCATGCAGGTACCTTTAGGGCAGGAGTCGATTATCGACGGCACATAGTCATCGTCATAGTCAGCATAGTCCTCGTTCTTGTCCAGGCACCCGTCCCCATCAGTGTCGCACTCAGTATATGGGCAGGCAGGTGCCAGCGTTGTCCCAGAATAAAGCTTTATATCCTGGAGTATCGCCGCCCGGTCATACGCCTCATATGTGCAGGTTACAGTCCCATCGCAGTAATTGGCTGTGGTCCCGGACACTGTGACTCCTTTCCCCGTAGTGTAAAGGCATTTGGACTGGGCTCCGCTTACAGGCACGCAGTTCATCAGGTTCTCCATCCCGCGCCCTTTTATCGCAAGGTTCATATAGGTGTTAGCATAGCAGCAGAATTTGTTCGACGGGGCGCCTGCCGATATCTTGGCCTCAGCAAGCTCAACAGACTTGTCGAAGGCGTCCTGAAGGTACACAACGTCCACAGCCGCGATGCTCGACATCTGCACGACTGACTCGTCGGTGACGAAGAAGCTGAAAAACTCGACCTGGCGGGTTGCAGATGACTTGAAGAGCATGCCTGCAGCCATTATCACGACTATCACGAGTATGAGGTTGTAGACCTCGACGTCTCCGCGCCTCACGTCCGTACCCCCATTTTGACTATTATCGGGTCGCTCGGGTTCATCTTGTTGAAGACCGGGACTGCCGTTATCAGGCTGTCTATAGGGATGGCGCCGTTGCCCACCGCGAGAAGCCCTTTGTTTTCCCTTGTGGCGAGCACCATCACAAAATTCCCCTCTCCATACGCGGACAGGAAGGGGGATTTAACAGAATAGAGCGCGCTTTGGGTGTCATCAGACGTGGCCACCCCTGCGCAGGTATAATACTGGTACGCGTCCTTGTAGGCGTCCACTTCTACTACTTTCAGCTGTTCGCCCGCAGCAGCGCCTGCGAACTCAGCGTGTATCCGTATGCTCCCCACCACACTTCCGTCGCCAAGGTCTGCCTTGTGGATTCCGTCCGTGGCGCTGGCAGCGCTATAAACCAGGGTTGCCTCGCTCCACAAATTGCCCTTGGGCTTCACATAAACGTACATCTTTGCCGCCGAGCTCCCTGACACGTCAACCTGTATGAGCTTTATGCCGCCGATGACCTCAGACCCGTCCACTCTTCCGACATCCCTCCCAAGCTCGATGTCTATGTCGCAGTAGCTCGGGCTCCCAGTCCCCTCCGTGCACACTGTGTAAATCGAGCTTGTATGCAGCCCGTCAAGGATATATCTTTTCGTGTTCATGTCGGGGTCGCCAATGGTGTCCGTATCCGAGCCAGGCGACACAAAAGCAAGCTCGCTTGGCGAGGCATAGTCCCGCATCCCAGCCTCGTTCATGTTCTTGTCCACCACCATGCGGATGCAGTCCCTGTA